>NZ_JBITTH010000013.1:0-242863 GCF_044541755.1 Streptomyces sp. NPDC085524
CAGCACTGCCCGCAGGCGCGAGGACGAGGAGACACTCCGGAGGGGCCCCGCCCCAACCGGCCGGTCCCGCCGAGGCAAAACCAGCCCCGCCGGCGTTTGAGGCGCGGGGTCCGGGGCGGAGCCCCGGCAGCGGAGCCCCGCCGGGCACGGCGATCGGGGCGCGGCGGCAGAGCCCCGCGGGGCACGGGCGGGACCCGCCCGAGGGAAACCGGCCCCGCCGGGAGGCTACGGGCGGCCCGTGATGACCGCGGCCAGGGCGGTCCCGCAGGGGAAGGCGCCCGACGCGGTGAGGTCGGCCAGGGCCCACAGGAGCTTCGCCACGTAGATCCGCTCCACCGGCAGCGCGTGCCGGTGCCCGAACTCCGTGGCGAAGGCCTCCAGGGGGGAGGGGATGCGGGCGTAGCCGCCGTGGTCGTACCCCTCGGCCAGGCTCCACTCCCCGGCCGGCCCCCCGAACGCGGCCGCCTGGAGGGAACGTATCTCCGCCCCCAGGAACCCGCCCGCCAGCACCGGGACGCCCAGCGCCCGCTGCCCGGGCTCCAGCCCGGCGGCCAGCCCGGCCAGGGTCCCGCCGGTCCCGCAGGCCACGGCGACCACATCGGCCGCACCGCGCAGCTCCCGGCCCAGTTCCGCGCAGCCCCGCAGGGCGAGGGCGTTGCTCCCGCCCTCCGGGACCACGTACGCGCCCTCCGCCCCGGCCTCGCCCACCAGCCGCGCCAGCACCTCCGGCTCGGCCTTGCGCCGGTACTCCGACCGGGCCACGAAGTGCAGCCGCATGCCGTCGGCCGCGCACCGGGCCAGCGAATCGTTGAGCGGCCGCCCGGCCAGCTCGTGCCCGCGCACGATCCCCACGGTCTCCATCGCGAGCAGCCGCCCGGCGGCCGCGGTGGCCCGCAGGTGGTTCGAGTACGCCCCGCCGAAGGTGACCAGGGCCCCGTGCCCCGCCTCCACGGCGGCCCGCAGGTTCGGCGCGAGCTTGCGCCACTTGTTCCCGGGCAGCTCGGGGTGGACCAGGTCGTCCCGCTTGAGCAGGAGACGGACGCCGTGCCGCTCGAACCTGTCGTCGCGGACCTCTTGCAGCGGCGAGGGCGGGCGGGGGCGCAGTTCGGGGTGGTCCACCCGTCCATTGTGGGGCGCCCCCGCCCGGGGCTACTTCAGGCGTTCCGTGATGCGGTCGCGCATGGACTGCATCGTGAAGCCCTTCGGGTCGATCTTGCCCGGCTGCCATTCCAGGTGGCCGATGACCGAGCGGGCCGTCCAGCCGTGGACCCGGCAGATCGCCGCCGCCGCGCGGGCGATGGCGTCCAGTTGGACCGCCGGCCACGGGTCCTTGCCGTCGCCGAGGTTCTCGCACTCGAAGCCGTAGAAGTGGCGGTTTCCGTCGGTGTCCGCCTCGTTGTCCGGCGGGAGGCGCTTCTCCGCGATGACGGCCGCCAGGACGTCGGAGTCCCCGGCGCCCGCGTGGTTGGCGCGGCCGTAGCCGACCAGGTGGACGCGGCCGTCCTTGGTGATCACGCCGTGGCAGAGGGGGCCGGGGAGGTCCTCGTCGCCCTCGCGGCAGAGCCGGACGGTGTAGGCGGTGCCGTGGGTGACGGTGTGGTGGATCATCACCCCGTTCACCGGGCCCCAGGGGCCCTTGTGGTTGCGGTTGTGGGTGCGCCAGGCGCCGACCTCGACGACGGTCAGCCCTTCGTGGCGCAGTGCGTTGATGAACCGGTCCGCGGACATGGGTGCGGCCATGGCCGCCTCCTTCGTTGCGGTGCTTGGCGGACACCCTGCGTGTCCGCCTGGTCACGCTACGGTTTAGTGGAGGCGGCCCTTCCGCCGCTAGGGCGGGATCCGGCCACTTATCAGGCGGAAGCCAGCCACATGTCGGGGCCGAACACCTCGTAGTGGATGTCCGCGGCCGGTACGCCCTTGGCGAGCAGCTGCTCGCGCACCGCCCGCATGAAGGGGAGCGGGCCGCAGAGGTAGGCCTTGGTGCCGGGGGCGACGGGGACGGACGCGAGGTCCATGAAGCCGGTGCGGTGGCCGGGTTCGGCCGATTCCTCGTACCAGAAGTGGGCGGCGGCGTCCGCGAGCTTGTGGGTCAGGGCCTGGTGGTCGCCCCGCAGCGGGTGGTCGGCCGGGGAGCGGTCCGCGTGCAGCACCGTGACCGGGGCGGCGTACGCGGTGTCGGCCAGGTGCTCCAGCATCGAGAGCATCGGGGTGCAGCCGATGCCCGCCGAGGCGAGCAGGACCGGCGCGCCGGAGTCCCGGAGGGTCAGATCGCCGTACGGCGCCGAGACGCGCAGGGTGTCGCCGGCGCGGACGCGGGCGTGCAGGTGGCCCGAGACCTCGCCGTCGGGGCCCGCCGCGGCCGGGCCGTGCACCCGCTTGACGGTGATGGCGCGGACCGGGGAGCCGGGGGAGGTGATGAGGCTGTACTGGCGGATCTGGCGGGCGCCGTCGGGGAGTTCGACCTGGACGGAGACGTACTGGCCGGGCAGGTGCGCGGGGGCGGGGGCGCCGTCCGCCGGGGTGATCCGGAAGGTGGCGCAGTCCGCGGTCTCCTCGACGCGGGCGGCGACCGTCCACTCGCGCCAGACGTCGCCGGCGAGCACCTGCTGCTCGGCGTACAGGCGCTCCTCGATGGCGATGAGGGCGTTCGCCATCAGCCAGTAGACCTCGTCCCAGGCGGCGGCGACGTCGGGGGTGACGGCCTCGCCGAGCACCTCCGCGATCGCCTCGAACAGGTGCTGGTGGACGACCGGGTACTGCTCGCGGGTGACGCCGAGCGACGCGTGCTTGTGGGCGATGCGGTTCAGCATCACGTCCGGGCGGGTGTCGGGGTGTTCGACGAGGTGCGTGGCGAAGGCCGCGATGGAGCCGGCGAGGGCCTGCTTCTGGAGGCCGGCGCTCTGGTTGCCCCGGTTGAAGAGGTCGCGGATCAGCTCCGGGTGGGCCGCGAACAGCTTCGTGTAGAAGAGTTCCGCGATCTCGCCCATGGCGGCCCCGACGGCGGGCAGGGTGGCTCGTACGGTCGCCGTCGACTTCTCGGAAAGCATGCGGAACTCCTCGCGTGTGGGTGGTGCAGGGGTGCAGATGGTGCAGTTAATTGGCATCTGAGATGCGTATTTTCGGCCCGAAAAAAGGTCCGCCGCGGTGCGGACCTCCGTTCGAGCTTGCCGTCAGCCTGAGCCTAGGCGGACCGGCGACGGGCGGAAACCGGCCATCAGGCCCTGGCCGTCAGGGACTTTCGGCCCCTGTCGGCGGCCCGCCCGAAATGCCCAGCAGCAGCGGCCCCGTCGGGGCCGCGACCAGGTCGTTCACCGTCAGCGGGTCCAGTGTGGCGAAGAAGGCCTCCTGGGCCCGGCGCAGCGCGCCGCGCAGCACGCAGGCGGAGCGGAGCGGACACGGCACGGTGCCGTCGCAGTCGACGACGTCGCCCGCACCCTCCAGCTCGCGGACCACGCCGCCCACCGAGGCGGCCCGGCCGGCGGGGGTCAGGGTGAGCCCGCCGCCCCGCCCGCGCCGGGCCTCGACCAGGCCGAGGTGCTGCAGCCTGGCGACCACCTTGGCGGTGTGCGTGTACGGCACCTGCATGGTCGCCGCGACGTCCCGCGTGGTCGGGAGGTCCGTCTCCGCGACGGCCAGGCGCATCAGGATGCGCAGCGCCAGGTCGGTGAATCGGGTCAGCCGCATGGGTCGACCGTAGAAAACTTGAATCCGAAGTGCAAATTAATGGCCGGAACTGGGTGGGGTGCGAGGTGCGCAGGGGGCGTGCGGGGGGAGCGGGCGACCCCAAAGGGTGCCCCGCGCTCGTACGGAGTAGTCCCACCCTTTTGTGTAATGGTCTCATCACGCTACGTACTGAAAGGCTGCATCCTGCAGATCCATGGAGTGATCGAAGGGGAAATTCATGTCGGTCCAGGCAGGTTCCGAGTCCGAGGCCCAGACGCCGCAGCGCAGTCTCGGGACATCGGCCGCACGGAACTTGGCAACCACGACCAAGTCCGCGCCGCAGATGCAGGAAATCACCTCGCGGTGGCTCCTGAAGATGCTCCCGTGGGTCTCGGTGCAGGGCGGCACCTACCGCGTCAACCGCCGGCTCAGCTACTCGGTCGGCAACGGCATCGTCGAGTTCGTCAAGACCGGGAGCCAGGTCCAGGTCATCCCCGCCGAGCTCGGCGAACTCCCGCTCCTGCGCGACTACGAGGACGAGGCGGTGCTCACCGAACTCGCCCAGCGCTGCCGGCAGATCGACTTCGAGCCCGGCCAGGAGCTGACCTCCTTCGGCAGCCCTTCCGACCAGGTGTTCCTCCTCGCCCACGGCCGCATCGACCACATCGGCCCCGGCCCCTACGGAGACGACGCCGTCCTGCGGACCGTCGCCGACGGCGCCTTCTTCGGCGAGGACGCGCTCGTCGACGAAGAATCGATTTGGGAGTACACCGCCCGCGCCGCCACCTCCGGCACCGCCCTGGTCCTGACCCGCCAGGACTTCCAGCTGCTCGCCGACCGCGTCGACTCCCTGCGCGCGCACGTGGAGCGCGTCCGGACCCTTCCCGAACAGCGCACCAACAAGTACGGCGAGGCCGCGATCGACCTCTCCGCCGGCCACCGCGGCGAGGCCGTGCTCCCCGGAACCTTCGTCGACTACGAGGCCCACCCGCGCGAGTACGAACTCTCCATCGCGCAGACGGTCCTGCGCGTGCACACGCGCGTCGCCGACCTCTACAACCAGCCGATGAACCAGACCGAGCAGCAGTTGCGGCTCACGGTCGAGGCGCTGCGCGAGCGCCAGGAGCACGAGATGCTCAACAACACCGACTTCGGCCTGCTCCACAACGCCGACTACGACCAGCGCATCCAGCCCCACGACGGCGCGCCCAGCCCCGACGACATGGACCAGCTGCTCAGCATGCGGCGCGGCTCCAAGCTCTTCCTCGCCCACCCCAAGGCGATCGCCGCCTTCGGCCGCGAGTGCAACAAGCGCGGGCTCTACCCGGAGTCGGTGGAGGTCGACGGCCACCGCGTGCCGTCCTGGCGCGGGGTGCCGATCTTCCCGAGCAGCAAGATCCCGATCAGTGACGCCCGCACCACCTCGATCCTCTGCATGCGCACCGGCGAGGACGAGCAGGGCGTGATCGGCCTGCACCAGCCCGGCATCCCCGACGAGATCGAGCCGAGCCTGTCGGTCCGCTTCATGGGGATCAGCGACCAGGCGATCATCTCGTACCTGGTCACCGCCTACTTCTCCGCCGCGGTGCTGGTGCCGGACGCGATCGGCGTACTGGAGAACGTCGAGATCGGCCGCTGGCGCTGAGCGCGGGGAGCGCCGGGAAGGCCGGGATCAGCGTGAACGCCATGAGCGCCGCCCTGACCGCGGGCGAGGGCCGGGAGGCCGCCGTCCTGCTGGAGCGGACGAGGGAAGAGGTCAACCCGCAGCTGCGCCGGACGGTCGAGAGCCTGCCCGGTTCGATGCGGCGGGTCGCGATGTACCACTTCGGCTGGGAGCACGCGGACGGCACGCCCGCCGCGGGCAACACGGGGAAGGCCATCCGGCCCGCCCTGGTCCTGGCCGCCGCCCAGGCCCTGCGGGGTCCGGGCGGGGAGCCGGACGACGCGGTACGGGCGGCGGCGGTCGCCGTGGAGCTGGCGCACAACTTCACGCTGCTGCACGACGACGTCATCGACCGGGACGTCCAGCGGCGCGGCCGGTCCACGGCCTGGACCGTCTTCGGGATACCGGACGCGATCATCACGGGTGACGCCATGATGGCGCTCGCGCTGCGGCTGCTCGCCGAGGACCCGCATCCTGCCTCCGCGGAGGCCGCGGCCCGGCTCACGGCCTGCGTCATCGAGCTGTGCGGGGGCCAGCAGGCGGACTGCGCCTTCGAGCAGCGCCCGCACGTCCCGCTCGACGAGTGCCTCACCATGGCCACCGCCAAGACCGGGGCGCTGCTCGGCTGCGCGTGCGCCCTGGGCGCGCTGTACGCGGGGGCCGGGCCGGAGGAGGTCGAGGCGATGGACGCCTTCGGCCGGGAGGCCGGGCTGGCCTTCCAGCTGATCGACGACCTGATCGGCATCTGGGGGGATCCGGGCCACACCGGCAAGCCCGCCGGGGCGGATCTGATCGCCCGCAAGAAGTCCCTCCCGGTCGTCGCCGCCCTCAACTCGGGCACCGCGGCGGGCGAGGAACTGGCCGCCCTGTACGCGGGCCCCATGACCGGGGACGACGTACGCAGGGCCGCCGAGGCGGTGGAACGGGCCGGCGGGCGCGACTGGGCGCAGGCCCAGGCCGCGGACCGGATGGGCCGGGCGGTGCAGCAGCTGTCCCGGGCCGTCGCGGACCTCGGGGCCGCGGGCGGGCTGCTGGCGCTGGCGGAGTTCGTCACGCGCCGCACGCGGTGAGCACGCGGTAGGCAGGCGGGGGAAGGCCTGTTCCGGCACCGTACGGCGCCGGAACAGGCCTTTCCGCATGATCGGGCCAACTCTAGGATCCCTCAAGGACGTTGGGACTTGAGCGAAGGGTGTGCCCAGTGGTAATGGAGATACGTCAGGCGGATCGGTCGGACCGGGACGCGGTGGCGCGCCTGCTCGACGAGGCCTTCCGCACCGACCCGGTGAGCAGCTGGGTCTTCCCGGATCCCGCGCACATGGCCGCGGTGCACGGCAAGTTCCTCGGAGTCTTCGTGGACGTGGCGCTCGCCGAGGGCCGCATCGACTACGCCGCGGACGGTTCGGCGGCCGCGCTGTGGCTCCGGATCCCCGCCGGAGAGCCGGAGGGCGAGGACGAGATCCCGGCGAAGATGCGGGCCGTGGCCGACCCGGACAACGAGCGCTGCGAGCTGGTCGGCCGGCTGACGGGTGCGGTGCACCCCACGGCGGAGGAGCACGAGTACCTGCTGATGATCGCCGTCGCTCCCGGCAGCCAGGGGCGGGGGCTGGGCTCCGCACTGATGCGCCCGGTGCTGGAGCGCTGCGACCGCGAGGGAGTCCCGGCCTACCTGGAGGCGAGCAGCGAGCGCAGCAAGGCGCTCTACGAGCGGCTGGGGTGGGAGTTCACCGGAGAGGCGGTGCAGCTGCCGGACGGGCCGCTGATGTGGCCGATGTGGCGCAAGCCGCAGTCGTAGGAAGGCGGGGCGGCGGGAGCTTGCGTAACCACTTCATCTGAAGTACTTTATTCGACGTGCCCCGGTGCGGTGGCACTGTCGAACGGAAGAGAATCGCTTGCGCAAGCTCACGTACTTCATCGCCACCACGGTCGACGGCTTCATCGGAGCCCCGGACGGCGATGCCGATTTCATCTACGCCTTCGTGGACCCCGAGTTCGTCGACCACCTGAAGGTCGAGTACCCGGAGACCATCTCCGCCGGCGGGCGCGAGCAGCTCGGGCTCGCGGACGCCGCGCCCCAGCGCTTCGACACGGTGATCATGGGGCGCAACACGTACGAGCCGGGCCTCAAGGTCGGGATGCCCAGCCCCTACGGCCACATGCGCGAGCAGTACGTCGTCTCGCGCTCACTCGCCGAGGCGCCGGACCCGGAGGTGCAGCTGATCAGCGGGGACGTCGTCGCGAAGGTCCGCGAGCTCAAGGCGCAGGACGGCCTGGACATCTGGCTCTGCGGCGGCGCCGACCTTGCGGCCCAGCTGGTGGACGAGATCGACGAGTACATCGTCAAGACCTACCCGGTGTTCGTGGGGACCGGTATGCCGATGTCCCGCGCCGGATTCGGGGTGCGCCCGCTGGAGCTCACCGGCTGCACCGCTCTCGGCGGCGGCCAGGTCATCACCTCGTACGCCGTCAAGCGCTGACCGGGCAAAAGTGGAAAACCGGCCTACCGTAGAGGTATGGCCGGTGAACAGCGGCGGCGCCCGCACGAGACGATCGCCCCGCACGCCGGGCACGAGCAGCAGACGTGCCCGACGTGCGGGAGCCCCGTCGAGACGGTGCTGAGGCGGCGCAAGTCCCTGGGGATCTTCATCCCGTACTGGACTCCGGGCCCCTGCCGGAACCCGGAGTGCCCGAGTTACGTCGCGGTCTCGGAGGGCAGCGGCTAGCGGTCAGCCCTTCGTCCCCGCTCCGGAGGCGACCAGGCCGTTGGCCCACAGCTGGTTCACGCGCGACCGCTCGGTGCTGTTCGGGTAGGGGTTCGTGCACGAGGTGCCCGGGCCGCCGCCCGACATCAGCTCGCTGCACGGACCCGAGTAGTGGTCCGGCAGGCCGAGCACGTGACCGGTCTCGTGCGCGGTCACCCGGGTGGAGTCGTACTGCTGGTTCTGGCGGTAGTCGAGGAAGATGTAGCCCCGTCCGTGCCCGTCCGTGCTCGCGTACGAGCCGCGGGAGTCATTGCCCTCGCGGTACGAGAAGTTCCCGCCCGAGGACACCTCCTGCAGCTTGACGTTGGAGACCGAGCTGTTCCATATCTGGGTGGAACGGGCTATCTGCGTACGGAAGCTCGGCGCGTTGCGGGTGTTGTACGTGACGGTCACGGCCAGCACGCCGGGGTTCGCGGCGCGCTGCTCGGCGACCGCACGCCGGACGGCGTCGAAGAAGGCGCGGTTGGCGGCCTCGTTCTCCGCCGAACGCTCGTACGCGGCGTACGTCGAGGCATTGCCGGCGGCGGGTGCGGCGCTGGCGGTGGGGGCGATTCCGCCGAGGGCGGCGGCGAGGCCGAGGCCGATGGTTCCGGCCAGCGCGGCCTTACGGGAGTGGCGCATGTGGGGGAGCTCCTACTCGTCCGGTGCGGTGGGGGGTGGTCGTTCGGTACCGGAGTCTGCGGGAGCGGAAGCGGGCGGCGGATGATGTCAGCCGCCGATAACGCGGGCTTATCGGGGAGGTTTCGGAAGGTCAACCTCCTTGAGAATGGCGGGATTCGAGGGCCTGAAGACGGCTGGTGCGGTTCGCCCGGCCCGGCCTACCCTCTGGGGCATGGAGCTTGAGGTCAGGCACCTGCGGGCGCTGTGCGCCATCGCCGACGCCGGCAGCCTGCACAAGGCCGCCCGGCAGCTCGGCGTGAGCCAGCCCGCCCTGACGACTCAGCTGCGCCGCATCGAACGGGCCCTGGAGGGCGAACTGTTCCTGCGCGAGCGCACCGGCTGCCGGCCCACCCCCTTCGGCCACGCGGTCCTCGGCAGGGCCCGGCCGCTGCTCGCGGAGATGGCCGCGCTGGTCGCGGACGCGCGGGCGCAGGCCCGCGGCCCCCGGCTGAACCTCGGCTCCACGGCCAGCCGGGCCCTGCCGGGGTGGCTGCGCCGGCTGCACCGGCGGATGCCGGACACCGAGACCTCCCTGGTGGTGGACGTCTCCGCCAACGCGCTGCTGAGGATGGTGGCTTCGGGCCAGCTGGACGTGGCGTTCGTGCACGAGGTGGAGGGCAGCCCGCTGACGGTGCCGGCGGGGCTGCAGCTGCGGGTGCTGATGGAGCGGGAGCCGCAGTTCGTGTCGATGTCCAGGGACCATCCCGCCGCGCGCTCGCCCGTGGTGGAGTTACGGGACCTGGCCGAGGACAGGTGGACGGTCGACCCCTCGGTCGACGGTGAATGGGACGGCCTGCGGCGGGTGTTCGCGGGGGCCGGGCTCGACCCGCCGGTACTGCACGCGGACTACCACACGGCGACCTCGCTGATCGTCTCCGGCGAGGCGGTGGCGCCGTGCCAGCCGACCTCCGGGCCGCGGGATGACATGGCCATCCGGCCGCTGTGCGGGGATCCGCTGGCGGTGCGGCTGCTGTTGGCGACGCGGCCGGGTGCGCACGGGGAGGTCTTCGAGGACCTCCGTGCGGCGTACCGCGAAGCGGCCCTGCGCGCCGCGCCGTACCGTGCATGGCTCCGCCACCACGCGAGCCCCCTCCTGGAAGCGGCCTAGGGGGTGTCCGGCGGATCATGGCCGGGCCCGGCCCGCCTGGCACCGCGGCTTGCCGCGTTGTCGTCGGTCGCCAATGCTCCGCAGTGGCTCCCTCCTCCGCCTTGCAATCCACGGCACCAGACGACCCGGGCTGTCCGACCCTGATCCGCCGGACACCCCCTAACCCCGCCCCCCGGGGCTCCGCCCCGGACCCCGCGCCTCAATCGCCGGCGGGGCTGGATCCGCCCCCTGCCGGCTCGTAGGTGTGCGCCTCTCCCAGCCCGTCCGGCGTTCGTCTTTCGGCCCCGCCGGCGGTTGAGGCAGGGGGTACCCCCAGCGGTAGCCGGGGGAGGGGCCGGGCGGAGCCCGGGGAACGGTGGAAGGGCGGGGCGGGGAGAGGCTCCGCGCAGCGGCACCCGAGGGTCCGGCGGCCCCGTCCTCGGCGCTCTCCGCATCGGCCCGGTCCGACTCGACCGGCCCCGTATCGGCCGCGCCCGTATCGGCCGCGCCCGCACCGGCCCCGGTCCGGCCCGCGTGGCCCCGCACCGATCCGCCCGCGCCCCCCGTCACGGCATTCGCTTGACTTCGCCCAACCGCGATATATCGTGTTGACCAGAAGACGCGATATGTTGCGAGCGTCGAGCCCCCGTCCGTGCACGCACCGAGAAAGGATCAGCACCATGGCAGAGCAGAAGACGTGGTCGGCCGCCGAACCGCAGAAGCTCACCTTCGAGGAGCCGGTGACCGAGCTCCGCGTCCGGCTCATCAGCGGCACGGTCAACGTCGTCGCGGCGGAAGACGGCCCGGCCCGGCTCGAGGTGACCGCGGTCGACGGGCCGCCGCTGTACGTGGTGCAGGAGGACGGCACCCTCACCGTCTCCTACGAGGACCTGCCCTGGAACGGCTCGCAGAGCTTCAAGACATGGCTCGAGTCCAAGCCCTGGAAGGCCTGGACCGGCAGCTCCGCCTCCGGCCGCAAGGCCTGGGAGCGCAGCGCGGCCGTCACCCTCACGGTCCCCGCCGCCACGCACGTACGGGTCGCCGTCGTCGACGCCACCGCGTTCGTGTCCGGGATCTCCGGCGGCACCGACGTCAACGGGGTGTCCGGCGACGCCACCCTCGTCGGCCTCTCCGGCCAGGTCAAGGCGCACACCGTCTCCGGCGGCGTCGAGGTGCAGTCCGTCACCGGCGAGCTCGGGTTCCACTCGGTCTCCGGCGGTCTGACCGTGGTCGACGGAACGGCCACGAGCGTACGGGCCGACTCGGTCAGCGGTGACATGCTCATCGACCTGGACCTCGACCCGGCCGCCGCCCGGCCCGTGGACATCGCGCTCACCTCGGTCTCCGGTCAGGTCGCGATCAGGCTCCCGCACCCCGCCGACGCGCGGATCGAGGCCAACACCGCCACCGGCGGGGTCTCCAACGCCTTCGAGGACCTGCGGGTCTCCGGCCAGTTCGGCTCCAAGCGGATCACCGGCACGCTCGGCGCCGGCACCGGCACCCTGCGGGCCACCACCGTGTCGGGAGGGATCGCGCTGCTGCGCCGCCCGGCCGCCGACACCACGGAAACCCCCCTCGCGCTCGACAAGAAGGTGCTCTGACATGCCGCCCGTCTTCGCCCACGGCCGCCTCCGCCTCTACCTCCTCAAGCTCCTGGACGAGGCCCCCCGCCACGGGTACGAGGTCATCCGGCTGCTGGAGGAGCGCTTCCAGGGCCTCTACGCGCCCTCCGCGGGCACGGTGTACCCGCGCCTGGCCAAGCTGGAGGCCGAGGGCCTGGTCACGTACGCCACCGAGGGCGGGCGCAAGGTGTACTCCATCACCGACGCGGGCCGCGCCGAACTGGCCGACCGCAGCGGTGAACTCGCAGACCTGGAGCTGGAGATCCGCGACTCCGTGACCGAACTGGCCGCCGAGATCCGCGACGACGTCCGGGGCGCGGCGGGTGACCTGCGGCGCGAGATGCGGGCGGCCGCGTCCGCCTCGGCGACCCGGGTCGACGACGAGTCATGGAAGACGATCAAGGAGGAGATGAGCAAGGCCCGCGCGGAGTGGAAGGAGCAGGCCCGTCGCGCCAAGGACGAGAGCCGCCGGGCCCGTGAGGAGGCGCAGACGGCCCGCCGCCAGGCCAAGGAGGCGCAGGAGCGGGCCCGCGAGGAGGTCCAGCGCATCGCGGGGCAGCTGCAGGAGCAGTTCGCCAAGTCGGGGGGCGTGCTGGGGAACCTGGCCGGTGCGTGGCTGGGTGGCGGCGGTACGGCGCACGCACCCGCGGGGGGTGCGGCTGCCGGGGCCGGCGGCTCTGCCGGTGGCGCTACCGCGGGGGACTGGGCCGAGGACCTGGTCGCGTCCGGGGACCCGGCCCGCGACCTGGACCGGCTGCTGGACCGCTTCCGCGACGAGGTCCGCGATGCGGCGCGCGACCACGGGGTGACGGCGGAACGGGTGGCCGAGGCGCGGGCCGACCTGGCGGCCGCCGCGGCCCGCCTCTCGGCCACCCTCCGCGCCAAGCCGTAGAACGGGCTGCGGGATGCCGCTGCGCGGAGCTGCTCCCCGCCCCGCCCTTCCGCCGTTCCCCGGGGCTCTGCCCCGGACCCCCGGTCCTCGAACGCCGGACGGGCTGAAACCGCCCGGACGTGCGAGTCAGGCTGCCAGGGCGGATTCTGCCGTGGTGTAGGTGACGCCGTGGTCCGTCAGGACTTCGGCGGGGGTGCCGGGGCGGGACAGGAGTGCCAGGAGCAGGTGCAGGGTGCCGATGTGGCGGTCCTTGCGGCCGAGCGCGATGCGCAGGGACTGCTCCAGGGCCTTCTTCGCGCCCTGGGTCAACCGGACGTGGCGGCCGGCCGGTTCCGGGCGGCCCAGGGCCGAGCGGAGCGAGTCGCCCAGCGTGCGCCTGCGCGGCCCCGGGGCCGACAGGGCGCCCTCGCCGTGGGTCTCCTCGATGCGGGTGACGATCTCCGTCACGTCGATGCCGAGGTCCGCCAGGGCCTCTTCGTCGGCCCTCGACATGCCGCCCCGGCGGCGGGCCGCGGCGAGGTCCGCGGCCACCGAGGCCCGGTCGACGCCCAGGGGGTCCAGGGCGCCCAGGGCCAGCAGGGAGAGGAGCAGGTGCTCCTCGGTGACCGTCGCGGCGCCCGCCTCGCGGGCCTCGGCGACGGCGCCCGTGACCGCGGCGCGGGCGTCCTGGGTGAATCGCTCGAACATCAAAGCCTCCCGTGCTTCTTGTGCACGGCCTGCCGGCTCACGCCCAGCTCGGCCGCGATCTCCTGCCAGGACCACCCCTGCGCGCGGGCACTGCGTACCTGTACGGCCTCCAGCTGCTCCAGCAGTCTGCGGAGGGCGGCCACGGCACGCAGGCCCACGCGCGGGTCACGGTCACCGGCCCGTTCGGCGAGGTCGGTAGCTTCCGTCATGCATGTCAATGTAGGTTGACGCGGGAGGTTCGTCAACCCCGGTTGACATGCCCGGAGGGGCGGGGCGTCAGGGCCGCAGGACCACCTTGCCGAAGAGGTCGCCCGATTCGACCTTCGCGAAGCCCTCCCGCGCCCGGTCCAGCGGCAGGACCTCGTCGATGACCGGCCGCAGGCCCGTCGTCGCGCAGAACGACAGCAGGTCCTCCAGCTCGTCCTTCGAGCCCATCGTGGAGCCGACGACCTTGAGCTCCAGGAAGAAGATCCGGGTCAGCTCGGCGTGCGCCGGGCGGTCTCCGCTCGTGGCGCCGGAGATGACCAGGGTGCCGCCGGGGCGCAGGGACTTCACCGAGTGGGACCAGGTGGCCGCGCCGACCGTCTCGATCACCGCGTCGACGCGGTGCGGGAGGCGGGCGCCCGGCTCGAAGGCGTCCACCGCGCCCAGCTCGACGGCCCGCTTGCGCTTGGCCTCGTCGCGGCTGGTGGCGTAGACCCGCAGGCCCGCCGCCTTGCCCAGCGCGATGGCGGCGGTCGCGACCCCGCCGCCCGCGCCCTGGACCAGTACCGAATCGCCGGGGCGGACGCCCGCGTTGGTGAAGAGCATGCGGTACGCGGTCAGCCAGGCGGTCGGGAGGCAGGCGGCCTCCTCGAAGGACAGCTCGGCGGGCTTGCGCAGCACGTTCCAGGCGGGGACGGACACCTGCTCGGCGAAGGTGCCCTGGTAACGCTCGGTCAGGATCGAACGGGGCTCGTCCGGGCCGACTCCGTGGCCGCTCTGGCCGATCACGGAGTGCAGGACGACCTCGTTGCCGTCCTGGTCGATCCCGGCGGCGTCGCAGCCGAGGATCATCGGGAGGTTCTCCTCGCCGAGGCCGACTCCGCGCAGCGACCACAGGTCGTGGTGGTTGAGGGAGGCGGCCTTGACGTTCACGGTCACCCAGCCGGGCCGGGCCTCGGGAGCGGGGCGTTCGCCCAGCTCGAGGCCGTTCAGCGGCTGGTCACGGTCGATTCGGGCGGCATAGGCAGCGAACATGACGCGACGCTACCGCTGGGTAGGCGCGGGGTTCCAGCCCCTCCGGGACCGGGAGGGTGAGGTCTTCGTCGCACCGTGCCGGTACGAAAGCGGGCGGGGCCCGGCCGGATCGCTCCGGCCGGGCCCCGCCCGTACTGCTCAGCCCGTCGGTCAGGCCAGGCGGGCCACGCCGTCGGCCTTGGCCGCGGCGGCCACGGCCGTGGCGACGGCCTCGGCGACGCGGGTGTCGAACGGCGACGGGATCACGTACTCGGCCGTGAGCTCGTCGTCGGCGACGACACCGGCGATGGCGTCGGCAGCCGCGATCTTCATGTTCTCGGTGATCCGGGAGGCGCGGACCTTGAAGGCGCCCGCGAAGATGCCCGGGAACGCCAGGACGTTGTTGATCTGGTTCGGGAAGTCCGAGCGGCCCGTGGCCACGACCGCCGCGTACTTGTGCGCGACGTCCGGGTGGACCTCCGGGTTCGGGTTGGCCATGGCGAAGACGAAGGCGTCCTTCGCCATCGAGGCCACGGCCTCCTCCGGAACCGTGCCGCCGGAGACGCCGATGAAGACGTCCGCGCCGGCCAGGGCCTGCTCCAGCGAACCGGTCTGGCCGGTCTTGTTGGTCAGGCCCGCGATCTCCGCCTTGACGTCCGTCAGGTCGGTGCGGTCCGCCGAGACGACGCCCTTGCGGTCGGTGACGCAGACGTCGCCGATGCCCGCGTCCACGAGGATCTTCGCGATGGCGATGCCCGCGGCGCCGGCGCCCGAGATCACGGCGCGCAGGTCGCCGAGCGTGCGCCCGGTGAGCTTCGCGGCGTTGCGCATGGCGGCCAGCGTCACGATGGCCGTGCCGTGCTGGTCGTCGTGGAAGATCGGGATGTCGAGGGCCTCCTGGAGGCGGCGCTCGATCTCGAAGCAGCGGGGAGCGGAGATGTCCTCCAGGTTCACGCCGCCGAAGGACGGGGCGAGACGGATGACCGTCTCGACGATCTCGTCCGTGTCCTTGGTCGCGAGCGCGATCGGAACCGCGTCCACGCCGCCGAACTGCTTGAAGAGGATGGCCTTGCCCTCCATCACGGGGAGGGAGGCCTCGGGACCGATGTCACCGAGTCCGAGCACGGCCGTGCCGTCGGTGACGACGGCGACCACGTTGGACTTCCAGGTGTACTCGTTCACGAGCTCGGGCTGCTCGGCGATGGCGGTGCACACCTTCGCCACGCCCGGCGTGTAAGCCAGGGACAGGTCGTCCTTGTTGTTGACAGGCACGGTGGCCTGGACGGCCATCTTGCCGCCCCGGTGCAGCGCGAACACCGCGTCCGGGTTGTTGTCCGTAACGCTGTTGTCACTGCGAGGGTTGACGATCTCCGCTGCCACTTGATGTGACCCCTTAAGTCCTTTGAATCGTTGAGGGTGGCCACTCCTGGTTAAGGGGTGGGCGGGCACCGAGTACGTACTCCGCTTCGACGGTTGGCCCGTCTCCGCAGAGGGGAGGTTCGTACGCGCGGGCGCGCCGCACGCGCGCCCTGAGCCCCGGATGAGGGGTGTAAGGATCTGTTCTACCCGAAGAACGCTCACCCAGACGAGTCGATTCCGCCTCGACTGTAGGCCTTCTGTCCCGCTTTTGGCTAAAAGTCCAAAGCTTGATGTCCGACAGGCGAGACGAGCAGAAGAAACTCTTGAGAAAACGCCTGGTCACGGCAGTATCTGCGGCATCGACGGCCCTGCTCCGCAGTCCTGTTGGGTCACCCCGGTCGCCCGTTATGCGATTTTGACCTGACGGGCACCCTGAATGTCTCAGTCCGAATGGCAAGATGCCGTAATCACACAAGGTCGCGACACCCGATGGTGCGTGTCCGACCGCTTCTCGATCCTTTTCCACCAGCCGGAGGAACGAAGCCATGACCGCAAGCACCACCCGTCGTACGACCGCCGCCCGGTCCCGGATCGCCGCGGTCGGCGCGATCGCGGTCGCCGGCGCCCTGGTCCTGACCGGCTGTGGCGACCAGACGGAGAAGGGCTCCTCCGCGACCCCCTCCGGCGGCACGCAGAAGGACAGCTCGGCCCCCCTCTTCTCGGCGCTGCCGAAGAAGATCCAGGACGCGGGTGTCATCAAGGTCGGCACGGACTCCGCCTACGCCCCGATGGAGTTCGTCGAGGGCGGCAAGATCGTCGGTGTCGACCCCGACATCGCCGAGGCGCTCAGCAAGCAGCTCGGTGTGAAGTTCCAGTTCACCGCGGGCACCTTCGACGGCCTGATCACCTCGATCTACACGGGCCGCGAGGACGCGATCATGTCGTCGATCACCGACAACAAGAAGCGCCAGGAGGGTCTGGACGACAAGGGTCAGAAGATCGGCAAGGGGATCGACTTCGTCGACTACTTCTCCTCCGGCCTCTCGCTCCTCGTCAAGAAGGGCAACCCCGAGGGCATCAAGTCCATGGACGACCTCTGCGGCAAGACCGTGGCCGTCCAGCGCGGCACGATCTACGAGGACACCTTCAAGGCGCAGGCCGAGAAGTGCGGTGACAAGAAGCTCACCATCCAGGCCTTCGACACCGACGCCGAGGCGCAGACCCGCGTCAAGGCCGGCGGCGCCGTCGCCGACCTGAACGACTACCCGGTCGCGGCCTACACGGTGAAGACCTCCGGTGGCGGCAACGACTTCGAGATCGCCGGCCAGCAGAGCGACGTCGGCCTCTTCGGCATCGGCGTGAGCAAGGAGAACACCCAGCTCCGCGACGCCCTGAAGCAGGCCCTCGACGCCGCGATCAAGGACGGCTCCTACGCCAAGGCGCTGGAGAAGTGGAACGTGCAGGACAGCGCCGTCAAGTCCGCGACGATCAACGCCGGCCAGTAGGTCAGTCCCGCCCCGCTCCACGCTCCACTGAAGGGCAGTCATTGTGACTGACAAGATCGAAAAGGGTCCGGCCGATAACCAGCCGGCCGGACCCGGCGCCTCGGGTACCCCGTACGAGGCCATCAAGGCCATCCCGGTGCGGCACTACGGCCGCTGGGTCAGCGGCGTCGTCGTCGTCGCGCTGCTGGGCTGGATCGTCTACGCCTTCGCCAACGGCAACGTCATCTGGCAGACGGTCCGCGGCAAGCTGTTCGACCCGGCGGTCCTGAGCGGTCTCGGCAACACCGTGATCATCAGCGTCTCGGCCATGGCCCTGGGCCTCGCGCTCGGCATCGTGTTCGCGGTGATGCGCCTGTCCAAGAACCCGGTGACGGGCGCCGTCTCCTGGCTCTACATCTGGTTCTTCCGCGGCACCCCGGTGTACGTGCAGCTGCTGGTGTGGTTCAACCTGTCGCTGATCTTCCAGTACATCAACCTCGGTCCGATCTACAAGAACGAGACCGTCGACGTCATGACCCCGTTCATGGTCGCCCTCCTGGGCCTCGGCCTGAACGAGGGCGCCTACATGGCGGAGATCGTCCGGGCCGGCATCCAGTCGGTCGACGAGGGCCAGACCGAGGCGGCCCACGCGCTCGGCATGCCGCAGTCGAAGACCATGCGCCGGATCGTGCTCCCGCAGGCGATGCGCGTGATCATCCCGCCGACGGGCAACGAGTTCATCAACATGCTGAAGACCTCCTCCCTGGTCTCGGCGGTGCAGTACACGGAACTCCTGCGGGCTTCGTCGAACATCGGCAACACGGCCGGTGCCATCATGGAGATGCTGTTCGTGGCCTCCTTCTGGTACCTCGCCCTGACCAGTGTGTTCAGCGTCGGCCAGTACTACCTGGAGCGCCGCTTCGCCCGTGGTTCCACGCGGAACCTGCCGCCGACGCCGTTCCAGCGTCTGAAGGCCAACCTGAACATGTTCCGCCGTACGGAGGTCGCGCGATGACCGCTCAGCCGATGGTCAAGGCCGAGGGCGTCCACAAGTCGTACGGCGCCGCCCACATCCTCCGCGGGATCGACCTGGAAGTCGCCCCCCGTGAGGTCTTCTGCCTGGTCGGTCCGTCCGGCTCCGGCAAGTCCACCTTCCTGCGGTGCATCAACCACCTGGAGCGCATCAACGCCGGCCGGCTCTCGGTCGACGGCGAGCTGGTGGGGTACAAGCAGAAGGGCGACAAGCTCTACGAGCTGAAGGACAGCGAGGTCGCGGCCCAGCGCCGGGACATCGGCATGGTCTTCCAGCGCTTCAACCTCTTCCCGCACATGACGGCCATAGAGAACGTCATGGAAGCCCCGGTCCTGGTCAAGGGCGAGTCCAAGGCGGTGGCGCGCGAGCGTGCCGTACGCCTCCTGGACCGCGTGGGCCTCGGCGACAAGGGCGGGAACTACCCCTCCCAGCTCTCCGGCGGCCAGCAGCAGCGCGTGGCGATCGCCCGTGCGCTGGCCATGGAGCCGAAGCTGATGCTCTTCGACGAGCCCACCTCGGCGCTCGACCCGGAGCTGGTGGGTGACGTCCTGGACGTCATGCGGGACCTGGCCGAGTCGGGCATGACCATGATCGTGGTCACGCACGAGATGGGCTTCGCCCGCGAGGTCGGCGACAACCTCGTCTTCATGGACGGCGGTGTGGTCGTCGAGTCGGGCAACCCGCGGGACGTGCTGGGCAACCCCCAGCACGACCGCACCAAGGCGTTCCTCTCCAAGGTGCTCTAGCGCTCCGCGGGAAACGTGGTCGGGGAGCTGCGGGCCGGCCGTGGCTGGTCGCGCAGTTCCCCGCGCCCCTGAAGGGGCGTGGACAAGGGGCGGTACGGATCTCCGTACCGCCCCTTTCCGCTGCCGCCGGAAAGTTACTGCTTCAGTCCTAGGACCAGTGCGTCCGAGGGGGAGCGCCAGACCGCACGGGCCTCCGCGAACCCGGCGCCGAGGAGCGTGCGCACGTGCCAGGCCTCGGGCGGGGTGTCGCCGTCGGCGTGCTCCCCGTAGATCGCGAAGCGCTGCTTCACCGGCTCGGCCAGCAGCGGGTCCGCCGCCGCCAGCGCCCACCACTCGCGCCAGTCCGCGGCCCCGGCCGCCTTCGCCGCGTCCATGGCCGCGTGCCGGTGGGCGTGCTCGGCGGCGTCGATGCGCGGGGTGGCCGGGTCGGGCATGTGGTCGGCGTTCATGAACACCCCGCCCGGGGCCACCAGCGGCGCGATCTGCCCGTAGAGGACGGCGAGGTCCTCGCTGTGCAGCCAGTGCAGGGCGGTGGCCGTCAGGACCGCGTCGTACGTCTCGTGGGGGAGCGCGGAGCGCCAGTCCGGGTCCTTGAGGTCGGCGGTCACGAACGTGACCCGCGGGTCGCCGGCGAAGTGGCCCCCGGCGATCGTCAACAGCGCGGGGTCGAGATCGACGCCCGTACTGGTGGCTCCCGGGAACCGCTTGAGGACCCGGTCCGTAATACTTCCCGTACCGCACGCGAGATCCAGCACCCGGGGGGTGGGGCCGACCAGCGCCTCGACCATGTCCAGCATCACCCGGAACCGCTCCTCGCGGTCGGGCATGTACCACTCCTGCTGCCGGTCCCAGCTGTCCTGCCAGGCCTGCCAGTACTCGGTGGTGGTGGTGCTGTCGGTGGTCGCCGCGTCCGCTGCAGTCGCGGTATCCGCCGTATTCGCCATCACGAACCCCTCCGTACGTAATACCCTCGAAGACATATCAGCCGTTACCCGAGACATTAATCCGCATCCGTAAGGACTACAAGTGGAACTGGCCCATTACTCGGACTTCGCCGTGCGCCTGGTCAACACCGAGGAGCCGGCCCGCAACAAGGACTCGCTCACCTCGGTGGACGCCGTCCGCGCCCTGTTCGGCGCCAGCCAGCAGATGGCCCGCCGCGTCACCGACACCGACGTGACCCGCTTCCGCAACGTCCGCGCCCGGCTGCGCGCCGTCTTCGAGGCCGCCGACAGCGGCGACCACGTCCTCGCCGTCGACCTGCTGAACTCGCTGCTCATGGAGTTCCCCGTCAGCCCCCAGGTCTCCGGCCACGAGACCCTCGACGAGACCGGACAGCCCGACTGGCACATCCACCTCGCCGACCACCCCTCGAACGCCTCCGCCGGCTACGCCGCCATCGCCTCCTTCGGGCTGGCCTTCCACCTCACCGCGCACGGCCCCGACCGCCTCGGCCTCTGCCAGGCCGCGCCCTGCCGCAACGCCTACCTCGACACCTCCACCAACCGCTCCCGGCGCTACTGCTCCGACCGCTGCGCCACCCGCGCCAACGTCGCCGCCTACCGCGCCCGCAAGCGCCTGGAGGCCGAGGCGTCCGCCCGCAGCGGCCGCAGCGCCGAGACCGCCCAGGAGAGCCACGCCCTCAGCGAGCGCTGACCCTCCTCGCGCGCCCGCAGCCGCAGGAACGCCGTCGCCAGCACCAGCTCGTCGGGCACCGGCCCGTACACGGTGCTGTCGCCGGTCTCGTTGTACGGGTTGTCGCCGAGCACCCACCAGCAGCCGCCCGGCCGCCGCTCCGCCGCCCGCTTGACCACCAGCAGGTCCTGCTGGAAGGGGTGGCGCAGCACGACCACCGCACCCGGCCGCACCCGGGCCCCGTAACGGACCAGCAGCTGGTCGCCGCTGAGCAGCGTCGGCACCATCGACGCCCCCGTCACCTCGACCAGCCCGAACTGCTTCCGCGGGCGTCCGTTCTCCACCATCCGTGTCCTCCTCGTCACACCCGCATGCTGCCCCACGGCCCCGTACGTTCGCTCACCGGTCCGGCCGAGCACCTGGACTTTTGTCCTAAGCCCATGGGGGCGCCCGCGAAATCCGGTTCTCCAGCGAGTAATCTCCCCCCTGAGAAGACGATCACGAGGAGGACACACTCCAATGCTTTCCCGCCTCTTCGCCCCCAAGGCGAAGGTCTCCGCCCACTGCGACCTGCCGTGCGGCGTGTACGACCCTGCCCAGGCCCGCATCGAGGCCGAGTCCGTCAAGGCCGTGCAGGAGAAGTACCAGGCCAACGACGACGCCGACTTCCGCGCGCGCGCCATCACCATCAAGGAGCAGCGCGCCGAGCTCGCGAAGCACCACGTCTCGGTGCTGTGGAGCGACTACTTCAAGCCCCCGCACTTCGAGAAGTACCCGCAGCTGCACACCCTGGTCAACGACACCCTGAAGGCCCTCTCGGCCGCCAAGGCGTCGAACGACCCGGCGACCGGGGCGAAGGCCCTTGAGCTCATCGCCGAGATCGACCGCATCTTCTGGGAGACCAAGGCCGCCTGATCCGGCGCCT
The DNA here is from genome assembly GCF_044541755.1 of Streptomyces sp. NPDC085524. NCBI lineage: Bacteria > Bacillati > Actinomycetota > Actinomycetes > Kitasatosporales > Streptomycetaceae > Streptomyces > Streptomyces sp. NPDC085524. Next base: position 21,434 of record NZ_JBITTH010000013.1, read on the forward strand.
CGTGCCACCCCGCGCGCCGCAGGCCGGCGCGCAAGCGAGAACGGCCCGACTGCCTCCGTGGCAGCCGGGCCGTTCTCGTGCTCAGCGGTGTTCCCGTCGTCGTGGGCGGCGCCCCGCTCACTCGTCGGCGTCGTCGTCCTCGTCGTCCAGGCGGGCCAGCCAGGTCGCCAGACGCTCCACCGGGACCTCGAAGTCCGGGTTCAGGTCGACGAACGTGCGCAGCTGCTCGGCGAGCCACTCGAAGGTGACCTCCTCCTCGCCGCGCCGCTTCTCCAGCTCCTCGATGCCGCGATCGGTGAAGTACAAGTCGGGCTCCGTGTCTCCGCGTCCAATGGGGAATGATTCCCGCCAGGATAATCCGCCTACCGGCAGGGACCTCCCGCCGGCGGCGGCGCCGGGTCTAGCCTGGATGCCTCACGAGCGGGGGGCGCGGATGACGGACGGGCGCACGAGCGGGTCCGTACGCGCCTTCGAGCTCCTCGAGCCCCTCGTTCTGGCCGCGACCGTACGCGTCCACGCCCCGCCGGACGGGTATGGAACCCCTGGGCCCGGGACCACCTGGGGGAGCGGCTTCTTCATCGCCCCCGGCTGGGTCCTGACGTGCGCGCACGTGGTCGGCGAAGGGGGTGGGGCCACCATGCGCATCACCGGGCGCGAGGTCGGCATCACCTTTTCCTCCGCGGGCACCGGCGGCACCGGGACCGTCGTGGGCCGCGTGGAGCGCGTACTGCCCGAACGGCTGGAGGAACGGCGCCCCGCCCGAGGCGCCCTGTGGGACCTGCCCGACCTGGCCCTCGTGAAGGTGCTCTCGCCCGTCTCGCACGCCTGCGTCTGGCTGACCGACCGCTCCCGGCCCCGCTTCGACGAGGCCGCCTACTTCGGCTGCACCGAGGACCTCGGCACCCCCGAGATCACCGGACGCACCACCCGGCTGCTCGGCATCGCGGGCAACGGCGCCGCCATCCGGCTCGGCGACGACGACGAGATCGAGCCCGGCATGTCCGGCGGGCCCGTGGTCGACCTCGCGCGCGGCGAGGTGGTCGGCGTGGTCAAGGCCCGCCGGCACACGGGAGGCGGGGGACTCGCGGTGTCCGTGGTGCAGCTGAGGACCCTGCCGGCCGGCGAGGACGGGGAGACCGGGCTCTACCACCGCGTCATGCAGGCCCACGACCGGCACCACTACGACGAACACCTCAGCGACCTCGACACCCGCCGGACCTGGACCGACGTGCAGGACGAGCTCGCCGCGCCGGACGGAGACCCGTACGGCGGGCGCGGCCGGCTCGCCCCCGGCGAACGCACCGCGCTGTTCGGGCTGCTCGCCGAACTGCCCCCGCCCGGCTCCTCCGAGGTCGTACGCGCCCTCGTCGAGGCCGCCCGCGGCGAGGAACCGGACCCGCACCCGCCCGCCCCGCTGAGCTGGCGCGACGGCATCGGCATGCTGTACGACCCGCCGAGCGGCCGGGGCGAGGCAGAGGCCATGCTCCGCTACGCCACGGACGTGAGCGTGGCCGGCCACCGCGAGCCGTCCGCCCCCGGCGCGGACGAGGACCTGTGGGAGTGGACCCGGGCCGCGGCCGTGCGCCTCTGGCGCCCCCAGCGGCGCGAACTGGGCGAACGCCGGGAACGGGGCCTCGTGGACCGGGCGGAGCGGATGCGCGCCATGGCCGGGCGGGTGGTGCGCGGCCCCGCGGCCCGCCGGGCGGACGGTCTGACGGGCGGTGCCTCGGCGCTGCTGGAGCTGTGGGCGCACGCCTGGGAGACGGACGTGTACGACTGGCGGGTCTCGGTGCTCGCGGGCCCCGCGCACCCGGGGCGGCTGACCCCGGTGGACTCCGGCGTACGGGCCGTGATGCGGGAGCTGCCGGAGGTGCTGCGGGCCCCGCTCGCCGAGGCCTTCCGGCGCGCGGACACCGACGAGGCGGCCGCCATGCTCGAAGTCGCCGTCGACCCCGAGCTGTTCGGGGCGGCGGTGGACGACTGGCGGCTCGTGGGCGGACTGCCGGTGGGGGTGCAGCGGCCGGTCGTCTTCCGGTGGGCGGCCGGCAGCCGGGCGCCCCTGCCCGAGGCCGCCGCCCGCTGGGCCCGGGTGCAGGCGGGACCGCTCCTGGACGAACGGGCCGACTGCGTGCGCGGCCGTCCGCGCAGCCCGGCGCCGCAGTGGTCGGCCGGGCTCCCGGACAACACCGTGCCCGTGCACTGCCGGGCCCCGGCGCGGGAACCCGCCCTCGGCTCGCTGCACGCCGTACGGGACGCCGGCTACGGGGTGGTGGTGATCCGGCGGCCCCCGGCCGACCCGGCGGCACCCTGCGCCCCCTTCCACCGCGGACAGCGGGAGGAACTGGCCGCCGCCGCCCGGGGCGAGGCGCTGCCGCGGCGCCTGCAGGCCCTGCGCGGGCGGATGTACGAGGCGGATCCCGACGCCTACTGGGCCGCGGGATCGGGACTGGTGTGGGAGGACCCGGCGCGGCCGCTGCCGGACGACGAGCCTCTGCAAGGCGATCTGTGACGGCGCGGCAGGACTCGACGAGGGAGCGTCCATGAACGACGAGTGGCTCATCTACCGCGGTGTCGGAGAGCCCCATGACGGGATCGACGCACTGCCCGACCCGCCGCCGTGGCGGGACTTCGACGGCGCTCCGGTGGACGAACCGGAAGACCCGGAGGCACCCGGCGGCTCCCCGGCGGCCGGCGCGGCCGGCGCGGCCGGCGCGGCCGGCGCGGCCGGCGCGGCCGGCGCGGCCGGGGCGGCCGACGGGGCCATCGCGCGGCGCCTCGGCGCCCACCGCCAGGCCGCCGAGCTGCACCGGCCCGAACCCGAGGAACTCGAGGCCATCAACGCGGCGTTGTACCTGCGGCGGCCCCTGCTCGTCACCGGCTTCCCCGGCACCGGCAAGTCCACCCTCGCGCACGCCGTGGCCCACGAGCTGAAACTGGGGCGGGTGCTGCGCTGGCCGGTGGTCTCGCGGACCGTGCTCCAGGACGGGCTGTACCGCTACGACGCCCTCGCGCGCCTCCAGGACGTACAGATCGCGGCGAGCGGAGGGGGCCGGGACGGCGGCCCGGGCGGCGTGCCCGGGATCGGCAAGTACATCCGGCTCGGACCGCTCGGGACGGCCCTGCTGCCCACCGCGCGGCCCCGCGTACTGCTGATCGACGAGCTCGACAAGAGCGACATCGACCTGCCGAACGACCTGCTCAACGTGCTGGAGGAGGGCGAGTTCGCACTCCCCGAGCTGGAGCGGGTCGCCGACACGGAACCCGAGGTGCGGGTGCTCACCGACGACGGGGCGAAGGTGACCGTCCGCGGCGGCCGGGTGCGGTGCCGGGCCTTCCCCTTCATCGTCCTCACCAGCAACGGCGAACGGGACTTCCCGGCCGCCCTGCTGCGCCGCTGCATCCAGCTCAAACTCGGCCAGCCCGGCGAGAAGCGGCTCGCCACCATGGTCCGCGCCCACCTCGGCGAGGAGGCCGCCCGCTCGGGGGCCGACCTGATCCGGGAATTCCTGAGCCGCTCCCAGTCGGAGCTGGTCGCCGCGGACCAGCTGCTCAACGCCGTCTACCTCACGCACTACGCCGCCCCACCCACCCGGGAGGACCTCGCGGACCTGCTCATCCAGCGCCTCGACCGCCCGAGGTGACCGGCCGTGCCCGAGCCCGATCCAGCCGTGCCCGAACCGGCCGCGCCCGCACCGCCCCCTGACCCCGCCGCGCCCTCACCGGCCCCTGACCCCGCCGCGCCCTCACCCGCCGCGCCCTCACCCGCCGCGCCCTCACCCGCCGCGCCCGCACCCGTCGCACCCGCCATCCGCGAACTGGCCGCGCTGCTGAGCGCCGCCGGACTCGACCCGTCCCCCGAGGAGATCGCCGACGCACTGTGGCTCGCCGGGCGGCTCCGGCGGCCGGGACGGCGCACCGGGACGCCCCCCGGGCGGGTGCGGGTCCCCGGCACGGAGGCGGAGGAACCGGTCAGGCCGCCGCCGGCCGACCCCGAACGGGCCGAGCCGGAAGCGGAGGACCAGGTCAGGCTCTACGCACCCGGCGCCCAGCCGCCCGCCGAAGCGGAGGTGCAGGGCGCGGAGTTCCCCGGGCACTCCGGCGTGCCCGTACGCGTGCCGGGCGCGGCCGCACTGCCGCGCATCCTCGACATCCAGCGGGCCCTGCGCGCCCTCCAGCGGCACCGGCCGCCCGCCCCGCCCACCCGCAGGGTGCTCGACGAACCGGCCACCGCCGAGGCCAGCGCGCGGGCCCTCGGACTGGTCATCCCGGTGCTCAGGCCGGAGAGCCGGCGCGAGGCGACCGTACGGCTGGTGATGGACGCATCGCCGTCGATGGCCGTCTGGCAGGACATGTTCGAGGAACTGCGCTCCGTGTGCGAGCGGCTGGGTGCCTTCCGCGACGTCCAGGTGCACTACCTTCACCGGCTCGCCGACGGCACGGTGGTGCTCGGACGCGGCCCCGTCGCCGGAGCCGGACTGCGCTCCGCGGACCAGCTGCGCGACCCGACCGGACGGGCCCTGACCATGGTGGTCTCCGACTGCGCCGGACCGATGTGGCGCGAGGGCACCGCCCAGCGGCTCCTGCACCGGTGGGCCGAGTGCACCCCGTGCGTGGTCGTGCAGCCGCTGCCCCAGCGGCTCTGGGGGCGCAGCTGGCTGCCGACCGAACGGGGCACGCTCGCCCGGGTCGAGGGAGCCGGCGGGAGGCTGAGGTTCCGGCCGGACCGGCCGCCGCTGCCGGGACGGCTCACCGGAGGGCTGACCGTGCCCGTGCTGCCGCCCAGCCCGACCGCCCTCGGCGCATGGGCCCGCCTCGTCGCCGGACTGGGCAGCGGGCCGGTACCGGCCGAGGTGGGCCGGGTGCTCGCCGACCATCCCGGCGCGACCCCGCCGCCGCCCAGGGCCGCCCGGCCGCCGCGCGAGCTGGTGGGACGGTTCCGCTCCTCGGCCGCGCCCCGCGCCGTACAGCTCGCCGTGTACCTCTCGGCGGCGCCGCTCACGCTGCCCGTGATGCGGCTGGTGCAGCGCACGATGCTGCCCGACTCGGAGCCCTCCGACCTCGCGGAAGTGCTGCTCAGCGGGCTCCTGCGGCGCACCGGCCCGACCGCCGGGCAGTGGTACGAGTACGTGCCGGGGGTGCAGGACGTGCTGCTGGGCCCGCTGGGGCGGGACGAGGCCGCACTGGTGCTCAAGCACTGCTCCGAATACGTACTGGCGCACTTCGGGCGGGGCGTACGGAACTTCCCCGCGCTCGCCGTCTCGCAGCTCACGGGCGCACCCGCGCCCGCACCGGCGGCCGAGGGCCCGGCGGACGGCGCGGCGACCGCCCAGCCCGGGCGGCTCCCGCAGGCCTTCGCCGAGGTCTCCGCGAAGGTCGTACGGCGCTACCTGCCGGGGATCCCGGGGGAGGACCCGGGAGACGGCCCGCTGATCCGGGAGCCGCTCCCGCCGCCGGTACGGGCCCGGGCCGTACGGGCCGCCCGCGCCCGGCTCGCGGACGGCGAGGCGGACGGCGACCCGCGGGCCCTGTACGAGGCCGTGGCCGTGCTGCGGCGGGCGGTGGCGGCCCCGCCCGGCCCCGGCGACCCGCCCGAGGAGGCCGAGACGGAGCTGGCAGGGGCCCTGCTGCGGCTGTGGGCCGCCCAGCGGGACCCGGAGCTGCTCACCGAGGCCGAGCGGGCCCTGACCGGCCTGCGGACCCCGCCCGCGCGGGGCCTGCGGGGCCGGGTGCTCCACGAACGGGCCCTGGCCGCCGTCCCCGACGCGGAGCTGCTGGAGGCGGCCGACCGGGAGTTCGCGGCCGCGGGCGCCGCAGCCGCGAACCCGCGGCTGCGCCGGGACTGCGCCGTACGGCGGGCCGAAACCCTGATCCGGCTCAGCGCCCTGCGCGAGGACCCCTCCGCCCTGCGCGAGGCCCGTGCCGCCCTCGAACCCCTCGCGGGCGCCGCGCCCGGCCTGAGCCCCGTCTTCGTCCCGCACCCCGAGCTGCAACTGGCCCTGGGCCGCGTCCTGCTGGCACTCCTGCCCCACACGCCGGCCCCGGCCGACCGCACGGCCCTGGCCGAGGAGGCCGCCGCCCGCCTGACCACGGCCCTCACGGCCCTCCTCGCCGACCCCGCGACGCGGACCGCGGAACGGGGCGCCGAACGCGCCCGGCGGGTGGCGGGCGTACGGGTGGAGCTGGCGGGGGCGCTGCACCACCTGCCCTGGCGGCTGGGGGAGGCCGCCGGACAGCTGGCGACCGCCCTGGAGGAGGCCGGCGGGGATCCGGAGCTGCGGGTGGCCGCCCTCGTGGGCCAGGCCCGGCTGCACCGGGCCCGGTACGCCCGGGACGCGGACCCGGCGGCGCTGGAGGACGCCGCCGAGGCGTACGGCCGGGCCCGGCGGCTGATCCCCCGCGACGCGGAGGTCTTCACGGAACTGCTGCCCGAATGGGGCGACGTACTCCTGGACCGGGCGCGGGCCGCCGACGGAAGGCGGTTCACCGGCGCGGCCGTGCGCGTACTGCGCGACAGCCGGGCGGCGGTCCCGCAGTCCGACCCCGGCTCCGCGCACCGGCTGCGGCGCCTCGCCACCGGCCTGCGGCTGCGCCACGCGTACGAGGGTGACGCCGTCGACCTGCTGGAGGCGGAGCACCTGCTGGAGCTGGCCGCCCGGCAGAGCCGCAGCCCCCTCGACCGGGCCCGGGCCCTGCGGGACCACGGCGACGTACAGCAGGAGATCCACGCCCACACCCGGGCCCTGGACCGCCTCGACCGCGCGGCGGACTCCTACCGGCGGGCCTGGCGGGCGGCCCTGGAGGCCGACCGGTCGGAGCACGGGGAGCACGGGGAGCACGAGGAGCGCGCGGACGGCGCCCTCCGGCTGGCGGCCCGTGTGCAAGAACTGCGCGGGGAGGTGCTGGAGAGGCTGGCCCGCCCCCGCGCGGCCCTCGACGCGTACCGCTCCGCACTGGACCTGTGGACGCGGCTCGGCCCGGACGCCGACGAGGAGCGGTGCGAGGCCCTGCGCACCCGCGCGCGCGCCCTCGAAGCCGACCTCTGAGCAGTTTCCGCACGCCGGAGGAGGGGAAAGGGCAGTGGACCGTCGAAGCCGCAGGAAGCCGAACCAACAGGGGGACGGGCAGCCCATGGTGACTCAGCATCAGGAAGCAGTCGCGCGCCGCGAGTGCTCTGGACGGCTGCCGGACCTCTCCGGGCTGGACCTGGCCGCGCTGCGCGGGATAGACGACCCCGCGCTCGCCCACGTGATCGAGGGCATGGTCGAGCGCGTGACCCACCCGGCCGAGATCCTGAACGCCTACGACGACCCGGGAACCTGAACCGCCCCTTCCGGCATTGCGCGATCCCGACACGGGTTTGACCACTTTCCGCCGTTAGCAGGGACCCGGCGGGGGGCAGGGATGGACCGTCCGCAGCGGGGAGGTGCAGCGATGAGCCGAACGATCACGAACGGGTGTGGGTCCGCTGCACGGGGCTCCGCCCCGGCCCCCCCTCCTCAAACGCCGGAGGGGCTGGATTTCCCCGGGCCGCGAGCTTCGACGGTCCGGCCCGGTCCGCCGGGGCCGGGCCGGAGCCCCGGCAGCGGAACCGCGCCCGCGCGAGCAGGCGGCGGCTCGTGACCGCCGTGCCCGCCGCCTTCCACGTCCCCTCCCGCACCCTGCGCGCCCTCGCCTCCACCGAACCCAGCGCCGACGGCACCCGCCTGGTGCGCGACGTACGGCGCTCCAAGCGCCTGCTCCTGCTGCGCGCGGTCCTCGACGCCGCCCCCGGCGGCCGCTCCGGGGCCGCCGCCGACCACTGGGCCCTCCTCGAGGAAGCCGAGCGCCGCGACCCCGACGCGGTGCGCGACGTACTGCACTACCCCGCCACCGGGGTATGGGCCGAGGAGACCCTGCGCCGCCTCCACGCCCCCTCCGGACCCCCGGCCGACCTCGGCCACCTCGGCGCCCTCGCCGTCGCCGCCGCCCTGCGGGCCCGGATCGCCTTCACCCACACCCTGCGGCCCCTCCACGGCCGGCTCGCCCTGCCCACCCTCGGACTGCTGCGCCCCGACCGCCCCGGCCCGCTCACCCTCACCGAGCGCTCCTGGGACCCCGAGGACCCCGCCATCCTGCCCCTGCACGCCCTGCCCGGGGGCCGCACCGCCCTCGACGACCTCGACCCCTACCGGGCACCCGGCCCCGCCCGCCCCGCACCCGTCCGGCCCGCCCGCCGGCTCACACCCCGCGGCCACAAACGCTGGGACACCCAGTGGACCGGCGCCCTCACCCTGCTCCAGCGCTACGACACCACCCGCGCCCAGGAGACCGTCCAGCTGCTGCGCTCCGTCGTACCGCTCGGCGGCGGCTCCCGGTCCAGCGGCGCCACCCTCCCCGCCGCCGCGGGCTCCGTCCTGGCCCGCGCCCAGGCCCCGCCCGCGCTGGCCGCCACCCTCGTCCACGAGGTGCAGCACGGCAAACTGACCGCCCTCACCGACGTCCTGACCCTGCACACCGCCGACCGCACACCCCGCCACTGGGCCCCCTGGCGCAGCGACCCCCGCCCGCTGGAGGGACTCCTCCACGGCACCTACGCCCACCTGGCCCTCGCCGGTTACTGGCAGCGGGCCGCCCTCTACGGAGCCCGCGGCGCCTGGGCCCAGCACGCCCGGATCCGCGCGCAGGTGGCCTGCGTACTGCCCGTCCTGTGCGCGCACGAGCGACTGACCCCCGCCGGAAGGGAGTTCACGGAGGCGATGGCCGCCGCCGAACGTGCCATGGACGAACTCCCGCCCCCCGGAGACCAGCACACCGCCGCCCGCCGCGCCGTCGACCGCGAACGCCGCGCCTGGTGCGAAGAACACCCCGAACTCGTCCCGTTCGTACAAGGTTGACGGACCGTCCGCTGCGGTAGGTTTTCAACCCCGTCCACTGCCACTGCCCGGATTCCAGGGAGACGGCCGCATGACCACCGGTACTCGGCAGGACCAGGGCCCAGCCGCCGGCCCGCAGCGCTTCGTCATCAGCTTCGCGGGCTTCAACCGCCCCTGGGCCGTGTGGATCGCCCACCGCCTCGAGGAGCACGGCCACCGCGTGTCCCTCCAGCGCTGGGACCCGCAGAACAGCACCGGCCTCGACCAGGCCCTCGACGACCTCGCCCGCTCCGGCAGCCGGGTCCTCCTCGTCCTGTCCGAACGCTACTTCTCCGCCGGCACCCACACCGACGAGGAGTGGAACACCGCCCTGCGCACGGTCACCGACGACCACCCCGACCGGTTCGCGGCCGTCTGCCTCACCGACGCGCCGCTGCCCAGCGCCGTGGCCGTGCTGGAGAAGACCGACCTGTGGGGCCTGGACGCCTACGAGGCCGAATACCGCGTGCTGCGCCGCCTGGAGCTGCCCACCGACCGCATCGGCACCGAGACCGGCCGGCGCGGACCCCGCTTCCCCAACGACCCGCCCGAGATCTGGGGCCGCGTCCCGCGGCGCAACCCCCGGTTCACCGGACGCAACGACGTCATCGGCACCCTGCGCGAAGCCCTCGCCGAAGCCCCGCCCGGCGCGTCCACCGTCACCCTCCTCGGCCTCTCCGGAGTCGGCAAGACCCAGGTCGCCACCGAGTACGCCTACCGCTTCGCCTCCGAGTACGACGTCGTGTGGTGGGTCCCCGCCGAGGACCGGCCCACCCTGCGCGAACGCCTCGCCGACCTGGCCCCCGCACTCGGCCTGCCGCGCGGCGCGGGCAGCTACGGCGAGCAGATCCGCGCCGTACTGGAAGCACTGCGGCGCGGATCCCCGTACGGCCGCTGGCTGATGGTCTTCGACGGCTGCGACAACCCCGACGACCTCATCGACCTGCTGCCCTCCGGCGCGGGCGACGTCATCATCACCTCCCGCAACCGCGAATGGGCCACCCGGCACACCAACCTCGTCGAAGTCCCGCTCTACGCCCGGCCCGAGTCCGTCACCTTCATCCGCCGCCGGGCCCGCCGCCTCACCACGGACGAGGCCGACCAGCTCGCCGAGGCGCTGGAGGACTACCCGCTCGCCCTCGACCAGACCGCCGGCTGGCTCGCCGACTCCCCGCTGACCGTCGGCGACTACCTGGCGCTGCTCCAGCGCCGCCTGGACTCCCGCGAAGCCGTCACCGTCTCCGACGACTACCCGCTGCCCTTCCCCACCGCCCTGGCCATACTCCTCAACAACGTACGGGAGAACTTCCCCGACGCCCTCGCCCTGCTCAGGCTGTTCGTCTTCTTCGCCCCCGGCCCGGTGCCGCTGCGGCTGCTGCGCGAGTTCCCCGCCGACGACGTGCCCGAACAGCTCGCGGGGCTGATCAACGACCAGATCCGGTGGAACGCCGCCCTGAACAAGCTCGTCCAGTTCTCCGTCGTCCGCCTGGAGTACTCGGACCTGTCGGACGACGAGGGCGGCGGCGGGCTCGAAACCGTGCAGCTGCACCGCATGGTCCACGGCATCGTCCGCGAGAACCTCTCGGAGGAGGAGGCCGAACCGCTCTCCCGCGCCGTCCGCCAGGTCCTCGCCGCGGCCGACCCCGGCCGGCCCGCCGACTCCCGGCTCTGGCCCCGGTACGCCGAACTCATCCCGCACCTCGGCCCGTCCGGGGTCGTCACCAGCACCAACCCGCGCATCCAGACCTTCCTGCTGCACTGCCTGCGCTACCTCGTCCTCGCCGGGGAGTACCGCACCTGCCTGCGGCTGTCCGAGGAGACCGACCTGGTCTGGCGGACCATGCTGGGCGAGGACCACCCCAAGGTCCGCGAGCTCAGCTACCACTACGGCGGAGCCCTGCGGAACCTCGGCCTGTTCCGGCGGGCCGAGGCCCTCACCCGGGCCCGCGCCACCGAACTCACCGAGGAGCGGGGCGACCGCGACCTGGAGACCCTGCGCGCCACCAGCTCGTACGGCGGGGTCCTGCTGTGCATCGCCAAGTTCGAGCCGGCCCGGGAGATCTTCGAGCACTGCCTGAACACCTACCGCGAGCTGCTCGGCGAGGACGACTCCACCACCCTGGCCGCCCAGAACAACCTCGCCGCGACCTACCGCCTCCTCGGCCGCTACCAGGACTCCTACGACCTCGACCTGGACACCCTGCGGCGCCGCGAGCGCGTCCTGAAGGCCCACCACATCTCCACCCTTTCCTCGGGCATCGCCTGCGCCATGGGGCTGCGGCTGATGGGCCGCTACCGCGAGGCACAGACCCGCCAGGAACAGGGCCTCAAGGTCAACACCCAGGTACTGGGCCTCGACCACCCCCAGACCCTGCGGGCCGAGCACAACCTCGGGATGTGCCTGCGCCGCTCCGGGGACATCGCCGGCGCGGGCCAGCGGCTGCGGATCGTGTGGGAGCGGGCCACGCGCGTCTTCGGCGTCGACTACCCGTGGACGCTGATGGTCGCCTCCGACTACGCGACCTACCTGCGGGAGTACGGGGACGTCGGCGAGGCCCGCCGGATCTCCGAGGACGTGGTCCGCGGCTACCAGTCGCAACTCGGCCTCGCCCACCCGTACAGCATCGGCACGGTCGGCAACCTGGGCCTGATCCTGCGCGCCCAGGGCGAACGGGCCGAGGCCCTGTCCCTCGCCGAACAGGCGCTGGTCGGCATGCGGGGCGCGCTCGGCGACCGCCACCCGTGGACGCTGGGCTGCGCGCTGAACGCCACCGGGCACCGCAACATCACCGGGCACCGGGAGGACGCGCTGTCCCTGAGCCGGGAGACCCTGCGGGGCGCGGAGGAGGTACTGGGGCCGGACCACCCGATGACGCTGAGCGCGCAGATCGCCCTGGCGGCGGACCTCCGCTCGGTCCGCGAGGACGAGGAGGCGGGCAAGCACGAGGACGCGGGCATCAAGGCGCTGACCCGCACCCTGGGCGCCCAGCACGTCCACACGGTCTCCGCGAAACAACGAGTCCGCCCGTACTGGGACTTCGAGCCCCAGCCGTAGCCCGCGGGGAGGCAGGGGCGGGGCGTGCTCCGCCACCGCCCCCCTTCCGTCCTACGGGAGGTGCGGCGGGAGGATCGCGTAGCTCCCGCCGGGCGCCGACTCCTTGCCGTCGGCGTACACGGCGGTCACCCGGTAGAAGTGGGTGGCACCGGTGGCCGGGCCCGAGTCCGTGTACGCGGTGCCGGTGACGGGCTTGGCGGTCAGCTTCTCGTACGCCTTGGTGGCCGGGTTCCACCGGTAGGCCAGGTAGCCGGTGGCGTTCGGTACCGCGTTCCACGTGAGTTCCACGGCGGTGCCGGAGGCTGCACGGGCGGCGCCGAGGGCGACCGGTCCGTCCTCGGGAGTCTCGACGGACGGCGTCACGTCCAGCTCGGTCACGCTCGTGACCGCGGCCTCGCCGGTCCACTGGAAGCTCGAATTGCCCGTGGTGTCGACGGCGTCGACGAAGAAGCACCGCTCTTCGCCGTCCGGCAGGGTCTCCACCAGGTACGAGGTGTCCGTCTTGCCGAGGTACGCGCTCACGCCGGCCGAGCAGACCTCGCCACCGAGCAGGGTTCCGCTGTGGACCTCGTAGCGCTGGAGGTCGGGAGCCGGGTTGGCGTTCCATTTCAGGACGATGCCGTAGGCGGTGGCCTGCGCGGTCAGCCCCGTGACCGCCGGGGGCGGGGTCCGGTCCGTGGCACCGGTGGTGACGGTGGCCGTGCCGGAGTCCACGGAGGTGTTGCCGGCGTACCGGTCGGTGCCCCAGCCCTGCACCACGTAGTGGTACGTGGTGCCGGCGGCGGTCCCGTTGTCCTGGCAGGTCCACTGGACCTGCCCGTCCGGCAGGGTCTTCGAGGTGCGGCTGCCGCAGAACACCTCCGCCGTCCGGGTGTCCACCGGGAGGGTGGTGGAGCGGAAGACGCTGAAGCCCTCGTAGGCGCCGTCCGTTCCGGGGCGGACCTTCCAGGCCAGGTCGACGTAGCGACCCGCCGCCGGAGTCGCGGCGACCTCGTGCGGCGCCGCGACCGGCCGGCGGGCCGTCGCCGCCTCACCGAAGCGGGAGGCCCGGCCGGCCGAGTCCAGGGCCGAGACCTGGTACGCGGAGACGACCGAGCGCGGGGCGTCGGTGTCGACGAAGCCCGCGGTGGTGGTCCTGCGGACCGTGGGGTCGCCGGCGCGCTTGACCAGGTAGCCGGTGGCTCCGGGGGATGCCGGCCAGGTCAGGGAGATGCCCGTGTCCGCCGCGGTGGCCTTCAGCGGCCCGGGGACGGCGGCGGTGGACGTGGTCACCGGCTGTCCGGCGGTCGCGACGGAGAGGTTTCCGGCCAGGTCGACGGCGCGCACCTGGTACTGGTAGGTACGGCCGGCGCCTTCGGGCGGCTGCTCGGTGAAGGAGGTCGCCTTCGTGGACCCGACCCGGGTCCAGGTGGAGGTGCCCTCCGGCCGTCGGTAGACCCGGTAGCCGCCGAGGTCCATCTCCTTGTTCGCGGCCCAGGCCACCTTCACCTGCGCTGTGGTGTTGTCGAGCGCCGACGTGACGCCGGCCGGGGCGACGGGCTTGACCGTGTCGTCGGCCGCCGAGGTCCGGGGCGCGTAGCCGAACTTGACGCCGGCGGCGCCGGTCCAGTTGGCGGCGTTGACGCGCAGGGTGTGGGTGCCCGGCGGAATCGTCACGTTCACGGTCTGCGTCTGGTCGGCCGAGACGTCCTTCCACAGGTCGATCTGGCGGACCCCGTCGAGGTAGACGCGTATCCCGTCCTGGCCGGAGGCGGTCAGGGTGAACGGTCCGCCCGACCCGAAGTCCCGGACCAGGGTCCAGCGGACGCCGAAGTTGTCGGCCGGCAGTCCGGCGGCCGGGGCACCGAGACCCCAGTTCTCGTCGACCGCGGTGTCGCAGTCGGTCCGTACGGGCGTCCCGGTGAACGTGGCGTCGGGGAAGAAGACGCGGGTGAACCGGGGCGACGTGCAGGTCACTGATGCGGCGGCGGTGTCCGCGGCGGCGGAGGAGGTGCCCGCGGCGGTGACGAGTCCGCAGAGGGTGGCGACGGCTGCAGAAGCGGCGATGCCGCGAAGCAGCCGGGGAGTTGTGGTCACGTAGGGGAAGCCTGTCCGTGGAAGAAGAAGGACGGGCGGTCACATGTGGGGCTGGTCTTCCGCCGAGCGGACTCTACTGGCCGCGTGCCGGGTCGCGCGAGGGCGATTCCCCACAGCCGGAAGGCCCGGCCCTCTCGACAGGGGGCCGGGCCTTCCGGGTGCTACGGGGATCAGGCTTCGAAGACCTCGTTCAGCAGCAGCTGCTGCTCCGCCTGGTGGCGCTTCGCGGAGCCTACCGCGGGGGACGAGCCGTGCGGACGCGAGATGCGCCGCAGGCGCTCGCCCGCCGGGACGTCCGCGCCGACCGCCAGGTCGAGGTGGTCGATCAGGTTCAGCGCGATGAACGGCCACGCACCCTGGTTCGCCGGCTCCTCCTGCGCCCAGATGTACTTCGCCGCGTTCGGGAACTTGGCGATCTCCGCCTGGAGCTCCGCACCCGGCAGCGGGTACAGGCGCTCGATGCGGATGATGGCGGTGTCGGTGATGCCGCGCTTCTCCCGCTCGGCCTCCAGGTCGTAGTAGACCTTGCCCGCGCAGAACACGACCTTGTTGACCGCGTTCGCGTCCACCGTCGTGTCGCCGATGACCGGACGGAACGAACCGGTCGTGAACTCCTCCGCCTTCGACGCCGCCGCCTTCAGACGCAGCATCGACTTCGGGGTGAAGACGACCAGCGGCTTGTGGTGCGGGTTGTGGACCTGCCAGCGCAGCAGGTGGAAGTAGTTCGACGGCAGCGTGGGCATGGCCACCGTCATGTTGTTCTGCGCGCACAGCTGGAGGAAGCGCTCCGGGCGGGCGGACGAGTGGTCCGGGCCCTGGCCCTCGTAGCCGTGCGGGAGGAGCAGGGTGACGCCGGAGGTCTGGCCCCACTTCTGCTCCGCCGAGGAGATGAACTCGTCGACGACGGTCTGCGCGCCGTTGACGAAGTCACCGAACTGGGCCTCCCAGAGGACCAGCGCGTCCGGACGGGCCAGCGAGTAGCCGTACTCGAAGCCCATGGCCGCGTACTCGGAGAGCAGCGAGTCGTAGACGTTGTACCGGGCCTGGTCGTCCGACAGGTACAGCAGCGGGGTGTAGTCCTCGCCCGTCTCCCGGTCGATGAGGACCGCGTGACGCTGGCCGAAGGTGCCGCGGCGGGAGTCCTGGCCGGACAGCCGGACCGGGGTGCCCTCCATGAGCAGCGAACCGAAGGCCAGGGTCTCGCCGAAGCCCCAGTCGATGGTGCCGTCGTCGATCATCGCCGCGCGGCGCTGCAGCTGCGGCAGCAGACGCGGGTGGACGGTGACGCCCTCGGGGATGTTGACCTGGGACTCGGCGATGCGCTTGACGACGTCCTGCGAGATCGCCGTGTTCACGGCGACCGGGAAGTCGGCCTGCGGGGCCGGGGCCGGCGCGGCGACCGCGGGCTGCGTGGCGGCCTCGCGGACCTCCGCGAAGACCTTCTCCAGCTGGCCCTGGAAGTCCTGCAGGGCCTGCTCGGCCTCTTCCAGCGTGATGTCGCCGCGACCGATGAGGGACTCGGTGTACAGCTTGCGCACCGAGCGCTTCTTGTCGATCAGGTCGTACATCAGCGGCTGCGTGAACGCCGGGTTGTCCGACTCGTTGTGACCGCGGCGGCGGTAGCAGATGAGGTCGATGACGACGTCCTTGTTGAACGCCTGGCGGAACTCGAAGGCCAGACGGGCAACGCGGACGACGGCCTCGGGGTCGTCGCCGTTCACGTGGAAGATCGGCGCCTCGATCATGCGGGCCACGTCGGTCGCGTACATCGAGGAACGCGAGGACTCCGGGGCGGCGGTGAAGCCGACCTGGTTGTTGATGACCACGTGCACGGTGCCGCCGGTGCGGTAGCCGCGCAGCTGCGACATGTTCAGCGTCTCGGCGACCACACCCTGGCCGGCGAAGGCCGCGTCACCGTGCAGGGCCAGCGGGAGGACGGTGAAGTCCGTGCCGCCCTTGTTGATGACGTCCTGCTTGGCGCGGGCGACACCCTCGAGGACCGGGTCGACGGCCTCCAGGTGCGAGGGGTTCGCGACGAGCGAGACCTTGATCTGCTCGCCGTCCAGGCCCGTGAAGGTGCCCTCGGCGCCCAGGTGGTACTTCACGTCGCCGGAGCCGTGCATCGACTTCGGGTCGAGGTTGCCCTCGAACTCGCGGAAGATCTGCGCGTACGACTTGCCGACGATGTTCGCGAGCACGTTCAGACGGCCGCGGTGGGCCATGCCGATGACGACCTCTTCGAGGCGGGCCTCGGCGGCCGAGTCGATGACGGCGTCGAGCAGCGGGATGACGGACTCGCCGCCCTCCAGGGAGAAGCGCTTCTGGCCGACGTACTTCGTCTGCAGGAAGGTCTCGAAGGCCTCCGCCGCGTTCAGGCGGCGCAGGATGCGCAGTTGCTCCTCGCGCTCCGGCTTGGTGTGCGGGCGCTCGATGCGGTCCTGGATCCAGCGGCGCTGCTTCGGGTCCTGGATGTGCATGAACTCGACACCGGTGGTGCGGCAGTACGAGTCGCGCAGCACGCCGAGGATGTCGCGCAGCTTCATCATCGACTTGCCGGAGAAGCCGCCGACCGCGAACTCGCGCTCCAGGTCCCACAGGGTGAGGCCGTGCTCGGTGATGTCGAGGTCGGGGTGCTTGCGCTGCTTGTACTCCAGCGGGTCGGTGTCGGCCATGACGTGGCCGCGGACCCGGTAGGAGTGGATCAGCTCGAAGACGCGGGCGGCCTTCGTGACGTCGTCGTCGTGCGAGGCGTCGATGTCCCGGAGCCAGCGGACAGGCTCGTACGGGATGCGCAGCGCCTCGAAGACGTCGTCGTAGAAGCCGTTCTCGCCGAGCAGCAGGTTCGCGACGATGCGCAGGAACTCGCCGGAGGCCGCGCCCTGGATGACCCGGTGGTCGTAGGTCGAGGTCAGGGTCATGACCTTGGAGATGCCCAGCTTGTTCAGGGTGTCCTGCGAGGTGCCCTGGAACTCGGCGGGGTAGTCCATGGAGCCGACGCCCATGATGACCGACTGTCCGGGCATCAGGCGGGGCACGGAGTGCACGGTGCCCAGGCCGCCGGGGTTGGTGAGGGAGACCGTCACGCCGGTGAAGTCGTCCATCGTCAGCTTGCCGACGCGGGCGCGGCGGACGATGTCCTCGTAGGCCTGCCAGAACTCGAAGAAGTTGAGGGTCTCGGCCTTCTTGATGCCGGCGACGACGAGCTGGCGGTCGCCGTTGGCCTTCACCAGGTCGATGGCGAGGCCGAAGTTCACGTGGTCGGGCTTGACCAGGGTCGGCTTGCCGTCCTTCTCCGCGAAGGAGTGGTTCATCGACGGCATGGCCTTGATCGCCTGCACCATCGCGTAGCCGATCAGGTGCGTGAAGGAGATCTTCCCGCCCCGGGCGCGCTTCAGGTGGTTGTTGATGACGATGCGGTTATCGAACAGCAGCTTCACCGGGACGGCGCGGACGGACGTGGCCGTCGGGACGTCGAGGGAGGCGTTCATGTTCTTGGCTACGGCAGCCGCCGGGCCGCGGAGCGTCACCAGCTCGGGGCCCGTGGGGGCCTCGGTGGCGGGCGCGGCCTTCTGCGGGGCTACGGAGGGGGTGGCGGGCGCGGCCGGTGCGGCGGCCGGGGCCTGGGAGGTGACAGTCACAGCAGGGGCACCAGAGGGGGTGGCAGGAGCAGGGGCAGGAGCTGACACAGGCGTGGGCGGCACTACGGGTGCCGCGGTGGCGCCCGCCGCCCCCGTGGCGGCGGCGTCGACGACCTGAGGAGTTCCGGCGACGGTGGTGGCGGCCTGTGCGGAGGCGCCGTCCGTCGTCGGGGTCTTCACGGGCTCTTCGGCCTTGACCGGAGCGGCAGCGCCCCCCGGCTTGTAGTCGGCGAAGAAGTCCCACCAGGCCCGGTCGACCGAGTTCGGGTCCTGGAGGTACTGCTGATAGATCTCGTCGACGAGCCACTCATTCGCGCCGAAGCCTGAGGCGGGGTTCTTCCCGCCTTCTGCTGCTTCGGTCGTGGTGCTCGGGTTACTGGGGGACTGTGGCGACACGGCGGCAACCGCCCTCTTCCGCTTCACAAGGTATGGACAGCGGGAATAAAGGCTACGCCTCCTGAACCGTGAGATGCAGACCGGACGGGAGATCCGTCGCGTAGGTCACATCGAACGGCGGGTTTCACCGTCTGGAATGGCGGGAAACAAGCGTGGTTCGGGTAGGGGGCACCGAGGTTGCGACCCCCACGGCTTCGCACCCCTGACGGACCCCGGCGCGTGTGGCCGAGATCATTTCCTTCCCACTCGAACCCTACGTCAACACGACGCCTATGAGCTGCCCGGAAGCGTGACGAGGATGCGGCAGCCGCGTGACGATTCGGCCACTCCGATCCGGCCCCCGTGCAGCTCCACGGCCCAGCGGGCGATCGCCAGGCCCAGCCCGGTGCCGCCGTCGCCGCCCCGCGCACTGCCCCGGTTGAACCGCTCGAAGACCCGGGCGCGCTCCGCCTCCGGGATGCCGGGGCCCTCGTCGCGCACCTCCAGCGCCAGGCTCCCGGGCGCGTCACCCGCCCGCGCGCGGACCGTGACCCGGCCGTGCGGGGGGCTGTGCTTGACCGCGTTGTCGATCAGGTTCGCCACCACCTGGTGCAGCCGCTCGGCATCCGCGTACGCCGTCAGCTCCGGCGGGAAGACGTCCAGGTGCAGGTGCACGTCGTTGCGGGTGTGCCCGCCCGAACCGGACAGCAGCCCCGGCCGGCCCGCGGCCGCCAGCCCCGACTCCTTCAGCACGCCCGACAGGTACGGCCACACCTCGAACCGCCGCGCCTTCAGCGGGACCACCCCGTTGTCCACTCTGGACAGGTCCAGCAGGGTCTCCACGAGCCGGCCCAGGCGCTCGGTCTGCTTCAGCATCGTGCGCATGGTCTCCGGATCGGCGGCCGAGACCCCGTCGACCACGTTCTCCAGCACCGCCCGCAGCGCCGCGATGGGCGTGCGCAGCTCGTGCGAGACGTTGGCGACGAGCTCCTTGCGGTGCCGGTCCACCGCCTCCAGGTCGTCCGCCATCAGGTTGATCGTGGCGGCCAGGTCGCCCAGCTCGTCCCGGCGCCCCGCCCCGCGCACCCGGCGCGTGTAGTCCCCGTGCGAGATCGCCCGGGCCACCGTCGTCATGTCGTCCAGCGGCGCCGTCAGGCTGTGCGCCACGAACTGGGTGATCAGCATCGAGGCGATCACCGAGAAGACCGTGATGAAGCGCAGCTCGGTGGCGGTGCGCAGGGCCACCAGGATCAGGCCCGTGGTGATGAAGACCGAGACCACGACGAGCGTGCCCAGCTTGGTCTTGATCGAGAAGGGCGAGAAAGGCCGCAGCCCTTCCCCCGGCGGCCGCCGGCCGGTCACGCCTGTGCCGGGGTCTCCAGGGCGTACCCGACGCCGTGGACCGTACGGATCCGCTCCGCGCCGATCTTCCGCCGCAGCGCCTTGATGTGGCTGTCGACCGTACGCGTCCCGGACGCGTCGGCCCAGTCCCAGACCTCCGCCAGCAGCTGCTCCCGGGAGAGCACCGCCCGCGGGGTCCCCGCCAGGCACACCAGCAG
Source organism: Streptomyces sp. NPDC085524 (assembly GCF_044541755.1). Lineage (NCBI taxonomy): Bacteria > Bacillati > Actinomycetota > Actinomycetes > Kitasatosporales > Streptomycetaceae > Streptomyces > Streptomyces sp. NPDC085524. The sequence goes on from NZ_JBITTH010000013.1 coordinate 41,028, forward strand.
GTCGAACTCGGTGGGCGTCAGGTGCACGTCCTCCGCCTGCACCCGGACCCGGCGCTGCGCGTGGTCGATCTCCAGGTCGCCCAGCCGCAGGGTGGCCCCGCGCGGGGTGTGCGCGGCGAGGGTGGCCCGCTCCACGCGCCGCAGCAGGACGTGGACCCGGGCGGCGAGCTCGCGCATCGAGAACGGCTTCGTCATGTAGTCGTCCGCGCCGACCCCGAGCCCGACCAGCAGGTCCGTCTCGTCGTCCCGCGCGGTGAGCATCAGCACCGGGACCGGGCGCTGGGCCTGGACCCGGCGGCAGACCTCCAGCCCGTCGAAGCCGGGCAGCATCACGTCCAGGACCAGCAGCTCGGGCAGCCAGCTCTCGGCCGCGGCGACGGCCGCCGGGCCGTCCGCGGCCGTCTGCACCTGGAAGCCCTCGGCGCGCAGCCGGGCTGCGATGGCCTCGGCGATGGTGTGGTCGTCCTCGACGACGAGTACGCGCCGCTGGGCGCCAGGGGTCGCCGAAGCGCCGTTGTGGGTGGTGTGCGTCTGTTCCATGTCCCGTCCCGGTGCCGACCCGTGCCGGTCAGTGTGAGCCGATCCGCCCGACCTGATCCGTGTGATCCGTCTGGTCCGTCTGATCCGCTGATCTCGTGTGTCAGGGGTGCAGCGTAGAGGAGGCTCCGGCGTGCGGCTATGCAGGGTTCCGATAGGCCGTTTTGGATCGAAAGTCCTGATGGGGGCCGGTATGGGAGGGGTGAGTGCTGCGTCGGAGGCCGTGTCGGAGCCCGTGTCGGAGGCCTACCCCGTGAACGGGGGGAGGGCCGCCAGTACGGCCTCCAGGGCGGGCGGCATCGACCCCTGGTCGGAGGCCACTTCGAAGCCGTCGTGGACGAACGCGTACGTGTACCCGTCGTAGATCACCGGGCCGCCCGTGGAGACCCTGGGCAGGTGCGCGAAGTCCGCCTTCGCGAGGGCCGCGTTCAAGGCGTCGAGTTCCTGCGGCGACATCTTGCCGGTCCCCGCGGGCTGCGCCTTGACGTCGAGGCGGGTCCAGGAGCCGTCGCCCTTGACGACCACGGTGTGCGTCTGGCCGGCGAAGCCGCCCGTGCGGGTGACGCGTACGAGGGTCTCGGTGGCGTTGCCCGGGTTCCGGCTCGGGGTCTGGCTCTGGCCCTGGCCCGGGCTCCGGCCCGGGTTCGTGCTCGGGCTCTGGGAGGGCGGCGGGGGCTTGTCCCCGGTGGAGGTCGGGGAGCCGGACGGGAGGCCCGACGGGAGGCCCGACGGGGCGCGGGACATCGAGGCGTCCGGCGAACCGGCCGGCCCGCAGCCCGCCAGGACCGCGGCGCCCAGCAGGACCGCCCCGGCCAGCCGTACCGCCGCACCCGGCCGTACCGCCGCAACCGTTCGGAACGTACGCACACCCACCTCCGCAGGTACTCGGACCGAACCACGAGTATGGAGGCCCCACAGCCGCAGCGACAGCACCCCGGAGGCCGACATCCCCCGCATCGCCCCCTGGCGCGTGCTGCCCCCGCTGCTCGCCGTCCTTCTCGGCCTCTGGGGCCTGGAACGCGGCGGCAGCATGTGGCGCGACGAGTCCGTCACCTGGCAGGTGGCCCACCGGCCGCTCGGCGGGATCTGGCGGCTGCTCGGCGAGGTCGACGCCGTCCACGGCCTGTACTACCTGCTGATGCACGGGGTGTTCGCCGCCTGGGACGGCGGCCTGTGGGCGCTGCGGCTGCCCTCCGTCGCCGCCACCGCGCTGGCCGCGGCGGGGGTCGCCGCCGTCGCCCACCGGCTCGCGGGGGAGCGGGCGGCGCTGCTCGCCGGCCTCGGGTACGCGGTCCTGCCGCCCGTGCAGATGTACGCGCAGGAGGGGCGCTCGTACGCGCTCGTCGCGGCGGCGGTCGTGTGGGCGACCTACCTGATGCTGCGCGAGCGCTGGACCGCCTACGCGGTGGTGCTGCTGCTGGGCTGCTGGCTGCACGAGTTCGCGGTGCTGGCGCTGCTCGCGCACGCGTTCGCCGGGTGGCGCTCGCGGGGGTGGCGGGTCGCCGCCGGGGCGGTGGTGCTGCTGCTCGTGCCGCTGGCCGTGGTGAGCGCGCGGCAGGCGCAGCAGCAGCTCGGCTGGCTGGGGCGGCCGAGCTGGCAGGACTGGACGGCGTACGGGGTGCTCGCGGTCGGCTGCCTGCTGCTCGCGCGGGGCGCGGAGCGGGGGCTGGTGCGGGTCGCGCTGCCGCTCGCGGTGGTGCCGCCGGGGCTGCTGATGGCGGTGTCCCTGGTGCACCCCTGGTACGTCGACCGGTACGTCCTGTACGCGCTGGCCGGATTCGTGCTGCTGGCGGGGGCGCGGCTGGCGGAGGTGAGGCCGGCGGAGGTGCGGCCGGCGGGGGTGCGGGGGTGGTTGCCGTGGCTGCTCGTGGGCGTGCTGCTGGTGCCGCCGTTCGGGTGGTGGTCGGTGTGGCTGCGCACGCCCGACAGCCGCAAGGACGACGTCCTCGCGGTGGCCGCGGCGGTCCGGGAGCGGGCGCGGCCGGGGGACGCGGTGGTGTTCATGCCCTCGCGGCGGCGCGAGTGGCTGCTGTCCTCGCCGGGGGTGTACGGGGGGCTGCGCGACGTGGCCCTGGACCGCTCCCCGGCGGGCTCGCACAGCCTCCAGGGCACGGAGCTGCCCCCGGAGGCGGTGCGGGCGGCGCTGCTGGCCTCGCCCAGGGTGATCGCCCTGCTGGACCCGGAGGGCCAGCCGCTGGACCCGTACCCGGGGGAGGCGGTGAAGCGGGAGGTACTGGCGGCGGGCGGGTTCGAGCGCTGCTCGGTGACGGCGGTGCGGGGGGCGCGGGTGGCGGTGTTTGCGCGGGCGGGGGAGTGCGGTTGAGGCGGTGCCGGGGCGGGGTGGCTCCGGGGGGCCGAACCCAGCCCCACCGGCGTTCGAGGAGCGGGGTCCGGGGCGGAGCCCCGGGGAACGCTGGAAGGGCGGGCAGGGGACCCGGCCCCGCGCAGCGGCCGCCCGGACCCCGCCGCGCCGATCCGGGTGCGCAAGGATGAGGCGGCCAGCCCCTACGCACCCCCCGGAGGCCCCGCATGACCGCAGCCGAGATCCCGGTACCCGGCCCCCTCGTCGACACCGACTGGCTCGCCGACCGCCTCGGGCAGGGGGTCGTGGTGTTCGACGCCTCCGTCGGGGCCCACCGGGGCGCATCCCGGCGCATACCCGGCGCCCGTCCCTTCGACCTCGACGGCGTGCTGTCCGACCACACGGCCCCCGCCCCGCACACCATGCCGGGTGCGGGGGAGTTCACCGAGGCGATGCGGGCCCTGGGTGTGGACGACACCGCGACCGTGGTGGTCTACGACGCCGCCGGCATCTACTCCAGCGCCCGCGCCTGGTGGATGCTGCGCGCGATGGGCTTCGACCGGGTCGCCGTGCTGGACGGGGGGCTGCCCGCGTGGGCTGCCGCCGGGCTGCCCGTCGAGGACACCGCCCCGTACTACGGCGGCCCCCGGGGCTCGTTCACCGCGCGGCCCCGGACCGGGCTGGTGGTCGGCGCCGAGAGCGTCGCCGCGGCCCTGACCGACACGGCCGCCGCCGTGCTCGACGCCCGTACGCGGGAGCGCTTCGCGGGTACCGCCCCGGAGCCGCGGCCCGGGCTGCGCGGGGGGCACATGCCGGGCGCGCTGAACCTGCCCTTCGGTGAACTCCAGGGGCCGGACGGCCGGATGCGGCCCGCCGGGGAGCTCCGGGAGGCCTTCGAGGCGCTGGCGGGGGACCGGGAGCGGCTCTACTTCAGCTGTGGGTCGGGGGTGACCGCCTGCGTGCTCGCGCTGGGTGCGGACCTCGCCGGGTACGGCAGCCTCGCCGTGTACGACGGGTCCTGGAGCGAGTGGGGGCTCGAGTCCGCGGGGCGTCCGGTGACGACCTGAGATCACCCGGACGGGCGGATTTCCCGGGCCTTGCGGGGGTACGGAACGGCAGTCCTGACCCACCCGTCCCATGGAGAACCCCGTGCCCGAGAAGAACGGCCCCTACGAGGCAGGTACTCCCTGCTGGATCGACCTGATGGTCCCGGACCAGCAGAGTGCGATCGACTTCTACAGCGACCTCTTCGGCTGGCAGGGCGAGGTGGGCCCGCCGGAGACCGGCGGCTACGCGGTCTGCTCGCTCAAGGGCAGGCCGGTCGCCGGGATCATGGCCGCCATGAACCCGGACGGCACCACCCCCGACCCGATGCCCCCGGCGGTCTGGACGACGTACCTGGCCTCGGACGACGTCGACCGGACCCTCGGGCAGATCGGCGAGGCCGGCGGCAAGGTGATGATGCCGGCCATGGACGTCACGGACATCGGCCGCATGGCGGTCGTGTCCGATCCGCAGGGGGCGGTCTTCGGGCTGTGGGAGGCGAAGTCGTTCACCGGTGCCGGGATCGTCAACGAGCCGGGCGCGCTGATCTGGAACGAGCTGAGCACCACCGACACGGATGCCGCGGGCCGGTTCTACGCGGCGGCGCTGCCGATGACGCCGAAGGCGTCCGGGACGGAGGGCGCCGAGGGCTATGTGGAGTGGCAGGTCGGCGGCCGGGCCGTCGGCGGCATGATGACGCTGGAGAAGGCCCCGCCCGGGACCCCTCCGCACTGGATGGCGTACTTCTCCGTGGACGACGTCGACGGCGTCACCGCCGCGGCGGTGCGGGCGGGCGCCACCGTCCTGGCGCCCCCCTTCGACATGGTGGCCGGCCGGATGGCCGTACTGGCCGACCCGCAGGGAGCCGTGTTCTCGGTCATCGCCGCCTCGATGGCGGAGCAGCCCGCCTAGGCCACGCCTAGGCCGGCAGGGTGCCGCCGGTGTTGCGGATCATCTGGCGGAGGACCTTCGGCGTGGTGACGTAGTCGGCCTCGGCTACGCCCTCGTGGATCCGGCCGATGATGGCGGGGGCGTGCCGCTTGAGGTCGAGGCGGGCCTCCTCGCCCGCCTCGGTGATCCACAGCCGCCCGTCGCCGTCGCGGGCGAGCCAGCCCCGCTCCAGCAGGTCAAGGGTCCGGGGGTTAACCCCACCCGGGGTCCGGGTACCGGCCCCATCGGCCGCGCCCCCGTGGCGGGCGAGCATCGTGGCATGACTTCTCACACCGCGTCAGCCCGCACCGCAGCCGTCGTCCTCGGGGCCGGACTCCTCCTGGCCGGCTGCTCCTTCACCGACGGCCCGAAGAAGACGGCGACCGCCGACGCCACGGTCGCCGAGGCCGTCACCGCCGTGGAGCTGGGGGACACCCGGGCCGGCTCCATCGAGGTCACGCCCGGTACCGGGCCCGGCGTCACGGTCCGCCGTACCGTCCACTACCGCGGGGACAGCGCGCCCGTGCCCGGCCAGAAGGTCACCGGCGGGGTGCTCACCTTCACCGACGGCTGCTCCGGCACCTGCTACGTCGACTACCGCCTGGAGGTCCCGGCCGCCGCCACGGTCAAGCTGGAGAGCAGCAGCGGCCGCATCTCGGTGACGGGCGTGGCGGCGGCCGAGGTGAAGGCCGACTCCGGCAAGGTCGCCGCCGAGCGGATCGCCGGCCCGCTGAAGATCCGTACGTCCTCGGGCGCGATCAGCGCCACCGGCCTGTCCGGACCGGACGCGGACGTCCGCTCGGACTCGGGCGACACCCGCCTGGACTTCGCGAAGGTCCCCTCCTCCGTGCGCGCCGAGACCTCCTCGGGCGACGTCACCCTGAAGGTCCCCTCGGCCCCCTACCTGCTCGCGGTCGCCACCACCTCCGGCACGCAGGACGTCACGCTCCCCTCGGACCCGGCGGCGGCCTCCCGCCTCGCGGCGAAGACGACCTCGGGGGACGTCCGCATCTCCACCGTCTGAGAGGTGTTCGCCCCCGGCGAACGGGCGTTGGGGAACATCGGGCCGCGCAGATGCATTGAGTCGGCGTAGCTCAACTTCACTGCCGGAGGGAAGATCATGGCTTCGACGTCCGTACCGCTCACTGTGCCCGTGCTGCCGCTCGACGACGAGGTCGTGCTGCCCGGAATGGTCGTCCCGCTGGACCTGTCCGACACCGAGGTGCGCGCAGCCGTCGAGGCGGCGCAGGCGGCGGCGGGCAGCGGGAAGCCCAAGGTGCTGCTCGTGCCGCGCATCGACGGGACGTACGCCGGGACCGGTGTGCTCGGGACCGTCGAACAGGTCGGGCGGCTCTCCGGCGGAGACCCCGGCGCGCTGATCCGCGGCCTCGGCCGGGTCCGCATCGGGGCCGGGACCACCGGGCCGGGGGCTGCGCTCTGGGTCGAGGGCGAGACCGTGGAGGAGAGCGTCCCCGATCCGCTGCCGGGCGCCGTGACCGAACTCGTCAAGGAGTACAAGGCGCTCGCCACCAGCTGGCTCAAGAAGCGCGGGGCCTGGCAGGTCGTGGACCGGGTCCAGCAGATCGAAGGGGTCTCGGCGCTCGCCGACAACTCCGGCTACTCGCCCTTCCTGACCGTGGCCCAGAAGGTCGAGCTGCTGGAGACCGCCGACCCGGTCGCCCGCCTCCGCCTCGCAGTCAAGGCGCTCAGCGAGCACCTCGCCGAGCAGGACGTCGCCGAATCCATCGCCAAGGACGTCCAGGACGGCGTCGACAAGCAGCAGCGCGAGTTCCTGCTGCGCCGCCAGCTGGAAGCCGTACGCAAGGAACTGCGCGAGCTGAACGGCGAGAAGGACGGCGAGGAGTCCGACGACTACCGCGCCCGCGTCGAGGCCGCCGACCTGCCCGAGAACGTACGCGAGGCCGCGCTCAAGGAAGTCGACAAGCTGGAGCGCTCCAGCGACCAGAGCCCCGAGGGCTCCTGGATCCGGACCTGGCTCGACACCGTCCTCGAACTGCCCTGGAACGAACGCACCGAGGACCAGTACGACATCCAGGGCGCGCGGGCGATCCTCGACGCCGAGCACGCCGGACTGAGCGACGTGAAGGACCGCATCACCGAATACCTCGCGGTCCGCAAGCGGCGCAGCGAGCGCGGGATGGGCGTCATCGGCGGCCGCCGCGGCGGCGCCGTCCTCGCCCTCGTCGGGCCGCCCGGCGTCGGCAAGACCTCCCTCGGCGAGTCCGTCGCACACGCCATGGGCCGCAAGTTCGTCCGCGTCGCCCTCGGCGGCGTCCGCGACGAGGCCGAGATCCGCGGCCACCGGCGCACCTACGTCGGCGCGCTGCCGGGCCGGATCGTACGGGCGATCAAGGAGGCCGGGTCCATGAACCCGGTCGTCCTCCTCGACGAGATCGACAAGGTGGGCTCCGACTACCGGGGCGACCCGGCCGCCGCCCTGCTGGAGGTGCTGGACCCCGCCCAGAACCACACCTTCCGCGACCACTACCTGGAGGTCGAACTCGACCTCAGCGACGTGGTCTTCCTCGCCACCGCCAACGTCCTGGAGGCCATCCCCGAGGCGCTCGCCGACCGCATGGAGCTGGTCCGCCTCGACGGCTACACCGAGGACGAGAAGGTCGTCATCGCCCGCGACCACCTGCTGCCCCGGCAGCTGGACCGCGCCGGCCTCGGAGCCGACGAAGTGGTCCTGGAGGAGGACGCCCTGCGCAGGCTGGCCGGCGAGTACACCCGCGAAGCGGGCGTGCGCACCCTGGAGCGGTCCATCGCCCGCCTCCTGCGCAAGGTGGCCTCGCAGCACGAGCTGGGGGAGCGAGAACTGCCCTTCCGGATCGGCGCCGACGACCTCCGCGCCCTCATCGGGCGGCCGCACCACGTGCCGGAATCCGCCCAGGACCCGGCCGAGCGGCGCACCGCCGTCCCCGGCGTGGCCACCGGACTCGCGGTCACCGGCGCGGGAGGCGACGTCCTCTTCGTCGAGGCCTCACTGGCCGACCCGGAGACCGGCGCCGCCGGACTCACCCTCACCGGCCAGCTCGGCGACGTCATGAAGGAATCGGCGCAGATCGCGCTGAGCTTCCTGCGCTCGCACGGCGCCGAACTGGAACTGCCCGTCGCCGACCTGAAGGACCGGGGCGTGCACATCCACTTCCCGGCCGGCGCGGTCCCCAAGGACGGCCCGAGCGCCGGCATCACCATGACGACCGCCCTCGCCTCGCTCCTCTCCGGGCGGACGGTCCGCACGGACGTGGCGATGACCGGCGAGGTCTCCCTGACCGGGCGGGTCCTGCCGATCGGCGGGGTCAAGCAGAAGCTGCTGGCCGCGCACCGGGCCGGGCTGACCACCGTCATCATCCCGAAGCGCAACGAGGCCGACCTGGACGACGTCCCGGCCGAGGTGCTGGAGGGGCTGGAGGTCCACCCCGTGACGGACGTCCGCCAGGTGCTGGCGCTCGCCCTCGCCGAAGCGGAAGTCGCCCTGCCGGCCGCCGCCTGACACCGGGTCCGGCCCGGGTCCCCGTCTCCGGCGGGGTCCCGGGCCTTTGCCTTGCCCCCTGCGAAATACTGGCTGCTCACACACCACCGAAGGAGCCGTACGTGCACGGGAGCGAAGACCAGGAGTTCCTTGCCCTGGAGCGGGAACTGTCCGTCTTCCTCCGACGGGCCCGAGCCTCCTCCGGCGAGATGGCCCGCGAGCTGCACCCCGAGCTGGAACCCGCCGCGTACGGGCTCCTCGTACGCCTGGAGGCGGCCGGCCGGCAGCGGGCCACCGAACTGGCCGCGTACTTCGGCGTCGGCAAGGCCACGATGAGCCGCCAGCTGCGGGCGCTGGAGGTCCTGGGCCTGGTCGCCCGCGAGCCGGACCCCGCCGACGGGCGGGCCTTCCTCGTGGGCCTCACCGACGAGGGCCGGTCGCGGTTCCTCCGCGTCCGGGACGCGCGGCGCGAGCAGTACATGCGCAAGCTGGCCGACTGGGACCGCGGTGAGGTGGCCGAACTGGCCCGTCTCCTGAACCAACTGAACGCGGGCGGCGAGTAGCCCTCCCCGCGGCCCCTGCCGGAGTGCCCCGCCGCTCGCGCTGCCGCCGTCGGGGTCGGGTGTGCGGCGGGGCGCCCCCGCAGGGCGTCGAACGCAACCGCCCTCCGCCCTCCGGCCCCGTGAAACGTTCGACGGCCGAGGAGGTGCCCCGCCGCGCGCCCGGGCCCGGCGGCCCCTGCGTGTGCGGGCCCCTGCGTGCGCGGCGCCTCACCCCACCCCGCCCCTTCCCGGCGTACCGAATGTGCGGCTCCGCCGCGTGGGGGCTCCGCCCCAGACCCCGGTCCTCAAACGCCGGACGGGCTGGAGGGTGCGGGCTGGATGGAGGGGGTGGCGGCGCCCGCGGCCCGGTGCGGTTAGAGCTCTGCGTAGGCCGCTGTCGCGTCGTCGTGGCGTTTGCCGCGGGGGACCGTACGGGACGGGTCGGATTCGATCGCGCGGACCCGGCCGATCAGGGCCTCCGCGCCCTCCTTGCGGAGCAGCGCCAGGCACTCCGCCCAGTCGCCCTCCCCGAACGTGTCCGTCCACCGGCTCGCCCCGTCCGTGAGCGCCGCCACCGCCCGCACCCGGTGGCGCGGCCACCGCCCCGTCACCGCCCGCCGAGCCACCGCAGGATCCGCCGCCGCCGTGAAGAAGCCGCCCTCCGCGTTGCGCAGCGCGTCCGTCGCGGCCACCGACCGCAGGACCTCCCGCGGCACCCGGTCCAGCCGGTCGTCGCGCACCGCCGTCACCTCGCCCCCGGGCGCCTGGAGGAGCAGTACGGAGTCCGAGAGCACGAGGTGCTCCACGTACTCCTCGTCCCAGCGGACCATCACCACCGTCGCCTGCGGCGTGCGGACGTGAGAAAGGTCACACGCCCCCCGATGGGCATCGGCCGTGCCGCGGATCGCCTCCGCGAGGATCCCGTCCAGCGGCATGTCCCGCCGCGATCCGGACAGTTCGGTCAATCGGCCGCCGAGCCGGGCCGTGAACCACGGCACCCCGTGCGTGCACCCGTCCTCGCCGCTCGGCGGGGTGACCCCGTCCAGGGCGACCAGGACCCCGCCCCCCGAGGCGGGGATCGCCGCCGACACCCAGTCCTCATTGGGGCGTTCCCGGTTGCCGGGGGCGGAAGCGAGGTCGATGCGCATGCGGACATACTGCCCGCCCGGCGGTGCCGCGCGCAGTCAGGTCCGTACCAAATCCCGGGACCCGGGCGGGAAAGGGCGAACCGCGCCGCGCCCGCCCCGCAGGGGCGCCGGCCGCCGCCCCGCGCCGGTGTGGGCGCGCATATTGCCAAAGCCCCCATCGATCTTTCAACCGCCCGTCCACGGCGCGGCTCTGGAGCCACCTGTCCGAGTTGGAAGCCAACTCATCCGTGATGTTCACTCGTTCGAGTGGCCGGGTGGGCGATGTGCGGCTCTCTCCCCAACACGCTGCAAAGGTCTGAAGCGGTACGAGGGGGCAGGGGGCGTTTACTTGTTGACCGGCCGTTACCTCGGCCACACGAGTAGACGAGCAAGAGCACACGTACAGGATTGCGAGCACCGGTGCAGAAGAAGCGGTCTCGGAAGAACGGCACCGCCACCGACGGCCCGGCCCCCGCAGGACGACGCGTCCGCGTGCGCCGCAGGCTGGTCGTCGGAGTGGCGGTCACCGGCCTCACCGTCCTCGCGGCCGGCGCACCCGCCGTCGTCTCCGCCACGAGGGAACTGAACGACTCCCAGACCCTCGTCACCCTCGCGGAGCAGACGGGGCAGGCGCTCACCCTGACCCACCTCCTCGGCGACGAGCGCGACGCCGTCGTCGAGTACGCCGCCAAGGGCCGCCCCGGCAACGCCAAGGGCCCCGTCCAGGAGCGCATCGCCCGCACCGACCGGCAGCTCGCCGAGGTCCAGGCCGATGCCGACGAGGCGACCGCCCGCTCCCTCGCCCGGATCCGGGCCGTCCGCACCGAGGCCGTCGACGGCAAGGGCAGCGCCCTCGCCGCCCACCAGGCCTACGCGGGCGTCATCGCCGAACTCCTCGCCCCCGGCGACCGGCTCGCCGAGCTGACGCCGCCGCGCGCCACCGCGGCCCTCGCCACCACCCGGCCCCTGGCCCCGCTCGCCCAGGCCGTGGAGCAGGCCTCGGCCACCCGCGGACTGCTGCTCGCCGCGCTGGCCGTCCCCCGCGGCGAGCAGCCCCCCAACTCGGCCGTGGTCGACGAACTCACCACCGCCGCGCAGCGGGCACGCGTACGCGAACAGGCCGCTCTGGACGACTTCGCGCGGGCCGCGCGCCCCGACGTACGGCAGACCCTCGCCGCCACCGTCACCGGCCCCGAGGTCAAGACGGCCGACGACTACCTCAAGAAGCTCACCGAGCGGCCCACCCTGAACTCCGCCGACCGCAAGACCGACGCGGGCGCCGTGGGTTCCGCGCTCACCGCCCGCCTCGACCGCATGCGGTCCGTGGAGTCGACGCTGGCCGGCCAGCGGTCCTCCGCGCTCGCCGCGCAGCGCGACGACGACGTGACCCGGCTCGAACTGGTCATCGCGGCGATGGGCGTGCTCTTCCTCTTCGCCGTCGGCTTCGCGACCGCCGTGGCGCGCTCGCTCACCCGGCCGCTGTCCGTCCTGCGCCGCGGCGCGGAGCGGCTGGCAACGCCGGAGGGCTCGGTGGAGCCCGTGCGGTTCACCGGCCGCAACGACGAGTTCGCCGAGGTCGTGCGCCATCTGAACGCCGTCCGCGAGCAGACGGTCTCCCTGCACACCCGGATCGCCGGGCTCGACGCCGACAAGCGCCGGATCAACGGCCGCAACGAGGCGCTGACCGCCGGCCGGGAGGCGCTGGAGGAGGAGCTGACCAAGCTGCGGGCGGGTCTGGAAGAACACCGCCGCATCATGTCGACGACCTCCGTCTCGCTGTCGCTGCGCACCCTGGGCCTGGTGGAACGCCAGCTTTCGGTCATCGAGGAGCTGGAGTCCAAGGAGCAGGACCCGGACCGGCTCGCGACCCTGTTCAAGCTGGACCACCTGGCGACGGTGATGCGCCGCCACAACGAGAACCTGCTGGTCCTCGCCGGCCAGGAGCACGGCCACGGCCAGGGCCTGCCGGTCCCGCTCGTCGACGTCATGCGGGCCGCCGTCAGCGAGATCGAGCGCTACGAGCGGGTCGACCTCGCGGCGCTGCCCGCGTTCACCCAGGTCGCGGGACACGCGGCCGACGACATCTCGCACGTGCTGGCCGAGCTGCTGGAGAACGCGACGACGTTCTCGCCGCCGGACGTGAAGGTGAAGGTGTCCGGGTGGCTGCTGGACTCCGGTGACGCGGTCCTGTCCGTCGTGGACGAGGGCATCGGCGTCACCGAGGACCGCCTGGAGGCGCTGAACGCCCGCCTCTCCACCCCCGACGCGTACGACGAGGAGTCCGAGGAGGAGCACGGCCTCGGCCTCGGCCTGTACGTGGCCGGCCGGCTCGCGGCCCGGCACGGCGTGACGGCGGAGCTCCGCGCCCCCCGGCACGGCGGCACCGAGGCGCTGGTCGTCGTCCCCGTCTCCCTCCTCCCGGCCACCCCGCCGGCCACCCCGGTCCACACCCTGTCCACCCCGGGCGGGCCCGCCCTGCGCCTGCCGGGCGTGATAGCGGAGGCGAACGAGAACACCCTCCTGGCCCGCCCGCGCGGTGCGGACGCCGTGTCCGCTCGCACGGAGCCGACGGATGACACCGTGCTCGGCGGGGATCCGGATGCCGCCTTCGGCGCGGCCGCGGATGTCGAAGCCGCCTTCGGCGCGGCCGGGGACGTGGAGGCCGCCTTCGGCGGAGCCGGCGACGTCGATGCCGCCGACGTCGATGCCGCCTCTGGCGCGATCGGTGACCTGGACGCCGCCTTCGGCGTGACCGCCGACGTGGCTGCGCAGGCCGGGTCGTCCGGCGGAGCCGCCGCGGCCGAGCCGGCTGCTGCCGATCCGCTGTCGCTGGTCCAGGGGGCCGACGCCGACGCCCTCGCGGGCGACCCGGAGCACGCCCTGGCCCCCTCGGAGCAGCCGCGCCCGCGAGCCGGCGACGGCGCGGGGCTGCCCCCGGCCGACCAGGTGTTCACCGCTTCGGGCCTGGCGGAGCCGGTCGCGGGCGGTGCGACCCCGGACGGGGCCGCGCTGCCGCCCGCCGACCAGGTGTTCACCGTGTCCGCAGCGGCGGCGGCCGAGGCCGCCGATCCGGCGGAGACCCCGGGGGCGGGTTCCCCCGAGGAGCAGCTGCTCGCGAGGGTCGTGCCCGATGCCGACGCGCTCGCCGCCGGGGTGCCGGACCCCGAGTCGGCTGTGCCGGCCGCGGCGGACGATGCCGACCGCGTGGCCGACGTACAGCACGCTCCGGCGGAGCCGGACCCGCACACGCACACCCCCGCCGAGGGGAACTGGCTGCCCCGCCAGGGCAGCCACCCCGACGGCGAAGACGTCACCGACAAGGGCCTGCCCAAGCGGACCCCGCGCTCCGTCACCGCCGCCGGACGCGCCGACGACGTACGTCCCGCCCCGCCCCGACGCGTGGACGCAGACGAGCTGCGGCGCCGGCTGGGCGGCTTCTACCAGGGGGCCCAGGACGGGCGCCGGGTCTTCGCCGCCGAGGTGGCGGAGGCGGCGGCCGGAGCGCAGGAACAGGGCGAGGGGCACACCGACCAGGGGGACACCGCACAGGAGGCACGCACATGACCGCGCCCAGTACGTACGGACTGAGCACCCAGGCCCGCAACCTGCAGTGGCTGCTGACCGACCTGGTCGAGGAGGTGCCCGGCGTCAATTCCGTGGCCGTCGTCTCCTCGGACGGGCTGCTGCTCCTGTCGTCCGACCCCGGTGCGGCCGCACCACGGGCCAAGAACACCGCCACGGGCCCGCGCGGAGCCTCCGCCGACCTCGCGACCATCGTGTCGGGCCTCGGCAGCCTCACCACCGGCGCCGCCGCCCTCATGGACGGCGGATCCGTCAAGCAGACCATGGTGGCCATGGAGCACGGCTCCGTGTTCGTCATGGCCATCAGCGACGGCTCGCTGCTGGGCGTGCACGCCACCCCGGACTGCGACATGAGCGTCGTCGCCTACCACATGGCCCTGTTCGTCGGCCGCGCCGGCCACGTCCTGACCCCCGAAGTCCGCAGTGAGCTGCGCCAGTCGATGGAGAAAACCCCGTGAGGAGTCCGGCCTCCGACCGGCTGCCGATACGCGGCGCCGACCGCCGCCCCGCCCGCGTCCGCCCGTACTCCCTCACGGGCGGCCGGACCCGGTTCACGCAGGTCCTGCTCGTCGAGACCTTCGTCGCCGCCCTGGAGACGAAGGCCTCGCAGCCGCAGAAGCCCGACCGCATGCCCGAGATGCGCGCCATCGTCGAGGTGACCCGCCGCATGCGCACGATCGCCGAGATCGCGGCGCTGCTGAAGCTGCCGCTCGGCGTGGTCCGCGTACTCGTCAGCGACCTCGCCGACCAGGGCCGGATCCGCGTCTACGGGTCGGGCCACGGCACGGGCCGTCCCGACCGCGCGCTGCTGGAAAGGGTGCTCAGTGGTCTTCGCCGTCTCTGACGAACCGGTGTCCCCGCCGGAGTCGGACGACGAGCCCGTCCAGCCCTGGCAGTACGACCGCTCCCGCGCCCCCGTCGCCGTGAAGGTGCTGGTCGCGGGCGGCTTCGGCGTCGGGAAGACCACGTTCGTCTCCTCCCTCTCCGAGATCACCCCGCTGCGCACCGAGGCGGTGATGACCCAGGCCAGCGTCCCGACGGACGACCTGTCCGGCACCCCGGACAAGAACACCACCACCGTCGCCATGGACTTCGGCCGTGTCACCCTCGACGACGATCTCGTTCTGTACGTGTACGGGACCCCGGGCCAGGAGCGCTTCTGGTTCATGTGGGACGACCTCGTGCGCGGCGCCATCGGCGGCATCGTGCTGGCCGACACCCGGCGGCTGCGCGACTGCTTCCCCGCGCTCGACTACTTCGAGACCTGCGGGCTTCCGTACGCCGTGGCGGTGAACCACTTCGAGGGCTCCGACTCCTACGAGCCCGAGGACGTGCGCGAGGCGCTGACCGTGCCGCCGCACGTACCCGTTGTGATCATGGACGCCCGCCACCGCCGGTCCGTCGTCGAATCCCTGCTGACGCTGGTGGGGCACGCCCTCGACACCACTCCCGATTCCGAATAGTCCGAACAGAGAGTGTGAGAGATGCGCAAGATACTCGTCGTGGGAGCCGGCCAGGCCGGTCTCCAGCTGGCCCTCGGACTCCAGGCGAAGGAGTACGACGTCACCCTCATGTCCAACCGGACGGCGGACGAGATCCGCACCGGGCGGGTCATGTCGACGCAGTGCATGTTCGACACGGCGCTCCAGCACGAGCGTGACCTCCAGATCAACTTCTGGGAGCAGCAGGCGCCGAAGATCGAGGGCCTCGGCGTCTCGGTCGCCGCCCCCGACGCGGGCCGCGCCGTCGACTGGATGGGCCGGCTCAAGGGGTACGCGCAGTCCGTCGACCAGCGCGTGAAGATGGCCGGCTGGCTGGACGCCTTCACGCAGCGCGGCGGGCAGCTGGTCATCCACGGCGCGTCCGTCGCCGACCTGGACTACTTCTCCCGCGCGTACGACCTGGTGCTGGTCGCCGCCGGCAAGGGCGAGCTGGTGTCGATGTTCGAGCGGAACGCGGTGCGTTCCCCGTACGACGCCCCGCAGCGCGCGCTGGCCGTCTCGTACGTCCACGGGCTCGGCCCGCGCCCGGAGCACCCGGAGACCGAGGCGGTCCGCTGCAACCTGGTGCCGGGCGTCGGCGAGCTGTTCGTCATGCCGACCCTGACGACGTCGGGGCGCGCGGACATCCTGTTCTGGGAGGGCGTCCCGGGCGGCCCGCTGGACGTCTTCAACGGCGTGCGGGACCCGAAGGAACACCTGGCGCTCACGCTGGAGCTGATGGAGAAGTTCACGCCCTGGGAGCACGCGCGGGCGAGGAACGTGGAACTGACGGACGCGGGCGGCACCCTGGCGGGCCGCTACGCGCCGGTGGTCCGCAACCCCATCGGCCGGCTGCCGGGCGGCGGGCTGGTGCTGGGCGTGGCGGACGTGGTCGTGGCGAACGACCCGATCACGGGCCAGGGCTCGAACTCGGCCGCCAAGTGCGCGGCCTCGTACCTGTCGTCCATCCTGATGCACGGCGACAAGCCGTTCGACGAGGCGTGGATGAAGGGCACCTTCGACAAGTACTGGTTCACCACCGGCAAGCCGGTGACCCAGTGGACCAACGCCATGCTGGGCGTCCCGCCGGAGCACGTGCTGAACCTGATCGGCGCGGCCGGGCAGCTCCAGCCGGTGGCGAATCGATTCGCCAATGGCTTCGACAACCCGGCCGACTTCGATGCGTACTTCTACGACCCGGAGGACGCGGCGGACTACCTGGCGGAGGTTGCGGCCGCCTCCGCGGCTTCCGGGGCTTCTGAGGTTGCCGGGGTTTCCGTCGCTTCCGGGGCTTCTGGGCTTTCCGGGGCTTCTGAGGTTTCGTCGTCTGAGGGTGCGTCCTCCGACGAGTAGCCCGTGTCGTCCCCCTCCGCCGCGGTCGGCTCAGGCAGCGGCGGAGGGGTGAACTCCTTGAGCGGGGCCCCGTCCGGGTCCGGCCGCACCGCCCCGAGCAGCGGGTTCGCGGCGATGGGGGAGACCTTCACGCGGGCCCCCGGGCGCGGGGCCTGGATCACCTTGCCGCCGCCGACGTACAGGCCCACGTGCGTGGCCTTCGGGAAGTACACCACCAGGTCCCCGGGCCGCAGCCGGTCCAACGGCACCTTCGGCAGCTGCGCCCACTGCTCCTGGCTGGTCCGCGGGATGGAGCGGCCGGCGTGCGCCCAGGCCTGCGAGGTCAGCCCCGAACAGTCGAAGGACGCCGGGCCCTCGGCTCCCCAGACGTACGGCTTGCCGATCTGGGCCGCCGCGTACCTGAGGGCCGCGCCGCCGGCCGCGGTGGGCGTACCGGTGCGGGTGGGGAGCCGGCCCGAGTCCAGCAGCTCGCGCTGGGCCGCGTCGGTGTTCGCGGTCTCCCGCGCGCCGAGCCGGGTGAGTTGCTCCGGCGTCAGCGAGGCCAGCATGCGCTCGACCTCCTTGAGCTGCGCCCCGACCTCCTCCTTCTGGGTCTGCTGCCTGGCCGCCAGGGTCTGCTGGGTCTCCAGGGCCTTGCGGGCCCGGGCGGCGAGCGCGGCGGCCGCGGTCTTGTCCCGGGTGAGCCTGTCCAGGACGCCGGCCCGCCGAGCCCCCTCACGGGCGGCGAGCCGCCGCTCGTCGAGGGCGGCCTGCGGGTCCCTGGCGAGCAGCATCCGGGCGTACGGGGAGAGCGCGCTCCGGGTGCCCTGGTACTGCTCCCGCGCCAGTCGCCCGGCGAGGGCCTTCTCGGCGTCGAGGGCACTGCGCGCCTTCCCGAGCTCGGCGCTCCGCAGCCGCTCCTCCTCCCGGCCGGCCTTGAGGGCCGCCTCGGTCGCGTTGTACGCCTCGGTGGCCCCCTCCGCCTTCTGGTACAGGCCCTGGAGGCGGGCGAGCAGCGCGGCCACGGGCTCGGTGGGGGCGGCGGGTGCGGGTGCTGGGGCTGGGGCTGGGGCGGCGGGGGCAGCGGGGTTGCCGGGGTTCGCCGGCTCGGCGCCGGCTTGCGGGACGGGGCCCGCGACGAGGAACGCTGCGGCGATGCAGCAGGCAGCGCGAAGCGGCCGCTGTGACATGGGATCACCTCCGAGGCGCCCGATGCTGCCACGCCCGGTATGACAAATCGCCCAACGGTGTCGGCCGGTCGCGCGGGGGTCACCCGGTTGGGGGCCTGCGCGGGCGGGACTTCTTCCCCCTCGGGCCCCGCTCCGGGGCGGTGGTTGCCCACCCGGCCCCTTGGGCGCGGGTGGGCCCTGGCTGGTGTGTGGGCCGCGGCCCGGGCATTGGGCCTCGCCGGGGCCGACGATCCAGCCTCGCCGGCGTTTGAGGCGCGGGGTCTGGGGCGGAGCCCCGGGAAACGGTGAAAGGGCGGGGCGGGGACCTGCTCCGCGCAGCGGCACCCCGCCGGGCCGGGTCCGAGCAGGGCGGAATCAGGGAGGTCTTGGGGGGTTCCCGGCTGTCCCATCGTCCTTCCGGTTCGGGCCGGTCCCTCAAGGGCGCTCCTTCGTCGCGTCGCTTCGCGATCGCCTTCGGCGACCCTTGACCGACCGGCCCGCCCCGGAAAGACAAAGGACAGCCGGGAACCCCCCAAAAGGACGGGCCGGTCCGAGGACAAAGGACGGCCGTGTCGACGATGCCCGACCCCGCTCCGGCCCCCACTCTCCCCTCGGGCCCTCCCAGACCGCCCCCCGGACCGGCCGGGCGCAACAGATCGCTACGCGCTTCGCCCGTCTCGGCGTCCGCGACCCGTCTGGGGCCGGTCCCGCCCCAGATCGCTACGCGCTCCTCGATGACGGCGTCCGACGGCCGTCTGAGGCTGGTCATGGCCGCCCCAGATCGCTACGCGCTCCTCGATGACGGCGTCCGCGCGCCGTGAGGGGCCAAGCCGCGTCAGATCGCTACGCGCTCCCCGCCGACGGCGGCCGACGGCAGTCCGGGGGCGGGGGTCAGAGGTGACCGCGTTCGTCCCGTTCCCGGAGCAGCTCCTCCACCGCGCTGGGGAGGGTGGTCTCGAAGTCGATCAGCTTGGCCCAGGTCGGGGTCACGACGATCCGGACCATCTCGCGGTAGAGCGAGCGGACCTCGGCCTCCCATTCCACCCGCTGCTCGGGGGTCATCGCGTACGTGGAGTTCGCCTCGAGGTACTCGTCCGGGATGCCCTCGACGACGTCGAGCTCGGCCAGGCCGCGGACGAGGAGGATCTGTGGCGGGTGCACCTCGGTGTCGATGGTCAGGGCGACCGCCGGGTTGTGGCGCAGGGCCGTCAGTTTCGGGGCGTTCGTCGGCGTGCACATGACGATCTCCGAGCCGTTCCAGGCGAAGGAGATCGGGATGGCCCGGGGGGTGCCGTCCTTGGCCACGTAGGCCAGGCGGGCCACGTCGCGGGCCAGGAGTTCCCGGCTGATCGGGCGGTTCAGGATCTCGGTGATCTCGCTCGGCTGCACGGTCGGATCCTCCCCGGTCGGGAGGAGTCCGGCACGCCGGGGGCGGGGCGGTCCCCCGGATGGGGGACCTGGCCCCGGTCCGGGTCAGCTCGCGGACTGCTTCACCAGGGCGGCGATGGCGGCCTCGTTGGCGGGGGTGATCTCCGTCAGGGCGTAGGTGGTCGGCCACATGGTGCCCTCGTCGAGGTTCGCCTGGTCGCTGAAGCCGAGGGTCGCGAACCTGGCCTTGAACTTCTCCGCGCTCTGGAAGAAGCAGACGACCTTGCCGTCCCTGGCGTACGACGGCATGCCGTACCAGAGCTTCGGCGCGAGGCCCGGTGCGCTGGCCTTGACGATCGCGTGGACGCGCTCGGCCATGACGCGGTCGGAGTCCTGCATCTCGGCGATCTTCGCGATCACCGCGGCTTCCTCCTCCGCCGCCCTGTCGGCCTTCGAGGCGCGGCGCGCGGTCGCCTTCAGCTCCTTGGAGCGCTCCTTCATGGCGGCCCGCTCCTCGTCGGTGAAGGTGTCGGCCGTGGTGTCGGTGGTCTTGTTCATTGCGGGTTCCTCTCGGTGGGTGGATTTCGGATGGGCCGGGCGTCCGTCAGCCCCAGGCGCCGGCGATCTGACGGGTCGTGGCGTTCAGGCGGTTGAACATGTTGGTGACGCTGATCATCAGGATGATCGCGGCGAGCTGCTTCTCGTCGAAGTACGTGGCGGCGGTGTCCCAGACCTCGTCGTTCACCGCATCGGGACGGTCGGCCAGCCGGGTCGCGGCCTCGGCGAGCGAGAGGGCCGCCCGCTCCTCGTCGGAGAAGTACGGGGTCTCCCGCCACACGGCGACCGTGGCCAGGCGCTCGTCGCTCACGCCGGCCTTGCGGGCCGTCTTGGCGCCGCCGTCGACGCAGGCGCTGCAGCCGTTGATCTGGCTGACCCGCAGGTGCACCAGCTCCAGGATCTGGCCTTCCACCCCGCCGGAGTGCACGGCCTTGAAGATCTCCTGGATGGGCTGCATCGCGCCGGAGAGGACCATCGCGGGGTTCTGCATACGAGCCTTCATGTCTGTTCTCCTCTGTGGTGGTTCTCGCTTGCGGTGTGACTCCATAACAGCCGTTGCCGGCCGATCGGAGGAGGGCGATGGGACGCCGTGGGACAGGCGGAACAGCCTTGACCAGCGGAGATTCGGGCCGAAATACTGCTGCCCGAGCGGGACAACAGAACGAGGGGGAACGGTGGAACAGGACGAGCTGGCCAGTCGGCTGCGCGCACTGCAGGAGCTGTCCGGATTAGGCGTACGAGCCCTCGCGCGGGACACCGGTCTGAGCTCCTCCTCGCTCTCCCGCTACCTCAGCGGCCAGACCGTGCCGCCCTGGCCCGCGGTGGTGGCCCTGTGCCGCCTGGTCAAGCGGGATCCCCGGCCGCTGCGCCCCCTGTGGGAACGCTCCTCGAACCCGTTGCCGGCGCCCCCGAAGGCCAGCCGCCAGGTCCCGCCGCGTCCCCGCAACGATCTGCCGCGCGACGTACCGGACTTCACCGGGCGGGAAGCCCAACTCGCCGATCTGCTGGCCGCGGTGGAAAGCCATCAGGTGGTCGCGGTCGACGGCATGGCCGGAGTGGGCAAGACCTGCCTGACCGTGCACGCGGCCCACCGGCTCGCCGCCGACTACCCGGACGCCCAGCTCTACGCGGACCTGCACGGATTCACCGAGGGCCGGGAGCCGATGACTCCCGACTCCGTACTGCGCATGCTGCTCGGCGCCCTCGACGTGCCCTCCGAGCGGGTCCCGCAGGACGGCCTGGAGCAGCTGGCCGCCTGCTGGCGCGCAGAACTGGCCGGCCGGCGGGCCGTCGTGGTCCTCGACAACGCCGCCGACGCCGACCAGGTCCGCCCCCTGCTGCCCGGCGCCGGCCCCTCCGTCGTCCTGATCACGAGCCGCAACCGGCTGCTGGGCCTGGACGAGGTGCCCCCGGTCTCCCTGGAGGTACTGAGCCCCCAGGAGAGCGCGGAGCTCCTGACCCGTGCCAGTGGCGCCGACGCCCGCCTGTCCAAGGATCCGGATTCCGCCGCCGAGGTGCTGCGCCTGTGCGGCCACCTCCCCCTCGCCCTCCGGCTGGCCGCGGCCCGGCTGCGCCACCGGCCGGGCTGGACCGTGGGCATCCTCGCCGAGCGGCTCTCACAGGGCACGGGCGAGTTCGACGCGGCGTTCGCCATGTCCGTCAGGCAGCTGGACCGCTCCCAGGCCCGCCTGTTCCGGCTCCTGGGCCTGCTGCCCGGAGGGACCTTCGACGAGTACGTCGTGGCGGCCCTGGCGGACCTCCCCCTGGGCAGCGCCCGCGTGATGCTGGAGGACCTCCTCGACGCCCACCTGGTCCAGCAGCCCACCGTGGGCCGCTACCGCCTGCACGACCTGGTGCACCAGCACGCCCGCCGCGCCTGCGCGGAAGAGGACTCACAGGCCGACCGCGAACGCGCCCTGGCCCGCTTCCTCGACTACTACGTCCACGCCGCGGCCGCCGCCGACGCCGCGATGCCGGTCCTGGCACCCGGCCGATCCGTCTCCGCCGGCCGCCCCCCGGCCGAGCTCCCGCAGTTCGCCGACAAGAACCACGCCATCGCCTGGCTCACGGCGGAGTACGAGAACATGATCGCCGCCTTCGAGACGGCGGACGCCATCGGTGCCGACCTCCACGTGGCCGAGCTGCCCCGCTTCCTGCGCGCGTACTTCGCCCGCCGCTGCGGCACCACGCACCTCAACTACCTCTTCGAACGCTCCCTCGCCGCCGCCCAGCGCCTCGGCGACCCGCTCCGGCTGGCCGAAGCCCACAGCGACCTGGGCTTCGCCCGCTACAACGCGGGTCGGATGGCCGAGGCCGCGGCCGCCTACGAGGCGGCCGAACTCCACGGCGACACGGCCGAACTGGCCATGCGCCGCGGCTACCTCAGCTGGGACGAGGGCCGTACCGAAGAGCCCCTCGAACTCTTCCGGCTGGCCGCGAAACTCTACGAAGAATCCGGCTGCCCCACCGGTGCGGCCCACGCCGCCGCCTCCGAGGCCTGGTCCCTGCTCCAACTCGGCCACCGCGACCAGGCCGCCCAGCGCGCCCGCGAGGTCCTGGACATCCCCCACCCGGACCCCGCATGGCCCCCCACCCTGACCGCCCGGATCACCCTCGGCGTGGCCATCGCCGCCGAAGCCCCCGACGAGTCCGTGGAACACCTGAACCGCGCCCTCGCCCTGGCCCGCGAGGACGGGCACATGAACAACGAGGCCTGGTGCCTCAACTGCCTGGGCGTCGCCCTGCGCGAGATGGGCCGCTACGAAGAGGCCCTGGCCAGCCATCGAGAGGCGTTCACCCTTCTCGACGCGCTCTTCGAGGACCACTGGAAGATCCGTTTCCTCAACGCCTACGCCGAGACCTGCCGCCTCGCCGGCCTGCCCGGCCAAGCCCTCCGCCTGCACCGCCACGCCCTGGAGCTGGCCCCCGAGCTGGGATACCGGCACGAGGAAGCCCTGGCCCACGAGGGAATCGCGACCCTGCTCCAGGAGACCGACCCGACCACCGCCGCCGAACACCGCACGGCGGCCGAATCCATCCTCGTACGCCTCTGACCAGCCCCGGACAACCGCCGGACGCCGTCACGGAGGAGCGCGCAGCGAGCTGAGGCGAGACCGGCCCCAGACGGGCCGCAGACGCCGAGACGCGAGAAGCGCGTAGCGATCCGACGCGCCCACCGGAGCAGGGCCGGCCGGGAACCCCCCAAGAGCTCTCCGATCCCGCCCGGCCGTCACCCCCGCAGCAAGCGTCCCTTGGCCGTGGTGAACTCCTGAGGGGTCAGCAGCCCCTCCCGGGCCAGGGCGGCCAGCTGCGTCAGTTCCGCCACGAACGTGCCCACCGCGGCCCCCTCGGCGCGGCCGCCGGACTCCGGCTCCCGCTCTGCCCCGGCGTTGTCCCCCTCGACCGGCACCCCTGCCTCGGGTTGCTCGGGTTCCTCCTCCACCCCCACCCCCTCCTCCACCCCCACCGGCACCGGCTCGATGGGCCCACCGGTAGTCCTCCACCGCACCCCCTGACGCGGCCCGTCCTGACGCGGCCCATCCACGTCCACGGACCCCGCCCCGACCCCCGACATCCCCGTGGCCTGCGCCAGCAGCCCCCGCAGCAGCGGGTGCCCCGAGGGCCGGTCCGCCGATCGCACGGTCACTCCCACCGGACGGATGAACATCAGGACACCTCCACCTGGGGGTCGGACGCCACCCGATCCGGCGGAATCCGCACCGAGCCCGCGATCCGCCCGCCCGCCGCCCGTACGGCGATCGCCGCGTCCTCGGCCCACACGTGCTCGACCAGCAGCAACAGCGCACAGCTCCCGCGTTCGAGCAGCTCCGCCGCCTCCCGTACGTCCTCCGGGCCGATCAGCCGGGCCGCCTCCCGCCCCGTCAGCAGGCCCCGCAGCTCGACGAACTCGTCGAACTCCGCCGCGAGCACTTCACCCGCGGCCGTCCTCGTGGCCACCAGCCCGTCGATCAGCCGGACCACTCCCGTCTTGCGCAGCCCCATCACGGCCTCGACCGCAGGCACCCGCAGCTGTTCCTCCGGGAACGCGAGGACGATGAATTCCACAGGCCCCATGCGTACGTACCCCGTCTCCCGCTCAGCGCCACTCGGCCCCATGCAGACCCACTCAGCCCACACAGGTCTGACCGTTTCTGACGACTCTTCGGCACACTATGACATAAGCGGACATAGCATCCGTCTGCTTGCTACGTTTCGCTGTATGACCGCTCTGACGGCACAGGTGGCGGAGCCCGCCCCGCCCCCACCCCCCGACGCCCGCGCCCCCAAGCGTCGCGGCGTCGAGCTGGCGCTCCTCGCCGGAGCCGTCCTGATCTCCGTCCTCGGCCACCTCTACGTCGGCCTCGCGACCACCGGCCGCATCCCCGCCCCCGCCGCGCGCTACGCCGGCGGCCTCGCCGCAGCGGCCCTCCTCGCCCACCTCGCCGTCCGCCTGAGAGCCCCGTACGCCGATCCCCTCGTGCTCCCCATCGCCGTCCTCCTCAACGGCCTCGGCCTCGTCCTCATCCAGCGGCTCGACGCGACGACCCCCGGCCATCTCACCGCGGGGGACCAGCTCCTCTGGTCCGGGCTCGGGATGGTGCTCTTCGTCCTGGTCGTATCGCTCCTCCGCGACCACCGCACGCTCCAGCGCTACGCGTACCTCTCCGTCGCCGCCGCCCTGGTCCTCATGCTCGTCCCCGTCTTCTTCCCGGCCGTCAACGGCGCCCACATCTGGATCCGGTTCGCCGGACTGTCCTTCCAGCCGGGGGAGTTCGCCAAGATCCTGCTCGCCGTGTTCTTCGCCGCCTACCTCGCCGCGAACCGCACCGCCCTCGCCCTCACCGGCCGCCGCCTCTTCTGGAAGCTGCGCCTGCTGCCCGGCCGCGTCCTCGGCCCGATCCTCGCGATCTGGCTGCTGAGCGTCGCCGTACTCGTCCTGGAACGCGACCTCGGCACCTCCCTCCTCTTCTTCGGCCTCTTCGTGATCATGCTGTTCACCGCCACCGGCCGGATCGGCTGGATCGCGATCGGCCTGCTCCTCGCCGGCCTCGGCGCGTACGCCGTAGGCACCTTGGAGCCGCACGTGCACAGTCGCGTCGAAGACTGGCTGAATCCTTTCGCCTCCATCGACCGCGGGGAGGGCCCCGGCCAGCTCGCCCAGTCCCTCTTCGCCTTCGGCGCCGGCGGCCTCCTCGGGGCCGGCCTGGGCCACGGGCAGTCCTTCCTCATCGGCTTCGCCGCCAAATCGGACTTCGTCCTCGCCACCGCAGGCGAGGAACTCGGCCTCGTCGGTCTCGCCGCGATCCTGCTCCTCTACGGACTCCTCGTCGCCCGCGGCTTCCGCGCCGGGCTCGCGCTGCGCGACCCCTTCGGCCGGCTGCTCGCCACCGGTCTCTCCTCGATCGTCGCGCTCCAGGTGTTCGTGATCGCGGGCGGCGTCACCGGGCTGATCCCCCTGACCGGCATGGCCATGCCGTTCCTGGCCCAGGGCGGCTCATCGGTGGTCACCAACTGGATCATCGTGGCCCTGCTGATCCGCCTCAGCGACAGCGCGAGGCGCCCGCGCCCGACGGCAGTACCACCCCCACCCCCCACGGCAACGGAAACGGCAACGGAATCGGCACCCACGCCCCCGACCCAGGAGCCCAAGGCGTGATCCGCTACATCCGCTGGTGCGCCTACTTCTGCGCGGCCCTGCTGGTCGCCCTGCTGGTCAACGTCGCCCGCGTACAGGTCTGGGAATCCGCCGCCTACGGTGCGAACCCGGCCAACAAGCGCCCCGTCATCGAGCGCTACGCCGAGCCCCGCGGCGACATCCTGGTCGACGGCCGCCCCGTCACCGGCTCCCGCGACAGCGGCCAGCTCCTCCGCTACGAGCGCACGTACAAGAACGGCCCGCTCTACGCCCCCGTCACCGGCTTCTCCTCCCAGACGTACGGGACCAGCTTCGTGGAGCGCGCCGAGGACGGCATCCTCTCGGGCACCGACCCCGGGCTCTCCGCCTTCCCCCTCTGGTACGAGCTCGCACGCGGCCGCCCCGCGGGCGGGAACGCCGTCACCACCATCCGCGCCGCGATGCAGCAGGCCGCGTACAGGGGGCTCGCGGGCAAGCGCGGCGCGGTCGCGGCGGTCGAGCCGGCGACCGGGAGGATCCTCGCGCTGGTCAGCAGTCCCTCGTACGACCCCGCCCTGCTCTCCGGTACGGGCACGCAGGTCAAGGAGACCTGGGCGCGGCTGAACGCGGACCCGGCCAAGCCGATGCTCAACCGCGCGCTGCGCGAGACGTACCCGCCCGGCTCCACCTTCAAGATCGTGACGGCGGCCGCCGCCCTCGACGCGGGCGTGGTCACCGACGTGGACGCCCCGACGGAGACCCCCGACCCCTACCCGCTGCCCGGAACGAGCACCCTGCTGCCGAACGCGGGCACGGGCTGCCAGGACGCCTCGATGGCGGACGCCGTGCAGTGGTCCTGCAACACGGTCATGGCGAAGATCGGCGTACAGGTCGGCCTGCGCGGGATGGTGGAAGCGGCCGAGCGCTTCGGCTTCAACGACGACGGCCTGCGCGTGCCGTCCTGGGTCTCCCGCTCGAACTTCGACACCGACATGAGCCAGGACCAGCTGGCCCTCTCCTCCATCGGGCAGTTCAACACCAAGGCCACGCCGCTGCAGATGGCGATGGTGGCGGCGGCCGTCGCGAACGGCGGCGAGCTGTACTCGCCCTACCTGGTGGAACGCACCACGCAGGACGACGGGGACCAGGTCCGCCGCGGCGGCACGCGCAGCCTGGGCCGCCCCATGAACCCGGCCACGGCGCTGCGGCTGCAGCAGCTGATGGTGAAGGTGGTGGAGAGCGGGACGGGCCGGAACGCGGCGATCCCGGGCGCGGTCGTCGGCGGCAAGACGGGCACCGCGCAGCACGGCGTCGGCAATGCGGGAACGCCGTACGCCTGGTTCATCTCCTGGGCCAAGACGGAGGGCGCGCCGCTGCCGGCGGTCGCGGTGGCGGTGGTGGTCGAGGACGCGTCGGCGGACCGCGGCGAGGTCAGCGGCAATCTGGCGGCGGCTCCGATCGCCCGGGCGGTGATGGAGGCGGCCCTCAAACACTGAGCAGCCCGCAGGCCCGCCCAGCCCGCAGGCCGCATCGCCCCGCCCGCACACCCGCACCCCGCCCAGCCCGCCCAGCCCGCACCCCGCCCGCCAGGGCCGTCCTCCGGGCGTGTCGACTAGGGTTCCGGAGGCAGAACAGCCCGACCCCACGCACGACCCCGAGGAGCAGCCGTGAGCGAGCCCGCGTCCACCGCCCTGCAGCTGGAGATCGCCCGTGACCTCCTGGTGAGCGAGACCTTCGACGCGGAGCGCGAGATCGAGCGCCGGGTGGCCTTCCTCACCGAGCGGCTCACCTCGACCGGCCTGCGCTCCCTGGTCCTCGGCATCAGCGGCGGCGTCGACTCCACCACCGCCGGGCGCCTGTGCCAGCTCGCCGTGGAGCGGGCCCGCGCCGCCGGGCACGAGGCCGTCTTCTACGCCATGCGCCTGCCCTACGGGGTCCAGGCCGACGAGAAGGACGCCCAGCTCGCCCTCTCCTTCATCCGCGCCGACCAGGTCCTCACCGTCGACGTGAAGCCGGCCAGCGACGCCGCCCTCGCGGCAGCGCTCGCCGCCGGGGTCTCCTTCCGCGACGCCCACCACCAGGACTTCGTCCAGGGCAACATCAAGGCCCGCCAGCGCATGATCGCGCAGTACGCGGTCGCCGGCGCGCACGACGGCCTGGTCGTCGGCACGGACCACGCCGCCGAGGCCGTCTCCGGCTTCTTCACCAAGTTCGGCGACGGCGCCGCCGACCTCGTCCCGCTGACCGGCCTGACCAAGCGCCGGGTGCGCGCCGTCGCGGACGCCCTGGGCGCCCCGGCCGAGCTGGTGTGGAAGGTCCCGACGGCCGACCTGGAGACCCTCGACCCGGGCAAGGCCGACGAGGACGCGCTGGGCGTCACGTACGACGACATCGACGACTTCCTGGAGGGCAAGCCGGTGGACGGACGCGCCTTCGAGATCATCGCCCGCCGCTACCGGCTCACCGAGCACAAGCGTCAGCTCCCGATCGCCCCGTAGCGCCTGCGGCGGGCGCCCTGCTGTGACCGCCGCCCGCCCGGGCTCTCCGCCGCCCAGCCGGGCCACGCGTGCGGCAGCGCCGATCCCCACCCCAGCGACCGGGACCCATCCGCATCGCATACCGCCGAGCCCCACCCAGCCTCGCCGGCGTTTGAGGCGCGGGGTCCGGGGCGGAGCCCGGGGGAACGGTGGAAGGGCGCGGGTAGGGGACGGCTCCGCGCAGCGGCACCCCGGCGCGGCCCGCACGCAAGCGGCCGCCGGGGCCGGGCGCGCGGCGGGGCACCTCCTCGGGCGTCGAACGTTTCCAGGCGCTGGAAGAGCGCGGGGCGGTTGCGTTCGACGCCCTGCGGGGGCGCCCCACCGCACACCCGACCCCGACGGCACGGCGGTGCGGGCTGCGGGCACGCCCCGGCGCACCGATCCGGCCCGGCCCTCCGCGCTAGGAGTCGGCGCCCTCCGAGATCGCCTCCCGCACCTCCGCCACCCGCTCCGACTCCTCGGCCGCGAACCGTTCGCGGTCGAGGGCCTCGGCGATCTCCTCGTCCTGGCTCATCAGCAGGTCGAGGTTCGAGTCGCCCATCTCGAAGACGCCCATGTCCAGGTACGCCTTCTGCAGCCGCTCGCCCCACAGCCCGATGTCCTTCACGCACGGCACGATCCGGCTGAAGAGCAGCTTCCGGAACAGGTGCAGGAACTCCGACTGCTCGCTGTACTCCTCCGCCTCCCGCCGCGCGATGCCGAAGTTCTCCAGCACCTCCACCCCGCGCAGCCGGTCCCGCATCAGGTAGCAGCCCTCGATCACGAACTCCTCGCGCTCCCTGAGCTCCGCGTCCGTCAGCTGCCGGTAGTAGTCCCGCAGCGCCATCCGCCCGAAGGCGACGTGCCGGGCCTCGTCCTGCATCACGTACGCCAGGATCTGCTTGGGCAGCGGCTTGTCGGTCGTGTCGCGGATCATGCCGAACGCGGCCAGCGCCAGCCCCTCGATCAGCACCTGCATGCCCAGGTACGGCATGTCCCAGCGGGAGTCGCGCAGGGTGTCGCCGAGCAGCTCCTGGAGGCTGTCGTTGATCGGGTAGAGCATCCCGACCTTCTCGTGCAGGAACCGTCCGAAGATCTCCGCGTGCCGGGCCTCGTCCATGGTCTGGGTGGCGGAGTAGAACTTCGCGTCCAGGTCCGGCACCGACTCCACGATGCGTGCCGCGCACACCATCGCGCCCTGCTCGCCGTGCAGGAACTGGCTGAACTGCCAGGCGCTGTAGTGCCGGCGCAGCTCGCCCTTGTCCTTCTCGGTGAGCTTCGCCCAGTGCCGCGTCCCGTACAGGGTCAGCACCTCGTCGGGGGTGCCGAGCGGGTCGTACGGGTCCACCTCGATGCCCCAGTCGATGCGCTTGGCGCCGTCCCACTGCTTGTCCTTGCCCTTCTGGTACAGGGCCAGCAGCCGCTCGCGGCCGCCGTCGTACTCCCAGTTGAAGCGGGCCGAGCCGGTGGAGGGGATCTGCCAGACGCCCTCGCCCGGGTCCGTGGTGTAGAGCTCGTGCGTAGACACTGACGCCCCCTTGTCACGCGCATCACGCGCATACGCGAACCGCACGAAATCGCGCGAAGTCGCGTACTGCCTTACAGGACTGGACAGTTGGCAGCGTCACACGTTGGTAGACGCGCGGTCAACAAGTCGTGCGCGAGGGATTGACGACCTTGCTGACAAGCAGTCTCATAAGCAGTGACCGCCGGTAACCCAACAGCGAGGTGTCCGAAGCCATGACGACGGTGACCGACCGAGCCGAGCTGAGGGACGCCCTCGGCCTGCTCAAGGACCGCGAACAGATCGCCGAGCGGCTGCTCGAATCCTCGGCGAAGCACTCCTTCGACCCCGACAAGGAACTCGACTGGGACGCCCCGCCCATCGACGGGAAGTACTACTGGCCGCCCGAGCTGCTCTCGCTCTACGACACCCCGCTGTGGAAGAAGATGGGGGAGGAGCAGCGCATCGACCTCTCCCGCCACGAGGCGGCGGCGCTCGGCTCGCTCGGCATCTGGTTCGAGATCATCCTGATGCAGTTGCTGGTCCGGCACATCTACGACAAGTCGCTGACCAGCAACCACGTCCGCTACGCACTCACCGAGATCGCCGACGAGTGCCGCCACTCGATGATGTTCGCCCGCCTGATCAAGCAGTCCGGCGCCCCCGACTACCCGGTCTCCCGGCTCAACCACAACCTCGCCCGGATCCTGAAGACCGTCTCCACCACCCCCGGCTCCTTCGCCTGCACCCTCCTCGGCGAGGAGATCCTGGACTGGATGCAGCGCCTGACCTTCCCGGACGAGCGCATCCAGCCCCTCGTCCGCGGAGTGACCCGGATCCACGTCATCGAGGAGGCCCGGCACGTCCGATACGCCCGCGAGGAACTGCGCCGCCAGATGCTGACCGCCCCGCGCTGGGAACAGGAACTCACCCGGCTCAGCTGCGGCGAGGCCGCCCGCGTCTTCTCCGTGGCCTTCGTGAACCCGGCCGTCTACGACAACATCGGCCTCGACCGCCGCGAAGCCGTGGCCCAGGTCAAGGCGAGCGGCCACCGCCGCGAGGTCATGCAGACCGGCGCCAAGCGGCTCACCGACTTCCTCGACGACATCGGCATCCTGCGCGGCCCCGGCCGCCGCCTCTGGAAGAGCTCGGGCCTCCTCGCGTAAGCGCGGACGACGCGCGACGACGGTCGTCTACCCTGCGGACATGACGACCGCACGCGCCTACCGCAGGCTGAGCGTCGAGGAGCGGCGGGCCCAACTCCTCGACGCAGCCCTCTCGCTGTTCGCGCACCGGGCGCCGGAGGAGGTCTCGCTCGACGACGTCGCCGAGGCCGCCGGCGTCTCGCGGCCGCTCGTCTACCGGTACTTCCCGGGCGGCAAGCAGCAGCTCTACGAAGCCGCCCTGCGCTCCGCCGCGGACATCCTCGAGCTCTGCTTCGCCGAGCCCCAGCAGGGCCCCCTCACCCAGCGGCTGAGCCGCGCCCTGGACCGCTACCTCGCCTTCGTCGACGAACACGACGCCGGCTTCGCGGCCCTCCTCCAGGGCGGCAGCGTCGTCTCCACCTCCCGTACGACGGCCACCGTGGACGGCATCCGCCGCGCCGCGGCCGACCAGATCCTCGTCCACCTCGCCGTCCCCGCCCCCGGGCCGCGCCTGCGCATGATGGTCCGCACGTGGATCACGGCAGTCGAGGCGGCCTCCCTCATCTGGATCGACGAGGGCAAGCAGCCCGAGGTCGAATCCCTCCGGGACTGGCTGGTCGACCAGTTCCTCGCCCTCCTGACGGCCACGGCGGCCACCGACCCCGAAACGGCGGCCGCCGCCCGCGCGGCCCTCGCCCTCGAATCCGCGGACGGACCGGTGGGCGTCCTGGCCCGGCGCGTCATTCCGGTGGTCTCCGAGGCCGCCCACCTCCTGTGACACTGGTGGCGTGAGAAGCCAACCCACCCCCTTCGAGGGCGGCCCGATGGACGGCCGGGTCCTCCCGATCCTGCTGGGCCCCACCGGCCACCCGCCGAAGTGGTACGAAATCCCGGTCCCGACGCCGGACGGCCCGCCGACGGTACTGCTCTACGAGCGCGTCCCGGCGGGCTACTCCAAGCGGCTGGGTCTCCAGAAGGGCTGGAAGTACCAGCACCGCCCCGATGCCGTGAAGCCGAAGCCCCGCTGGCCCTGGACGAAGCCCCCACGCCCCTGAGCCGCCGGGGTGCCGCTGCGCGGGGCTGGTCCCCTACCCCGCTCCTCAAACGCCGGAGGGGCTGGAATGAACACACCCCACCCCGTCCCCGACCCCGGCCCCCGGAGCCCCGACCCCGGCACCGCCACCCGCCCCGACCCGGTCCCCCCGAAGCCGCCCCGGCACCACCACCCAGACCCCCGCAGCCCCGGTCAGGGACCTGTCAGGGAACCGGTACGTCACCCGGACTCCCCGGAAGGACCAGTACCGCCAGCCCCCCGCCGCCCTCCGCCCGCCGGAACGACAGCTCCGCACCGATCGCCTCCGCCTGGCCGACCGCGATCGTCAGCCCCAGCCCGTGCCCCTTGCCCCCGCCGCTGCGGAACCGCTGCGGCCCGTGCTCCATCAGGTAGTCGGGGAACCCGTCCCCGTGGTCCCGTACGGTCACCACCGGCCCGTCCACCGTCAGCACCACCGGCGCCCGCCCGTGCTTGTGCGCGTTGGCCACCAGGTTGCCCAGCACCCGCTCCAGCCGCCGCCGGTCCGTCTCCACGTGCGCGTCCCGGACCACGACCAGCTCCGTGTGGGCGTCCGCCCCGGACGCCCGCACCACCCGCCCCGCCAGCCGCCCCAGCTGGTGCAGGTCGGTCTCCACCACCTCGCTGCCCGAGTCCAGCCGCGAGATCTCCAGCAGGTCCTCCGTCAGCTGCCGCATCGTGCGTACGCGCTCCCGCACCAACTCCGTCGGCCGCCCCTCCGGCAGCAGCTCGGACGCCGCCTGCAGACCCGTCAGCGGCGTCCGCAGCTCGTGCGCCACGTCCGCGGTGAACCGCCGCTCGCTCTCCAGCTTCGTCTGCAGGCTCCCCGCCATCGTGTCCAGCGCCCCGGCGACCGTCGACACCTCGTCCTGGTGCCGCGAGGGATCCTTCGTACGCGGGTCGCCGACCCGGGCATCGAGGTCGCCCTGGGTGATCCGCCGGGCCACGGAAGCCGTCTGGTGCAGCCGCCGGGTCACGCGGGTCACCGCGAACGCGCCCACCAGCAGCGTCCCGCCGATCGCGAGCACCGACGACCCGATGATCGCGTTGTCCAGCCCGTTGATGGTGCGCGCGCTCTGCTCGTAGTCGATGGCGGTGGCCAGCGCCCGCCCGTCGGCCGGCGCCGCCGCCCACATCGTCGGCCGGCCGTCGAGGTCGGCCACCATCGTCCCCCGGTGCCCCCCGACGGCCAGCGCCCGCAGCTTCGCCGGCAGCCCCACGGGGTCCAGCCCCGAGCCGGGCGGCAGCGCCTCGCCCGCCTCGTAGGCGCGCGAGACGTCGTGGAGCCTGCCGAGCGCCTTGTCCCGCGCCGTGGCCACGGTCTGCCGGGTCACTTCGACGTGCACGAGCGCGCCGAGCAGCGCCGCCAGGGTGCAGCACATCACCACGATGAAGCACGCGGACTTCCAGGTCAGCGTGGCCGTCCAGGCGGGCAGCCGGACCTTCACAGCGAGCCGGTTCCGACGCCGGGGCGGCCGACGCCGCCACCGCCGCCCCTGCCGGTGCCGGGCCCCGTCCCGCCCCCGGAACCCGTACCGGGTCCGCCGCCGGGTCCGCCGCCCGGACCCTTGGTGCGCGACGGCTGCCTGCTGCCCGAGGGCTTCGCCGGTGCCTGCGGATTCGCCGGCACCCGTACGATCTGCTCGCGCGTCGGCAGCATGGTGAGCTGCTTCTCGTCCCAGGACCAGGCGGTGATCAGCTCGTAGCCGTTGTTGCCGCTGGGCGCGCGCAGGATCACGTCCTGACCGGCCAGTTCCACGGTGATCACGCTCTGTGTGGTCGCCATGATCCGGTTGAGCCGACCGGCGGGGTCCGCGGTGTACACCCGTACGGACATCTCCTTCTCGGGGGTCTCCGGGCCGGTCCCGAACTCGATGCCGATGATCAGCTCGTCCTTGCCGTCGCCGGTGAGGTCCCGGTAGTACGGCTTCATCACCGGGCACCCCGCGCCGCCCGGGTCTTCGTCCCGGTCGTCCCCGTCGTCCCCGTCCTCCGCGCCCTCCGCGTCCTCCCGGCACGCGAGGATGGCCGCGGCGGTCTTCGGCGGCATGCCGTCGGGGCCGACGTCCGTGTTCGGGTGGGCGCGCAGTTCCGCCTGGACCAGCGCCACCGGGTCGACGGCGTGCACGTCCTGGTCCTTGACGGGAGGGATCCCCTTGACGTACTCGGGCGGAGCCCCGCCCGGATCGGCGGGCGGCACGGTCGCACCCTGCCGTTCCGGCCAGAGGTGGACGGGTCCGCGCGCGGTCGGGGTGGCACCGGCACCGGCGAGCCCGCCGGTGTCGCCGCAGCCGGTCAGCAGCGGGAGCAGCGCGACGGCGCCCACGACGAGGACGGCGGCGGCCGTACGCAACGGAAACCTGTACACAGAACGCCGCGCCCTCCTGCCCGCTCCACGACAGCCGGTCGCGTCAACCTTATGCGGAGCTCCACCCTGTTTGCCCACGGCGTTGACGCGAGTCAATGATCCGTGGCCCGTCCGTATCCGCTCCGTATCCGCACGGCGGCCCGCCGACGGCCCCTCCGCGGGCCGGGCCGCAGCCCCCGGCAGCCCGTCCCGCAGCCCGTCCCCCGTCCGTCCCTCAGCCGTTCGTCCGACCGCGCCGCAGCATCGCGAAGCCGAGCCCGGCCGCGCCGATGGCCGCGATGCCGCCGCCGGCGGCGAGCAGCAGTACGCCCTCGCCCGGCCCGTCGGCCAGGTTGCTCAGCCGCTGCACGCTCCCCGCCTTGCCCGACGCCACCACGGGGACGACGTGCCCGCTGCGGGTGCCCGTCTTGTACCCGTCGGCCGCGAGGACGTGCCCGCGCCCGCCCTGCGCGGGGACGTCCCCGACCCAGGAGGTGAGCCGTCCGTCGGAGGCCAGCGAGGCGTGCAGCGCCCCGGCGCCGCCGGTGGCGCGGTCATCGCTGGTCAGGGTGGTGGTGCGGTGCCCGTCGGCGCCCAGGATCTCGGCCTGGTAGACGCCCTTCGCGACCAGGTAGACGTTGGCCGTGGACACCCCGTCCGCAAGGCCGAGGGTCTTGACGAGGGTCCGCTGCGGGCCGGCGGAGTGCGCGGAGGAGGCTGCGGGCACTCCGTCTGCGAGCGCGGCGGCGGTGGGCACGGCCAGCAGACTTCCGGCGCATGCGGTCACGGCGGCGGCGCGAACGAGGGTGCGGCGGCGGACGGTGCTCACGGGGAGTCCTCCGGTGCTGGTCAGGGGCCTGGCGTGTCCAGGTGGGACAAACGTAGGGGCCCGCCGTTGCGGCCGAGCCCCGTTCGTGTAACAGCAGAGCCGCAACGTCCC
The DNA here is from genome assembly GCF_044541755.1 of Streptomyces sp. NPDC085524. NCBI lineage: Bacteria > Bacillati > Actinomycetota > Actinomycetes > Kitasatosporales > Streptomycetaceae > Streptomyces > Streptomyces sp. NPDC085524. The sequence goes on from NZ_JBITTH010000013.1 coordinate 75,634, forward strand.
GTCGGAGTCGTTACACATCCGGGGGATTGCCGTGCGGGGCCGGGGCTGCTCCCATGGACGGCGGGGGGTGAGCTCGATGTCGGCACTCAAAGTCCTGCCGTCGGCCGGCCGGGGCGGCCGCGGCCGGCTGTTCGTCAACCGGCCCGACGGGCAGGCGGTGGCCTGGTACGACCGCCAGGCGAACCGCATCAGCGTCCTGGCGGACGACCACCGGGAAGCGATCCTCGCTGCCCTGCGCCCCTATCTGAGCGGGACGGTCTCCATAGGCCCGCCCCCGGTCCCCACGGCCGCCGACCTGCGGCGTCTGGCCCTCCCGCCGGACGCGGACCTGGCGCCGAACCGCCCGGGGGAGACCCTGCTCGGCGAGCTGGAACACGGCCCGGCGGGCACCAGGGCCCGCCACCGCCTCCGCCAGGACCTGGCGGCCCAGCAGCGGATGGGCGACGTACTCGACGCCCTGGAGCCGGACGGCTGGCGCACCCTGCACTGCGTCCCGCTCCCGGGGCTGGGCCGCATCGACCACCTGGTCCTCGGCCCGGCGGGGATCTTCTGCGTCCGTACGGCCCCGGGCCGCCGCCAGCGCGCGGCCGTCGGCGACCTCCTGCTCACGGTGGGCCGCGCCGAACCCCGCCCCGACCCCCGCTGGACCCGCCGCGCGGCAGCCCTCGCGAGCCGCGCCCTGGAGGCCGAGGTCATCCCGGCCCTGGCGGTGGTGGACGCATCCCGGCTGGACGTGGCCCCCACGGTCCGCGACATCCGCATCCTCCAGCCCCTGACCGCCCTCCCCACCCTCACGACGGCCCCGACCACCCTCAAACCCGGCGACGTGGAAGCCCTGTTCGCCCTGGCCCGCGACACAAGAACCTGGCTACCGAGCCGCCCCTGAAGTCCCAGCCCCGCCGGCGTTTGAGGCGCGGGGGTGTGGGGGCGGAGCCCCCGGTTTCGGGAAGGGGCGGGGTGGGGGAAGCGCCGCAGGCAACGCCCGCCCACCCACCCGCCCACCCCGACCCGCGCACGCTCAGGCCGAGGTCCGCTTCCGCGGCGTCGCAGCCTTCTTCGAACCCGCCGCAGCCTTCTTCGCCGCGGCCGAAGTGGACTTCGTACCCCCCGCCTTGCCCGAAGCCGTCGCCTTGGACGTCGACTTGGCCGTCGTGGTCTTCTTGGAAGCCGCCGCCGCGGTCTTCTTGGCCGAAGCCGCCGTCGACTTCTTCCCCCCGACCGCCTTCGGCGCAGGCGCAGACGCAGACGCAGACGCAGACGCCGCCCGCTTCCGCCGAATCGGAGTCACCTCGGCCGCACCTTCGGCAGCGGCGCCCGCAGCCTCCCCCTCCCCCCGAGAGGCCTTCGCCGCCCGCACGCTCTTCTCCAACGCCGCCATCAGGTCGATCACCTGCCCACCCGCCGGCTCCACCGCCGCCTCCGACGGCGGCTCGAACGCCCCGCCCGCCTTCGATGCGATCAGCTCCTCAACGGCCTCCCGGTACTCGTCCTTCAGCGAGCCCAGCTCCACGTCCCCCAGGGTGGCCATCAGTGCATCCGCCAGGTCGAGTTCGGCCTCCCGTACCGACACCGAGGCCTCCGGCGCCACCCCCTCCGGCTCCCGGATCTCGTCCGGCCACAGCAGTCCGTGCATCGCGATCACATCGCCGACGACCCGCAGCATCCCCAGCCGCTCCCGCCCCCGCAGCGCGTACTTGGCGATCGCGACCTTCCGGCTCCGCTTCAGCGCCTCCCGCAGCAGCGTGTACGGCTTCGCCGCCGTCGCCCCGTTCGCCGCCAGGTAGTACGCCGCGTCCATCTGCAGCGGATCGATCTCCTCGGCCGGGACGAAGGACATGATCTCGATGGTCCTGGCGGTGGCGAGCGGCAGCTGCGCCAGATCATCCTCCGTGATCGGGACGATCGACCCGTCGGCCTCCTCGTACCCCTTGCCGATCTCGGCGGCCGGCACTTCCTCCCCGTCCAGCTCGCACACCTTGCGGTAGCGGACGCGCCCGCCGTCGGCGAGATGGATCTGGCGGAAGGAGATCGAGTGGCTCTCCGTGGCGTTCACGAGCTTGATCGGAATGCTGACCAAGCCGAAGGAGATCGCCCCGTTCCATATGGATCGCATCGCTCGCCCGCTTCCTCCCGTTTCGTGGCAGTCTCATCGTATGACGCCGATCACCATGGTGGAGGGCCGTCGCATCGCGCTCAGCAATCTCGACAAGGTCATCTACCCCGAGACCGGCTTCACCAAGGGCGAGGTGCTGCACTACTACGCCACCATCGCGGGCCCCTTCCTCGCCCACGTCCACAACCGCCCGGTGTCCTTCCTGCGCTATCCGGACGGCCCGGAGGGCCAGCTGTTCTTCACCAAGAACCCGCCGCCCGGCACGCCCGACTGGGTGAAGACCACCCCCGTGCCCCGCTCCGACGAGCCGTCCGCGGAACAGGTCGTCGTCGCCGACATGGCCTCCCTCATGTGGGCCGCCAACCTGGTCGTCGAGTTCCACACCCCCCAGTGGCCGGCCGGCAGCCCGGCCGTCGCCGACCGCCTGATCCTGGACCTGGACCCGGGCCCGCCCGCCTCCGTCGTCGAGTGCTGCGCCGCCGCGCTCTGGCTGCGCGGCCGGCTCGCCGCCGACGGACTGCACGCCTACGCCAAAACCTCGGGTTCCAAGGGCCTGCACCTCTCCATCCCCCTCGAGCCGACCCCGTCCGCGGAGGTCTCCTCGTACGCCAGGCTCCTCGCCCAGGAGGCCGAGCGGGCCCTCCCCGACCTCGTCGTGCACCGCATGGCGAAGGCCCTGCGCCCCGGCAAGGTCTTCGTCGACCACAGCCAGAACGCCGCCGCCAAGACCACCGCGGCGCCCTACACCCTGCGCGCCAGGACCCTGCCGACCGTCTCGGCCCCCATCTCCTGGGAGGAGGTCGAGGCCTGCCGCACCCCCGACGACCTGCTCTTCCTCGCCGACGACATCGGGCCGCGCCTCGCCCGCGACGGCGACCTCTTCGCCCCCCTGAACGACCCCGGCCTGGCGGGGCGACTGCCGTGATCCGCGTCGCGCTGGCCGCACCCGTACGGACGCTGCCGCGCGGAGCCGGCCTGGCGTACGAGCCGAAGTTCGACGGCCACCGCCTCGTCGTCCTGCGCACGGAGGACGGCGTCACGCTCCAGGCCCGCTCGGGCCGCATCGTGACCAGCGCCTTCCCCGACCTGGCCGCAGCCGCCCGCGAACTCCCCGCGGGGACGGTCCTGGACGGCGAAGTGGTGGTCTGGCACGCGGGCCGTACGGACTTCGCCCTGGTCCAGCGGCGCGCGGCGGCCACCCCCGCCCGCGCGGCCGTGCTCGCGCAGAGCCTGCCGGCCTCGTACGCGGCCTTCGACGTCCTCGAACTGGCCGGCCTCGACCTGCGCACCCGCCCCTACGAGCGCCGCCGCGCGCTCCTCGTGGACCTGCTCCTGCCGCTCGGCCCGCCCCTCCAGCCGGTGCCCATGACCACGGACCCGGAACTGGCCGAGACCTGGTACGAAACCCTCCCCGCCAGCGGTATCGAGGGCCTGGTCGTCAAACGCCTGGACCAGCCCTACCCGGCCGGCCGGCGCGGCTGGCGGAAACTGCGGCACACGGACGTCCGCGACGCGGCGGTGATCGGCTACACGGGCACCCCCCGGCGCCCGCAGGCCCTCGTACTCGTCCTCCCGGTGGGCGACGGGACCCCGCTGGTCTCCAGCCCCCTGACCTCGTCCCTCCGCGCCGAACTGGCGGAGGACCTGACCACCCGCACGCCGGCGGCCGGCCCCGCGCCCACCATCACGGCGACCGGACTGGGCGAGGTCCCGTACCACCCGCTGGACCCGCCCCTCACCGCCGAAGTCCGGGCCACCTCGGCCCGCCACCCGCCCCCGGAGGTGCTCCGGCTCCGCACAGACCTCTGACCCGCGCGGGAAGCGCGGGTCAGGGCGGCGGTCATCGGGGGTCAGGCGTGGGCACCCCGCCCGGCGTCCGGGGGAGACCCCGGCTGGGGGTGCGGGCCGGGCCCCTCGACGTGCTCGTACCCGGACTCCCGTTCCTTGCGGACCTCGTCCGGATGGCTGGAGGTGGTCGAGCCGAAGTTCCCGTACCCCTGCATCTCATGGGGCCTGAGCCCACCGTTGGGGATCTCCACGGGGTCCCGCTCCTCGCGGACCTCGTGGACCGCCCCGCCGTTCGGCAGGTGCGGCTGCTCTTCGGGAGCCGGAGGCGGCGGCTCCTTGGCCCGCACCCGCTGCCCCAGCTTGAAGCCGCCGAGCAGCATGGCGACCACGAACAGCCCGACGACCGCGAACCACGCGATGTCGGTGAGAACCGCGTCCACGCTCAGGATCATGTCCATACGACCCATTTTCCCGCATATCGCACGAACATGCGCACTCCGGTACGCGCTCCGTTACGCACTCCGGGTCAGGGATTGATGGGCCCCTCGGTGTCCCGCAGCGCACCGGCGCCGGTCCGGGCCCCGAGCACCCCGAGGATCTCCGCGCAGATCGCGAGCGCCGTCTCGGCGGGCGTCCGCGCGCCCAGGTCCAGCCCGATCGGCCCGTGGACCAGCCCCAGTTGGGCCTCGCCGACCCCGGCGGCGATCAAGCCCTCCCGCCGCCGCGTCGCCGTACGCCGCGACCCGAGCGCCCCGATGTACGGAACCTCCTCGGCCAGCGCGAACCGCAGCGTCGGCACGTCGAACGACTCGTCGTGGCTCAGCATGACCACGCACGCGGCATCCCGCCGCGCGCCGATCACCTTCTTGGCCTCCGCGGCGTCCTCCACCAGCACGGCTTCCCAGCCCAGCAGCAGCGCCTGCCTCCGGATGATCTCCGCGAGCTCACCCCCGCCGCCGATGACCACGTACGGAGCCGACGGGTACGCCTCCACCAGTACCAGCCCGGACTCCCCGTAGAGCGCGTCCCGCCCGGCCCGCCGCGTGGCGAGCAGCTCCCCGGCGCGCCGCCCGGCATCGTCCGTCACCGCACCGTCAGCCCGTACCACCTCGCTGACGGCCTGGTCGGCGGCCTCGTTCAGCCGGGTCACGAGAGCCACCCCGACCCCCTCCCCGAGCAGGTCCCACCACTCCGCCGGCACGGCGCTCAGGGGCTGCAGCAACACCTCGGCCTGCCCGCCGCACGTCAGCTTCGCCTCCTCGGCCTCGGCCCTGCGCACGGACACCTCGCACACCCGCGCCGTGACCCCGGCCCCCATGGCCCCGGCCTCGGCAACGAGCTCGGCGTCGAACACCCCGTGGTACAGCCCGCCGGCACACTCCCCCCGGGCATCGACGAGCACGGCCCCACCCGGGTCCCGCGGCCCGAACCCCTGCTCGGTCACGGGCCGCGCCACATACGCGGTCCGCCCCTCGGCCACCCACTGCCGCGCCGTGTCCACCAGCTCACGCATCCCGCATCGCCCCATCCTCATTGTCAGAGCACGCCACAAAATGCCTGGTCAGTGGCACAAGGTGGCCTCACCACCCAACCTACGCAGCGCCCCCACCCCCACCCACCCCCCAATCCCACAGACCCCACCCCACCTCCCTCGTACAGACCACCGGAACCGTTCCGGCCCGCGCGGACCGATGCCGCCGGCGCGTTGACGCCGACATCACCCGTTTGGGGCCTATCGGGGCTCCGGCCTCCCGTCCGGGGCAAACGGCTGCATACCGCATGGCATGCTCGGGCATCCCAAAACCCCTCCCTGAAAAGTGCGTTCATGCTCCGTACGCCCCTTCGAACGACCGTCCTGGCCGCCGGCGGGGTTCTCCTCGTCACCGCCATGGCGGGTTCGGCCTCAGCTGTGGGTTGGGGGAGCGTCGGTCCTATGACGGCAAGCTCCGCGCGACTGCCCAGGGAGACTTCCGCAACGATCGGAACATCAACGCGAAGAACGAGGTCATGTCGAAAGACCTCGCTGCGGACGGCAACGCGATCTACACCACCGGTAGCTGGTATTTCGACAACGGTACCGAGCTGCACGTGTTCAACACGCCCGAGCACAGCCACACGTACTACGTCACCCACCACCTGAAGCACCCCCTCGAAGCCACGGCGAAATCCGTCCGAGCAGCCACTCAGGCATGCGTGCAGCTCGGCTGGCCGGTTCCCGATACCTGCTCCCCGTCGGCACTCGCCACGTTCGACTACTGAGACCCCGAGGACATCGCGATGATCAACCTTCCTCGGCGAGTGTGCGGGGCGCCGGATGATGCCGGTTCCCTTGCTCACTCCGACTGTGCCTCCAGGCTCGAAGTCCGCGACCTCGTGGTTCGCTACCGGGCCAGGACGGCCCTCGACATCCCGGCCCTCTCCTTCCGCCAGGGAATCACCGCCCTCACCGGCGCCAACCGATCGGGAAAGACGACCCTGCTCAAGTCCTGCGCCCTCCTCCAGCGACCCACGGCCGGCTCTGTCTCTCTCGGTAACCAGAAACCGGAGCATCGGACGGGTCTCCGCCGCTACCGCGAGGGCATCGGCTGTCTCCCCCAAGCACCGGATTTCCCCGGCCACTTCACCGTCCGAGAAGCGGTTGCTTACTCGGCGTGGCTGCGTGGCGTACCCCGTAGCCGGCGCGCGGAGGCCATCGAGCGCGTGGTCGAGGACCTGAACCTCGGAGACGTTGCCAACGCCCGCCTGCGCAGCCTCTCCGGAGGCAACCGCCAGCGCGCCCACATCGCCCAGGCCGTGGTCCACGAGCCCGCGGTGCTCCTCCTGGACGAGCCCACGACCGGCATCGACGTGGAACACCGCATCGAGCTGCGCACCTACCTGGCCCGCACGGGCCGCACCCGCTGCGTCGTCCTGAGCACGCACCACACCGAGGACATCGAGCTGCTGGCCGACCGGGTCGTCTCACTGCGCGAGGGTCGCATCGTCTTCGACGGCACACCCGCGGAACTCATGGCCCGAGCCGACGTCGGCGACGCTGCCGCAGCGACGGCCCGCTCGGTGGAACAAGCCCTCCATGACCTGAGCGCCGGCGGAAGCCCCACCCAGGGCGCCTCGGGCCGGTGGTCGTTGCCCAGCGAAGAGGTAGCGAATCCTCCTGTGGAACAGCCAGCACTCGATCACACCGACGGTGGTGCCCGATGACCATCAGTGCTCCCCTTCTCCACATGCGCCGGTCCCTCGGACGCACCGCCTTCCCGTTCTTCCTTCTCCTCGTGGTCCTCAACACCCTCCTGCGCCCGATGTCCTGGCGGCACGAGCCCATGTGGGCGGTGTACCAGTACAACTTCACGGTGATGCTGCTCGGACCACTCCTGGCGGGCGTGGCCGCCTGGGAAGGTCACCGTCTCTCCCGCGCCGATGCCTTCCTCTCCGCCCATCACCGCCCCCTCGCGATGCTGACGTCAGCCTGGGCCGCACTCCTCGCCTGGTCCTCCGCGGCCTTCCTCCTCGGCCTGGCTTTGGTCCTCGGCCTGGTGATGTCGGCCGGCACCCCGCCCGCACTCGGCCTCCCCGAACTGCTCACCCCCCCTGCCCGCGCTCACACTCCTCGGCCTCGCATGCGCCGTCGGCCTCACGGCCGGCTGGCTTGGCGGAGATGGCGGCAAGATCGCAGCCCCGATGACTGCGATCGCCGTGTTCCTGGCCTTCCTCCTCCTTTACGCCGGCGACCTCTCCGCGTTCGTGATGGTCGGCGGAGACCCGGCCGAGAGTGCGCAGAGCACGGCGGTGGCGGCTGCGGCTAGGAGGTGCCGCGGACTCAGGCGGTGGAGCGCGGCGCTCCAGGCTCCGGCAACCCCGCCGGGGGCGATCACCAAAAGGTCGACCTCGCGGGCGTGGCCGGTGCCCGCGGTGAAGGGGAAGTTCGACCAGGCACGCCAAGGGTCGTTGTCGCGGAGCTTCTCACGGATGGCCTCGAGGCCGCGCTGCTCGTGCGGAAACTCGGATTCGGTGACCGACACCCACCGGCCGTCCCGCATGTGTGGCTTCCCTCTTCGTGGTGATTTTTCGTGGTGACTTTTGGGGGTCTGTGACTGCTCGCGGGCGTTTTCCGCGCCCCGAATCCTATCGGGTGGCATCCGGTAGCGGCTCAGACTTGGGTGATCTTGATCCAATCCACCTTCACTGTCGGACCGTATTACTAATGTGATCACCGTGGGAGGGGAACACATGACACAGGCGCCCGCTGAGGGTACGGACATCCAGTGGCTGCTGCAGCCGATCGGGCAGGCCGCCCAGCGCGGACCCGAGCACTTCGAGCATTCCGTCCGGAAGGGAGTGGAGCTTGCCGACTACGCGGCCGAGCTCGGCGACCAGGCGGATGAACTCACGACGCTCTTCCCCGGGGGGCGCGCCCGGTTCTGGGGGTCTGTGCGGGCCAAAAAGGAGAGCCACGGCAAGAACAAGGCGATCGACGGCACCCGTCCGGGCGACGAGGTGCTGTTCTACGCCAAGGGCTCGTTCATCGCTCGGGCCACGGTCGTGGCCACCTTCAGGAACCGGGCTCTGGCCGAGAAGATCTGGGACCTGGACAAGGACGGCAATCCCTGGGAGTACATGGTCGCCCTCGACGACGTCGTCGAGATCAGCGTCCCGGCCCGGCGGATCCTGGAACGGCTGAACTACAAGGGGGGCCACGTCCAGTCCCTGATCCAGGTGACGGCCGCAAATACGCGCCGCCTCCGCCCAATGCTGGACAACCCGGACGACCTGACGCCGCCGCTGCCCGAACAACCGGTGATCCCGCGGCAGAAGCGGCCCGCACCCGGGCTCGGACGCGAGGACGTGCTGCGCCGCGTCGGCGGCCTGAACACGTTCGTTCAGCCCGACGGCAGCCCGGCCCGCCACAAGCCGCTGGCGCTGCTCTGGGCGATCGGTCGGTTGACAGCCGGGCATGAGCGATTGGCCCGCTGGGAGGAATTCGAGGCGGAAGTCGGCTCCCTGCTCGACGAGTTCGGCGGGGAACATGACCGCAGAACACCCGAGTACCCGTTCTGGCACCTGCGCAGCAGCGGAGTATGGGAGGTCCAGGGCATCGATGCGGCCAACGGCTTCAAACCCACAGCCGCGGCCCTGCGCGCCGCCAAGGCCCGAGCAGGCTTCAGCAGCGACGCGGCGAAGCAGCTCGAACGAGCCCTCACCCGCGCCCGGGCGGTCGGCCGGCTGCACTCCACATACTTCGCCGAATCCGGCATCGACAAGGACGTGCTCCTCGATCGGGTCGGTCTCGGTGGGTACAAGAGCGCCAGCGGAAGGCGTACGGACGCTCCGGCTGTGCCCGGCCCCGTCGACCGCCGCTCGGTGACCGGCACGCGGCCCGACCGGGACCGCAGCCTGCCCGACGACGTCAAGATCCTGCACGAGGACCGGTGCCAGGTGTGCGGCCAGCAGCTGGAGACGCGCGACAGCCACTACAGCGAGGCCGCGCACATCCAGGGTCTCGCCAGCCCGCACCTGGGACCTGACGTACTGGAGAACCTGCTCTGCCTCTGCCCCAACCACCACAAGCAGTTCGACCACTTCGGCATCTACATCGATGTGGACTGGGCCGTCCGGAACACCAGAAGTGGCGAGCAGGTCGGAACCCTCACACTCATCCCCGAGCACCGGATCGATCCGGAGTACGTCGAGTACCACCGCGACCTGTGCCTCCATAGCTGGTAATCGGCTGGATCTCGGCCCCCCGGACGGCGGGCGCGCGCCTCCCGCGCGCCTGTCGGCGGCCACTAGGGTGATCCAACTCGTGGCGGCTGGAACGGTGGGGGCGGGGGCTGGATGACAGTGCGGGGCGAGCGGCAGCGCAGGGCGGACATCGTGCGGTACTGGCGCGCCGTGGAGATGTTCAGCCCACAGCAGGTGGGGAAGACCGACCCGCGCAAGGGGATGTATCCCGTCGACGCCGGCACGCCCCTGCCATGGGAGCAGGGGCACCCGGTCCGGCGCCGGCCGGTCGACCGGAACATGACGCGTCAGCACACCGTCTACTGCGGGGTCTACCGGATCGCCGCCGTACGAGACGTCCTGCTCGAGGTCTTCGGCGGTGGCGAGGAGGACCACGACGGGCGCCTCGACGGAGACAGCGCGATGCTCGCCTTCGAGGTCACCGAGGACGGGCTCCTCGTCCAGGACTCGATCGTCTTCTCGGCCTGCGCATGGGCCACGGGCCGTGCGCGCAAGCCCGGGCCCGGCGCCCGGACTTGGTTGGACGGCTTCGACGAAGAGAAGGAGTACTGCGAGCGCACCCTCCTCGACCTCGGTGACGGCAAGCTCGACATCGTGGACAGGGTGGCGGGTCGCGCCGTTCCCTTCGCCGGACTGGTCTGCCAGATCACTCTCGGCGCGATGGGCGGCGTCCTCGCCCCTGCCCTCGCCCCCCTCCTGGGCGAGGTCGCGGCGGGTCTCGTCGCAGGCGGGGCGCAAAGCCTGGCCGAGGGGCTGCTGCCCGACCTGCCGGGGAGCGGGCAGGGCGAGGGCGAGGCTGCGAGCGAGACCGACGACGAGGGCGAGGCTCCGAAGCTCGGGGTCAAGCCGCTGACCGTACGCGATCTGTCGGCGGTCACCCGGTGGCTCGCCGACCGTTTCGGCGTCACGGAGGATCTGGCGCCCCACACCGTGCGGGTACAGACCCGTGAGGTATCCCGCCGCAAGGCCGGCCGGCCGAGTGGAGCGGAGTTCCTCAACAGCTTCATCGCCGATGACCTCCACCTCGTCGCCGGGAAACTCGCGAAGGGGGACCCGGGGCGTGCCCTGGGGGAGTACCTGACGGCCGCCCACGCCGTACGGACCCACGCGCGGGTCGACATCAGGCAGCAGCCCGGTGCGGTCCTGGCCGGGGTGACACCGTCCCGCTTCCCTCTCGGCCGCTGGCCAGCCAAGACCGGGCACCCGCTCGTCCTGAGCCAGCAGTTCGCCGTGAACACGATCCTTGAGCAGCTGGCCGATGGCGAGGGCCTCTACGCCGTCAACGGCCCTCCGGGCACTGGCAAGACCACCCAGCTACGCGACCTCATCGCGGCGGTTCTGGCCCTGCGGGCAGAACGGCTGGCAGGCCTCGCCCGCCCCGAGGACGCGTTCCAGAAAACCCCGCTGCGCTGGAGCACCGGAAACTTCTCCCGCTCGCTGCTCCCGCTCAAGCCGGAGCTGACCGGCTACGAGATGGTCATCGCCTCGGCCAACAACGGCGCCGTGGAGAACGTCTCGGTGGAGCTCCCGGCTGCCGGTTCCGTTGCCGCCGAATGGCAACCGGAAGCCTCGTACTTTCCCGACCAGGGGCGGCTCATCCTTGACGGCTCCCCGGCCTGGGGGGCACTCGCGGCGAAGCTCGGCAACAAGGGGAACCGGCTGGATTTCCGTAGCGACTACTGGTTCGGGCCGACGAAGGCGGGTGCGCGCAGCAGAGCCCAGGGCGGCGAGGAGAATGTCGGCATGCGCGAGCTGCTCAAGCAGACGGCAGTTGCCCAGCGCAGTACCACGGCAGACTGGCAGCAGGCGGTGCGTCGGTTCCGCGAGGCCCGGCAGGCCGTAGTGGCCATGCGGGACGAGCGGCAGAACGCGCAGACGGCGTTCGTCGCGTATCACGCCGCCATGCGATCCGTCGAGACCGCCCGCCGCGGGACGCAGGACGCCGAGGAGCGGTGGCGGGGGCTTCGGGTACCGCTGGAAGAGGCCCGTGCCGTACGGCACACCGCGCAAGGGATCCATCAGGCAACGCTCGAACGACTTGCCCAGCACGGGCAGACCAGGCCCGGCCTCATGGCGGGGGTGTTCTCACTCGGTGCCACCCGGCGCGAGTGGGAGATGCAGGACGAGCTCCTTCGGGCTGCGGAGCGGGAGGCACGCGAGGCATTCCACGAACGCACCCGAATCCTCGCCATCCACGAGCGTGCTGATGAAATGGCCGCCCGGGACCTCGATCGGCTCAGAGAGGAGCTGGAGGGGGCGAACCGGCATGCGGCACAGGTCGGGTGGACGGTCACCGACGCCATCGAGCGCTGGGGACCGTACCTGCCGGGACAGGAGGCGACCGAAGGGCGTACACCCGAAGAAGCCCGCGAACTCTCCTCGCCCTGGTCCGATCCGGATTTCACCCGTGCCCGCACCCGGCTCTTCCTCGCCGCCATGGACCTGCACCGGGCGTTCCTCCTCGGAGCCGCGGACCGCATGCGCAAGAACCTCGACGCGGCCATGGACGTGCTGTGCGGCGACGCCCCGAAAACACTCCCACCGGCCACGGTGCTCGCGGCCTGGCAGAACCTCTTCCTCGCCGTCCCGGTCGTCTCCACCACGTTCGCCTCGTTGGACCGTATGTTCGCGGGGCTGGGCGCCGCCGCACTCGGCTGGGTCCTGATCGACGAAGCCGGCCAGGCGACCGCCCAGATGCCGGTCGGCGCGCTCTGGCGGGCCAAGCGGGCCGTCATCGTCGGCGATCCCCTCCAGCTGGAGCCGGTCGTCACGCTTCCGCACACCGGCCAGCAGGCACTACGCCGCACCTTCGGAGTGGACGAGGAGTGGGCCCCTTCCAGTACCTCGGCGCAGCGCGTCGCCGACCGGCTGAACCGGTACGGGACCTGGCTGCCCGCCCCGAGCGGAGGGGAAGAGGAACGTGTATGGGTCGGCTCGCCGCTCCGGGTGCACCGGCGCTGCGAGGACCCCATGTTCAGCATCAGCAACGACATCGCCTACGAGGGCCTGATGGTGCATGGCGTCCACCACGACGAGGAGTACCCGATCGCCCGCCGCAGCGTGTGGTGGCATGTCGGGGCGGGCACGTCCGACGGGAAATGGAGCCCTGGGGAGGGCGAGGCGGCGAACGTCATCGTGCACCGACTTATGGATCAGGGCCTGGAACCTGGGCAGATCTTTGTGGTCAGCCCGTTCCGCGATGTCGTCGGCGGTCTCAAACGCAGCCTCTGCCGGACCGTCCCCCGCGACCGGATCGGCACGGTGCACACCACTCAGGGCAAGGAAGCCGACGTCGTCCTGCTGGTACTCGGATCAGGCACCAAAGCCGGACCGCGGGCCTGGGCCTCGTGTACCCCGAACCTCCTTAACGTGGCGGTCAGCCGCGCCCGCCGCCGCCTCTTCGTCGTGGGAGATCACGACGCCTGGAGTCGACACCGCTACTTCGACGTCCTGGCCGGCCGTCTCACGCGCATGACTCCCGAAGACCAGGCAGTCATGCGCCAACTCGCTCCTGCCGCCCTGCCGGAGACCTGCCGCTGCTGAGTCCCGGCGCCGTTTCGGGTCTGGCAGCGAGATCGTCTGGTGCTACTCGTCACCGTGCTCAGTGTTCGCCGATCAGACCGCAGTGTTTTCGAGACGATCCATGATTGCCTGTGCCAGATCGCGGAACTCCTGGTAGCAGGTCTGCACGTATTTCTGCGTGCTGCCCAGCGCACCGTCCGCGGCCCGAAGGTCGAACATGGGCTTACGCGCATCATGGGCGAGCGGCATGAGACTGCGATAGTTCCGCAGCGTTGCGATCTCATACGAACGGTCGTCACTCGGCCAGGTGTCATAACCGAGAACTGCTGTTCCATAGACCCAGGGGATGCGGGTCAGCCAGCGCTCGTACGCACGCACGGGCCGGTCCAGCCGCATCTCGGGCTGTATAATCACATATCCCAGGGGTTCCATCGTCGCAGTGGGCGCAGAGATGTTCGCGGGAATCTTCGGCTGGACCAGGTCACGCCATTGGGTACGCCATTCTCGGAGCGTGGGGCCAAGGTTGAGTAGCCCACATCGATGAGTACGATGTCGGCGTCCACGGCGGCGGCGGCGCCCTCGATGATCCGATGGAACGCGGTGGTAGTCCGCACGGCGGCCAGGTCGCCGCCGTAGCCGCTGAGCCACGATGCGGAGACTCTGTCTTCGAACTTGCTCAATTCGAGATTGCCGGCGAGCAGCCAGAGTCCGTCCACGACGGCTACAGGGTTTACCGGCTCGATGTCACCGGTGCCTTCGAGGATGGGGCGGACTGCGTCCGCAATCGTGCGATGGCCGTCCGTTCTACTGAAGAGCGCCTGCTGCGCTGCATATCCGTCCTGTGCGAACAGTTCAGAGTCCTGCCCCCATAGGACCTCCAGCTCGGCCTCGTCCAGAACTGCCGCTGTGAGATTGGACTGCGGGTCGAGATCGACTGCGAGTACGCGCTTGCCCTGCCGCTGGAGCATATGGGCGAGGTGGTAGGTGAGAGTGGTCTTACCAACCCCGCCCTTGTTGTTGAACAGCGCGACAGAGATCACTGTGCCCTCCTGAGGACAACGGACCAGGACGAGTCGTCTACGGTGAATTCGGCGGCCGGGTTACCGTTGCGTTCCAGCGAGGTGCGTACCCTGCCGATGCCACGCCCGAATCGGTTCACGTACCCCAGAGCCTTCATGGCCGCGGCCAGGGACGGGTTGCGGTAGTCGTTTACTTGCTCGAAGTTATCGCTTCGAACCTGACCGAATGGGCCGCCGGGGTTGGTGATTTCGATACGGTCCTCGAACCAAGCGATACGAACGGGTGCGTATGACGTCTCGTGCCGCGGTGCATGAGGGCGTTCATGCACAACTCCCGCAGTGCTTCGAAGGGGTACTCGGGATGCTGTTCCTCTCGGAATCCGCCAGAGTCCACCAGCCGGGTGTGGAGATGGCCACGCATCACTGTTTCAAGCCGCGCCGCCGTGTCGATGACGTTGTGTCGCAACTCCTGATCGTCCACGACCGGAGCGTCCAGCTCCGTTCCTTGGTAGCGGACGAACTGGACGTACGCGCCAGGGATCACACGGCTCGGATCGAACCCCGTAATCAGCAGCCCGAGTGCCGTGGGGGTGCCGTCGAGGCCAGCGAAACGCACGATGCCAGCTGCTGGAGCAAAGGGCGCCCGTTCTCTTGCAGGACGTCCGGGTCTACGACGGCCGGAAGATAGCTGGAGCGGAACACTCCCAGATCGAGATCGTCCAGCGTGCTCCCGGCCATGGCTCTGATGTCGAATGGACCATCGCCGGCGCGACGGAGCTCAGTCAGGACTCGCTCGTCGTCCCGGTTGGCGCGGCGCGTGGTTGGTCCCGGCCGAACCCAGATGACCCCGTCGAACCGCACGGGTGGCGCTGAGGCTGCTTCCACGCGGATGCGGATAACCGGCTTGCCCTGGTAGGCCTCGACGGTCACCGTCATGGAGGGCCGGTCAAGAATGAGACCGTCGTCCCGCATATCCGTCAAGGCAAGCAGGGCCCGGTCGCTGGTGTCGACTCCCTCGACGGGCAGTCCGTTGTCGGCGACCCCGATCAGCAGATCACCCCCACTATGGCGGCCAAGATCGTTGGCGAGTGCGCAGATCGCCCTGCGGATTGCCTCAGGGCGCTTGGCGCTCTGCTTGAACTCCAGGCATGCCGTTTCCTTCGTGCCGAGGAGGTCTGCCAGGTCCATGGTCATGGGCTCATTCTCCCGGAAGCCACTGACAGTGGGCGCATCGATGGGCATCCCCTCGCTCGGCCACCTGAACATGGCCTCTGTGCGCCCTCGGGCCGTCAGGAGATGCTTCCAGCAAACCTCAGCTCGCTCCCAAGAAAAGACCCCGTGTCAGCAAACTCGCTGATCACGGGGTCTTTGGGCACTTCATCGGAAGTGCCCCCGGCAGGATTCGAACCTGCGCACACGGCTCCGGAGGCCCCGTGCGTCTCACGCGTTTCGGCAGCTCACAGCCTTACGGCCCGAGCGCATGCCCTGGTGAGTCCACAAATAGGCCGCGCAGGCGTGGAGGATGCGCGGAGCCTTCCTCGATGCGCCGCCCTAGGCGTGGACCGGCTAGACCAGCCGAGTGTTTACCGAGGGTGATAACTCGGGTAGGGAGAGCCCCTGTCGCTCGGTGCTGATCGATCAGGGGGGCTCATGCGGGTTTCGGAGTACTACAACCTTGGCCGCACGCAGGGGACGCTGGACTTTGTCGATGTTGACACTATTGCCGACATCCCTGTTTACATCGACCCCAGCACCATCCGCCACCTGTCTGATGATTGGGGGCAGGAGTGCATATTCATGCTCACTACGTTCTTCGATAGTGTTCTGGACGCCGTTCGGCATGGCGACAAAGAGCGCTCGGCTTACCTCCTTGGGAACCTTGGAGAACCTAACGAGACGCACCTGGGCATCTCGAAGGGGAAGAGTGCTGGCAGGGGCTTCGGAAAGCAGATGAGCCAGGATTTCGCCGCTAAGCTGGCTGCAAGTCAGGCAGCTAAATCTGGTCTGATCGAAGATCTGGAAGACACGGCTTTCTTCATTGATAAGGTCGACAAAGATATCGTCTCCGATATCACGACGAACATCATCCGTGGGCCATTGATTACCTACACCCAGCAGATGGCCGCGGTCCTTAGGATTCCACTGGTAGAGGGTGTCGATAGCGGGCCTGTTTGGAACCCGCAATCGCTCAAATGGGAGCAAGAGTACATCAAGCTTCCGGTCGCGGACGGGGAGAAGTTGCTCCTTGTCCCCAAGTTGATCGTACGACGGGACCTGCACCTGTCTCGCGGTGAGTACTACAAGAATCATCTGGTGCCGGCGTTGCAGGCCGAAGAGGAAGCGGATCCTCGCAGTAAGCTCGTAACGGTCTTGAAGAGTGGCGCCAAGAAGGTTTATAGGGGCGACATTGAGAAGGCGTATGGGCGCTCGAAGCCTGACGTGACAAGGGAGACGCTGCGTAGGGCGTCCGTGTACCACCACTACAAGGAGATCAAGAAGGGCGTCGCTCCGAAGCCTATTTCACACGAGGAGTTGAGCGAGGTGGGCAAGACGATGCCACCCGACTACGAGGCACTGCTTAATGCCGTAGTGGAGACGCCGGCTGGTAAGGAGCACGCGAACGCCTATCACGCGCGCGTGGAAGCTCTTCTAAGTGCCCTCTTCTATCCATCGCTTGCAATGCCGGAGATGGAAGAGGATATTCATGAAGGCCGGAAGAGGGTGGACATCTCCTACACTAACACTGCGACTGATGGATTCTTTCGATTTCTGTCGCGCCATAAAATTCCATCCCAATATCTTTTTGTTGAGTGCAAGAACTATGGCAAAGAGGTCGGGAATCCTGAACTTGATCAACTCTCGTCCCGATTTTCTCCGCTGCGAGGGAAGTTCGGCATCTTGGCCTGCCGGTCCTTCGCAGACAAAGAGCGCTTCTTGAGTCGTTGCCGAGACACGGCATTGGATCATCGTGGGTTCGTAATTGCGCTGGATGACAACGATATGAAGCAGCTCGTCGACGACGTCCTGGAAGCAGTCAATTGGGCTCCGCCAAACCCGCCTCCTGCCGAGCCGGTCGCGCCGCCGCGGGTTCAGGACTATCCCCTCCTGCACGAGAGGCTTAAGGCACTTGTGAGCTGAGCGTGGCGCCTTGCTGTTTGGCGCTGCCGTACTGGCTTCGGGCCCCGCTCGCGCCGGGGCCCTGGGAGCGTTAGTCGGCGTAGTAGTGGTGGTCGCGGGGGGTCGTAGCCGTGGTTGCAGGCGGGGCAGAGGATGAGGCCCTCGGGGTTGGGGATGATGCCGCTATCGCACTGGGGGTCTGTGCCGGCCATGGTCTGCTCCTTCGAGGTCGGTGCCGTTGCCCTGATGGGCATTGCCCCTCTGGAACCATGCTGCCTTCGGGATCAGGGCAGCGGTGCCGGCCGGCGGCCACCACGCCGGCATCCCAGCCCGTGGCCTGAACCTGGTCATGGTCCCGCACCCCACCCCACACCCACCACACGTGAATAACCCCTGCCCAGGAGACCTGGCCCTGGGCCGTTTGGTGGTGTGGCGCCGTCATTGCTGCCACCGTTCATGATCGCGGGCTTGGCACACGAGCACCCTTTGGCTATCTGCTCCGTATACCCGGGCTGAGTCATCGCCCCGTCAACGACAACCACTAGGAGGCCCCGGCGAGGCGGACAGGAGCACCGCCGACGCACAGCTCCGTAGCCTCAGCGCGTCTCAGATATCTGCAGGTCAGAGCCTTGCCCACGTCCGATGGTGGCCGTGGACTCAGTTCTACTCAGCTTCCAGGACCGTGAACCAGTTCCGGTACTCATCCGGTTCGGGAAGATCATCGATCAGTGCAAACTCATGCCTCCCGAGAAAGGCCTCACTTGCTGCGTTGCGGCGGTCCACGCGCGCAATCACGAGCGTCGGGGCGTATCTCTCGCGAGCGAACATGTCTGCGAGGACGTACTCCATAGCGTCATCGGCGATAGCGCCACCTTGGCCGCGGTGCTTGCAGTCGATCCCGAACGCCTTGAAGTTTCTGATTGGACCCGGGAACGCGAGCAGCTTGCGGAGAGGTGTCTCAACTCCAGGGTGGTTCAGGCGCGAGTGGGACGCACATGCAGCAAGGCCGCCCCCTACCAACCCAAGCAGGAGGCGACCGTCATGCACTGCGTCGCCATTGGCGTCGGCCATCGCGTCGCCAGAGCGAAACCACTTCTGAACCTCGAACTCCCACTCTTTGTGGTGGGGCAAGCTCCGCCCGTTGCGAGGGTTCCGTCTGGCTGGCTCAGTGCAGGTGAAACCCTGCATGAGGGTCCTGTCTGCCTTCGTAGCCACTTGCCACGAAAGTTGGCTCAAACGAGCTTACGCACCTTACGACGAGGGACGTTCCCGGACTGGAAGCGCTGGTTGAGGGCCACTACAGTAGCGCGGCTCAGAGGCGCGTTCACTGAATCCCTGTATCCATGGTCGTCACTGACAGCGGTGCTGCTTGCGAACGAGCTGCTGATCAGCCACGGGAAGACCTCAACCTGGGTCTGGCTGACAGCGCTGAGCTGCGAGGCCTGCTCAGGGCCCTTCGCTTGCGTCTTCATCTAGCGTGCCCCCTGTCGCTCGATCGTAGATGTCTGCAGCTCCCTGCAGCAGGCTAATCAACTCACTCAGCCTGCTTCGAGTAAAGACGTAGCGCCCAAGCACGTCAACTTCCAAGGACTGGATCTGGGCAGCTTGATTCTCAACATCGCTTGGAGTGCCGACGAGGAACGGGGGATCTACATGCCCAATCATCAGGTAGATCTCATCTGGCCCCGAGCCGGCTGGAACCCCCAGGGACACGGCGAACTGGTTGGACAGTAGGGCCTTGGGCTGTTCCCTCGGCCACTTGAGGGCGAGTTTCAGGTTCGTCGCGGATGTCATCTTGGGCTCGCTCACACGGGCAGTCTGTCACGGGTCGTGCCTGGCCGGCAGGAGTGTAGGGGGCTCCACATCCCCGTTCAGGCGTACCCACGGTGGATGGTCCGCCTGTTGGATGCGTGTGATCGGTTACGGAGGGTGGCGGAACGTTTTGCCGGGTCGAGATTTGAACGCGTAGCGTAACGTTTTTGTGTTGCGCTGTGCTGTTGCGGCGCGCGTCAATGTCTGCCAGATGGGTGCCTTGCTGACCTGGAGAGGTGCCCGATTGGCGCCACGTTGAGCCCGCTGGGGCTGCTGCCTCAGCCACAACGCTCCCTGCTGTCATCCCGTCTGCCGTCGACCCACACGGAGTGATAGTGGGGCAGGCTTCTGGGGCCCAGGTGGAGCGCCCTACTGGACGAACGACCTGGGCCCCAGAAGCCTGGTCTGCTATGGCTTGCCTGGGTCGACGGCAGACGGGATGACAGCTCCTCCCGAACCACGAACCGGCCGGTTGTCGCAGTACGGGCCCAGGTCATCCCGGAGCCTGAGCGCCCCCGCCGGAGGCATCTGTGCTGACAGGAAGCCGACCGATCAGGCCAGGCCTGTCTCCCGTCGAGCCTTAGCCATTGGCGCGCGGCCGGCGCCCCGGGCTGGAGCGGGGCGGAGACAGGAGCGCAGGCCCGGGGCGACGGGCGCGCGACGCCGCCTTGGCGGCGGAAGCGCCCTTGATGAAGTAGGGAAACTCTTATCGCAAGGCGCTCTTGCCGGGCCCGTGCCTGGCTGGTCCCATGTCATTGGGGTCGGCACACATCGGGGGGCCAATGAGCGATCTCACCGTGAGCTCGTGGAAGCGGCACGGCTTGGAACGGCTGTACGTCAATCTGCCGGATGGCACTGCGGTCGCTTGGGCGGACTGCAAGACGAAAGCCATCACGGTCAAGGTGCCGCAGTACCAGCGCGAAGCGGTAGCCCTGCTCCGCCAGCACCTGGGGGAGTCTGCAACCGTCCAGCCACCCTCATCGAGTCCGGGGCAGTCTCGCGATACGGGAACCGGGAAGGCTCCACGCTCAGGTCGGGGCATCGAGCGTGGCGCTGATCGTCCGTTGAAGTTGCCGCAGCTGACCGTGGCTGACGATCTTGCCCGGAACCCGCCCGGCGCGATGCTGATAGAGACGATCGCCGCCCGGGGGCCGTCATTCGTCCAGCGGGCCTGGTCCAAGATGCTGAGGCGGCCTTCGGAGTGGGATTCCTGGTACCGCGGTTTGGAGGGCGAGCGTCGTGTCGGTCGTGAGTTGCAGCGGTTGACCGCCCACGGTTGGCGCGTCCTGCACGGAGTGCGGAAGAGCAATGGCGGGGACATCGACCACCTGCTGATCGGCAGCGGCGGGATCTTTGCGATCAACACCAAGAACCACCCAGGCGCTTCGGTCTGGGTCGGGGATGAGATGGCCAAGGTGAATGGCGGCCCGCCCGTGCCGTACACCGCCGCCAGTAAGGGCGAGGCTGCATACGTCCGGGGAGTGCTGGAGCGGTATTGCGGCTTCGCCGTGCCAGTGGAGCCCGTGCTGGTCTTCGCTGGGGCGGCCTCTATCCGGCGGGCCATCACACAGCATGATGTGCGTGTGTACCTGGAACGGGAGGTTTCCGCGCTCGGCCCGCTCTCGGGCAAGCTGAGCATGGAGCAGGTGGACCAGGTCTATGCCGTGGCCCGCCATCAGCGAGCCTGGCTGCGCTCCTGACCGCTTCGCATCAAGCCGCGTTTTCCTGTGGCTGCTGACCGTGCTCCAGGTAGATCTGGGTGCCCTCCTGCCTGGCCTTGCCGGCCGCGAGGATCCGGCGGGCAAGCCGCGGGATGGTGCGCTCGCTGATTTCGTCCGGCTCGACAAACGCGTAGCTCTTCAGCTCGTCGGCCTGCAACTCGATCTGCGCCAGAACCTCGGGGCTGAGCTGTCCGCCATCGAAGAGGTACAGAACCTTGTCGCCCTCGTCGGCGCTCGGGGCCCAGTCCACGACCAGCAGCCGCCCCAGCGGCGGGGCGATACCCAGCTCCTCCTCGACCTCGCGCCTGGCAGTGGAGAGCGGGGACTCCCCGGTCTCTACGTATCCGCCGGGGATATCCCAGTAGTTCTTGTAGATCGGCTCCACCATGAGGATGCGGCCGGAGTCGTCAAAGAAGAGCGCACCCGCTGCCATCCGCGGGTGCGCCATCTTCGCTTCGTGCTCGTTCGCTGCCATGCAGGTGAGCCTACCTATGTCAGATCACGTGGAGTCGGTGGGCGAGGTCGGCCAGCGTCCGGCTCGGGCGCCCTCGGTGGTTGCGAACCCAGGAGAGGACGAGTTCTCGCGCGAGGTAGTGGCTCCGCACTTGCTCTGGTGCCCAGACCTCCGCTTCGAGGATCTTGGCGAGGGCGTCGTCCTGGCGGTTGTGAGCACTGAGCGCCCGCGCCACTTCGAGATTGTGGCGTGTGCGACGTTCGGTCGGCAGGGTACTGGTGTCGATGCGAGGTCCAAGGTCTACTGCGACCTGCATGTCGCCCAGCTCGGCCGCCGTGGCTACGCGGTGGATTGCGACGTTGGTGGGGCCGAAGGCGGTCCAGACGTGATTGGCATCGTGGCCGAGTCGCTGAGCCGCCTGGTCCGCCTCGGCGAGGAAATCGCGTGTCGTGGCGCGATCGTCAGCACGGGCAGCGGCCATCGAGCCTGCGAGGTAGAGCGTCCCGTAGATCGAGAGGAATTCGGGGCCGGCATCTTCGAGTCCGGGACGCAGGTGGTCGGAAGCGTCGCCGACGAGTTGTACGGCTGCATCGAAGCGGCCGTTGGACAGCAGGCAATGCGCCACAGAGCGGAGCAAAGAACCCGTCACCACGGTGTTTCCGGACTGTTGGGCTGCGGCGAGTCCTCGATCGGCCGCGATCCAGGCGAGGTCCGTTTCGCCGAGCTTCGTGAGCACCATGGCGGCGCCCTGGTACGTCATGGCAGTCAGCTCGTGCGCCCGTTCGCGCTCTGCACCCTCGCAGCTCTGGGCAGTGATGAGGGCATCGGCGAGGAGGAGCGGAAGACGGCGCGTTGCAAAGCCGTAGTGGGAGTTCTGGTAGGCGTCCCAGACCTCGGCGACGTTGCGGCTCAGCTCGTCGAGCGGTGTTGCCTCGCCTTCGGTGGTGACCCCCAGGAGTGGGGTGAGCTGGCGATAGTTCATGAGTGCAGACCGAAGGGCCGGCACGGTGCGTGTGCCGCTGTCGGCTGTCCAGTCCATCAGGGCCGGTTCGGCAAGGAGATCGCCGAGTGTCACGTCCAGCGCATCGGCCAGTGACTTGATGACCGAAAGCCTGTCGAGCTCCAGCCGGTTGTTCTCGGCTTTGCTCAGCCAGTCGACTGTCCGGCCGACGAGTCCGGCCAGGACTTCTTGGGAGAGGCCACGCCGCCGGCGGTACCACGCAACGCGCTCGCCGATCGTCAGGTTCGTCGTCATTCCTCGCATGAGAAGAGCGTCCCCCCGTCTCTCAGCTTGACCCCGGAGAGATTTTCCGGGGTGGTGCTGCGATCTGCTCCTAGCGTTGCAGACAGCTCGAACGACTGTCGGAACGAAGGTGCAACTAGGGGGCGGGGCGGGTGGCGCTGACCGCGGCTGAGGTGCTGGAACTGATCAGTGAGGTCAAGGTGCTTGGTGAGGAAGTCGCGGCACTTGTACGCCGTGCGGACGCGATGGTCACTCGGCTTGCGACTGCTTCCGCACCAGAGCCTCAACCTGGTCCATGCGCTCGGCGAGCCGATGCATGTCCCGGCGCATCTCCGCCAGGTACTCGGTGATCTGCTCGAACTCGGGGCTGCGCTTCACAGGACGGTCTTCACCCGGAATGGTCGCGAAACTGCCCTTGCCCTGGTGCGAGATCACATAGCCGTCCTCCCGGAGGCGGGAGATCGCCTGGCGGGCGACAGTGCGTGAAACGCCGTGATCGGTCATCAGCTCGGCCTCGGAAGGGAGCTTCTCGCCCGGAGCCAGCTGCCCGTCTCGGATTCGCCGCTTGAAGTCGTCAGCGATCTCCAGGTACCTCGCACGCCCGGTGAACTCGGCCATAGCCCCTCTCAGTGGTTGTCGCACCAAGTGCACCACACCGCGTCCGCAGGAGTCGAGATTCAGCACTTGACGTACTAGGTATGACAAGTGCATCCTCAAGTCAGGTTGACCCACTAAGTGGGCCAAGTTGGTCGATTCAAGGAGAGCATCAATGCGTCAGATCCCTGTCGACACCACCGGCGCAACCGTGATGGTTGCCCAGCCGCCGCAGCTGAAGCTGCGCGACAAGAAGACCGGCCAGGTTGCCGTCGACAACGAGACCGGCAACAACCTCGTGACCGTCGACGTGCTGTTCGTGATGAACGGCAACGCCGAGGTCATCTCCGTCACCGTGGCGGAGCCCGACGTCTCCGGTCAGCTGGCCATGGGTACGCCGGTCGCGCTGACCGGGCTGGTGGCCCGGCCGTGGGAGAACGAGTTCAACGGCCAGAAGCGGCACGGGATCAGCTTCCGTGCGGTCGCGGTGACCTCACTCGCCGGGGACGCGTCGAAGCCGAAGGCGGCCTGACGGTGAACTGGTTAACGGTCACGCTGCTGGTTCTAGCCACCCTCGCACTCGTGCTTCGGTGGCGGTGGCCGGCCTGGTACTGGCTGACCTTCGGGGTCACCTTCGCGGCCCTGCGGGTCCTGGTCCGCTACCGGTCGGTGATGGAGGCCTGCGGGCTCACCGTCCCGCCCTCGCGGTGGCGCCTGGCCCTGGCTCGCTGGTCCGACCGTCCAGTCCCGGAATCCCGAGCACCTCGGATCCTGCGGATCCGGCCGACTCGCACGGGTCTCGTTCTGCGGCTCAAGCTCCGGCCTGGTCAGGACGCCTACGACGTGGCCGCCGCCACTGACCGGCTCCGGCACTCGTTCGCCCTGCACAACGTCACCGCCCGGGAGATCAAGTCCTCGGTGATCGAGCTGAGGATGACCGGCTACGACGTCCTCAAGCGGGTCCAGATGCCCGCCCTACGCGACGACGAACCCATGAGCGTCCCGGTGGCACTGCGTGAGGACGGCGAGGTGTTCCACCGGGACTACCTCCAGGTGCCCCACGCCCTGAACGTCGGGGCGACACAGTCCGGGAAGTCCGTCTACCTGCGCAACCTGGTGGCCGGCCTCGCCACTCAGCACGTCGCCCTTGCCGGGATCGACTGCAAGAACGGCGTGGAACTCGCCCCGCTCGCTCGCCGGTTCACCGCACTCGCCGACAACCCCGACACCGCCGCCGACCTGCTCGCCGCGCTCGTCCGCTACATGACCCGCGTCTACGACATCATCCGACGGGAGCAGCGCATCAGCGCCGACATCCCGGACGCGGAGATCACTGCGAACATCTGGGACCTGCCCAAGCACCTGCGCCCGGTGCCGGTCGTGCTCCTGGTCGACGAGGTGGCAGAGCTGGCCCTGTACGTCACCAAGGACGAGGAGAAGCGCCGGGATCAGATCATCACTGACCTGGTTCGCCTCGCCCAGCTCGGCCGCGCTGCCGGGATCTACCTGGAGATCTGCGGTCAGCGCTTCGGCTCCGAACTCGGCAAGGGGATCACGATGCTTCGTGCCCAGCTCACCGGCCGCACCGCTCACCGCGTCAATGACGAGACCTCGGCGAACATGGCCTTTGGGGACATCTCCCCGGACGCTGTCCTCGCCACGGTCCAGATCCCCACCGACCGACCCGGTACGGCCGTGGTCGGTGATTCCTCCGGCGGCTGGGTTCGTATCCGTACCCCGCACCTCACGCTCCGCCAGGCCGTCAACGTCTGCAACGCGAACGCCCACCGCACCCCGGACATCGGCGAACTCGCCCCCTTCCGGCCGGCACTCCCGACCCCGGCGCTGACTGGCACCGTCCAGCCGAAGCCCACCGCCGCGAGCGTCTGAACCTCCCCCTGCTCCATCGGTCGGCGTGACCGCATCACGCCAGGTCCCTACCCCTCCCATGCCAAGAAGCAGGAGTGATCCTCATGGCCACCGCGAGGAAGAGCACCGCCCGCAAACCCACCGCGAAGAAGTGCCCCGACTGCGACGGCAAGGGCGAGACCACCGAAACCGTCCGCGTGGGATCCCGCCGCACTCCCCGTGACACCGCAGACCGGCAGGCCGCCTTCTGCCTGGCCTGCTTCGGCACCGGAGAAGCCCCTACCACCTGAGCCGCCGTGGCCGGGCGGCTGGCCAATCGCCCTGCCCGGCCCTGGCTCCAACCCCTGGAAGGAGGAACCCCGATGCTTCCCAAGGCCCGCCCGGACGCCGTGCTCGTACAGGCCGTGATCGCCGGGGCCCTGTCCTTCGCCCACCTTCACGACCTGGCCGAAGCAGCCGGACAGGCCGGCTGGAAGGCGTGGGCCTATCCGGTCAGCGTGGACCTGCTCCTGGTCGCCGCTTGGCGCCGTCTCCGGCTCCTGCGAGATGCCGGGGAACCGGTCCGCTCGGCCTGGACCTGGTTCACCGTGGCACTCGTCGCCTCGCTTGGCGCGAACGTCGCCACCGCGGGACTCCTCGACCTGGGCCACGTCCCCGACTGGCTTCGGATCCTGGTCGCCGGCTGGCCCGCCCTGGCCTTCCTCGGCGGAACCCTTCTCGTCCACCCCACGCCGGCTGCCAGTCCCGGCCCGGTGAAAGACAGCGCCCCTGCGGACGAGATCGAGTCCACGGTCATCGAACGTGACACAGCCGCCGAGCCTGTCGCCGAGCCAGAGCCTGTCCCCGCCCTCCCCGCACCCGTACCAGCACCGGAGCCGGTGCCCGTTCCGGCCGCGCTGGTCGAGCACGCCCGCAAGCTCGCAGCCGATCATCTGGCCCGCACCGGCACGGCGCTCGATACCGACACCCTGCGTGCCCGCCTCGGCGTCCCGGCCGATATGGCAGTCGCCATCACCGCCCAACTCGCCTGAAAAGGAGACCCCGTATGCCCGCCCCGGATCGCTTCCACTCGCTCATGCAGATAGGCCCCGTCCAGATCGGCACCTACCGCGACCGCCACGGCCGTACCAAGCACGCTGCCGTCTGTACCACCGACGGATGCGGCTGGTCGGTCACGAACTACACGACCAGCACTGCCGCACAGCTCGCCGCCCGCTCCCACCGCTGCCGCGTCAGCTGACCCCGGAAGGCCACCCGTCATGGACGTTCCGCTCTGGCTCGCGCTGATCGTCGTCGGCGCCCTCGGAATCAAGCTGATCCGCCCGCCCTGGTGGCTCGTCGCCGTGATCCTCCTCGGCGGCTACCTCCTCGCGGACAGCCTCCTTGCCCCGGTCATCGACACCGCCATCACCAAGTAACCCACCCCGGAAGGAGATCAGCCGTGTTCAAGCCCAAGTACCCCAGCCCCGACACGTACACCCCGGCCACCATCCGCCCGACCCCCGCGCCCGTCGAACACTCCGAGTCGGCACCAGCCCCAGTCCCCGCGAAGTCCCCGACCTCCCTCGGCGGCCTGGTCCAGCACTCGCCCGGTACCACGCTCGCCCTCGCCGCCGGCGGAGTCGCCGGAGTCCTCGCCCTGGCCTCCGTCGCCGTCTCGCTGCTCCTGGCCGTCGCGGTCACCGCCGTCGCCCTGTCCATCAGCGGCGTCGTCCTGCTCTTCCTCGTCCGCGCCATGCGCCAGGAGTTCAAGAGCCGTTGACCGGCCCCGGGACGGCCTCAACCGCCAAGTCTCCGCCGTCCCGGCGCCGCGCTCCTGCCCGATCCAACGAACCGGAAGGAAGCACCATCATGGCCCAGCCCACCATCACGCCCGCCCAGATCTGCCCCGACTGCGACGGCTTCCCCGCCGTAAAGATCACCCTCGGCGGCCGCGACCGCACCGGCGCCCTGCGCACCATCACCGCCCACTGCCAGGCCTGCCACGGCACCGGCAACCGCCGCTCCATCCGTCCCCGCCGGACGGTGACGGCGTGACCAACCCCGCGCCCCTCGCGGACCTGGACCCCGGCCTCCTCGGCGACATGCTGAAGGTGGCCGGGGCTCCCGGTTACGCCCGCTGGGAGGACCAGATCCGCCGCACCGGCGGGTGCTCCGACCCGATCCACATCACCGGCTGGACCGTCGCGAAGGACAAGACCTCCGGCGAGACCCTGCACCGCTACTCCACCGAGAACGAACCCGGCGCCCGCCTCCGGATCGCCTGCGGCAACCGCCGCGCCTCCCGCTGCCCCGCCTGCGCCTGGACGTACGCGGGGGACACCTATCACCTGATCCGTGCCGGGCTCGCCGGAGACGACCGCCGCGGCATCCCCGAGACCGTCCGTGAGCACCCCCGCGCCTTCGTCACCCTCACGGCTCCGTCCTTCGGCCCGGTCCACAACCGCCCCGCCGGCCGCCCGTGCCGCTGCGGCAAGCACCACCAGGGGGATGATGCTGAACTCGGCACCGCCCTCGACCCGGCCACTTACGACTACGCCGCTGCCGTCCTGTTCAACAACGTGGCCGGTCAACTGTGGCAGCGCTTCACCACCCGTCTGCGCCGCGAGATCGCCGCCTACGCCGGGCTGACCCAACGGGAGCTGAAGGAGGTGGCCCGCCTCTCCTACGGCAAGGTCGCCGAGTTCCAGAAGCGCGGAGCCATCCACTTCCACGCAGTCATCCGCATCGACGGACCGGCCGGCCCCCTCGGCCCGCCACCCCCGTGGGCAAGCACCGACTTCCTCGACCGGGCGATCCGGGCCGCGGTCACCCACTCCTACACTTCGGTGTCGGTCCCGGCCGCCGCTGGTCAGCCCGCCCGGACCTTCCGCTGGGGCACGCAGCTCGACGTCCGCCCCATCAAGGCCTTCGGGGATGGCTCCGACATCACAGAACAAGCCGTCGCCTCGTACGTCGCCAAGTACGCCACCAAAGCGGCCGAGACCACCGGCGCGACCGACACGGCTGTGCACTGCCGCAGGTGCCGCGGATCCGGCCTCTCCGACCGCTACTACCGCCCCGGCTCCGCACTGAACGACTGCTCCCGCTGCCACGGCACCGGCCTCAGCGACGACCTCGCCCGGCTGCCCATCGCCGACCATGCCCGGCGCCTTATGGAGGCCTGCGCTGCGTTACAGCCCCTCTATCCAGACCGCCCGCTCACCCGCTGGGCCCACATGCTCGGCTTCCGAGGCCACTTCTCCACCAAGTCCCGCCAGTACTCCACCACCCTCGGAGCCCTCCGCCAGACCCGCGCCGACTACCGCGCAGCCCAGGAACGGGAAGCCCGCGGCCTGGACGACGTCGCGCCAGACACCGTGCTCGTCCTCGCCTCCTGGCAGTACGCCGGCCACGGACACACCCCCGGCGAATCCGTCCTCGCCGCCACCATCGCCCGCGACATCCAGCTCAACCGAGAGACCGCCCGTGAAGCCCTGCTCGAATTGGAAGGGGACGTGACGTGAAGGACGAGCTGATGACCACGGCGGAGGTCCTCTCCGAGCTGAAGGGGATCTCGCGGCGGACCTTCTACCGGTGGCGTGAACTCGGCAAGGCGCCGAAAGCATTCACCCTGCCGAATGGAGAGCTGCGGGTGTGGCGGAGTGACTTTCTTGCCTGGCTGAGGAGTCGGGAGGGAGCTGCCGCGTGAAGTCCACCGATGTGCGGGTCTGGTCCATTCGCGTCAAGCCCGGAAAGCGTCCCTCCTACGAAGTTCGATGGAAGGTTGCGGGGCTGCCCTTCTCCGAAACCCGGAAGACGAAGGCGCTCGCCGACAGCTTCAGGTCGAAGCTCCTTCGTGCCGCACGCGACGGCGAGGAATTCGATACGGCATCGGGTCTTCCCGACTCGATGGCGGAACGCCGGGCATCCCTCAGCTGGTACTCCTTCGCGTTGCAGTACCTCGCGATGAAGTGGCCGCACGCGGCTCCGAACACCCGTGACGGGATCAACGAGTCGCTGACCTCGGTCACGCTGGCCCTGTTGGACGATCGGCCCGGACGCCCGGAGGAGAGGCTTCTCAGGCGAGCGCTGCGCAACTGGGCATTCGTCTTGCCGGGGCCTGGTGATCGAGAAATCCCGGACGAGATCGCCAACGCGCTGCATTGGGTTTCCAAGGCCTCCCGTCCTCTCGGGGATCTTGTGGATCCTGTGGTGGGGCGCGCCGTACTCGACTCCCTCAAGATCAAGCTCGACGGGACTGCTGCCGCAGCTGAGACCGTTCACCGGAAGCGGCGAACCTTGGTCAATTCCATGCACTACGCGGTTGATCTCGGTGAGTTCCAGGAGAATCCCCTCGGCGCTGTCCGCTGGCAGAAGCCGAAGGTTGCCAACGACGTGGATCCCCGCGTCGTGGCGAATCCGGAGCAGGCGCGGTCGCTGCTGTGCGCCGTGTCCTACATCGGCGGCTTCAAGCGGGGCCGCGGCCGGCGCCTGGTCGGGCTCTTCGCCGGGATGTACTTCGGGGGCTTCCGGCCCGCCGAGGCGGTCGGGCTGTCCCTGCCGGATCTCACCCTCCCCGCCAGTGGCTGGGGAGAGGCCTTGCTGAACCGGTCCCGCCCGAGTGTCGGGCGGCAGTGGACGGACTCCGGCCTGAGTCATGACGACCGCGGGCTCAAGAACCGGCCCGCCGAGGAGGTGCGGCGTGTGCCGATCCCGCCCCAGCTCGTTGCTGTCCTGCAGGAGCACATCGATACCTTCAGGACCGCCGAGGACGGGCGGCTCTTCTTCAGTGAGGGTGGGGGAGTGGTGTCCTCCTCGACGTACTACCGGGCCTGGCAGGAGGCGCGGCTCCTGGCCCTGCCGCCGGCCGTGGTCGCCTCTCCGCTCGCGCGTCGGCCGTATGACCTGAGGCACTCCGCGCTCTCCACTTGGCTCAACGCGGGTGTCGACCCGACCGAGGTTGCGGCGCGGGCTGGCAACAGCGTGGAGGTTCTGCTCGGCCGGTACGCGAAGTGCCTCGACGGCCGGCAGGAGGTCGGCAACCGGCGGATCGAGGAGCTGCTTCGCGAGTACGAGTGAGAGGTGAGCCGTTGCGGCCCGAGGCCCCTGGGGAGACCCGGGGGCCTTCGTGTTTCCCGGGCTGACCTGGGGAGTTGCGGAGGGATCCAGGCCGCGAATAGGCCGCAGGGGCTGTCATAGGGCTGCATGGCCTGGCACACGGCTACACATACGCGAAGACCCCGTCCTCAGCGTTCTCGCTGGTGGCGGGGTCTTTGGGCACTTCATCAGAAGTGCCCCCGGCAGGATTCGAACCTGCGCACACGGCTCCGGAGGCCGTTGCTCTATCCCCTGAGCTACGGGGGCGCTGTCGCGGTGTTGCTGCGACGGGTTGAACACTACCAGCTTCCACGGGGTGATCAGGAACCCGTTTACGGGGGAGTAGGGGGTGGGTCGCCCGGAGGGGGTGGAAGTGGCGAAAACCCGGACGCGGGGGGTTGGGTCGACCTACTCTCGAGTTGTGCCAGGCGTCTCAGGCCGGGTTCTTGTTGTCGACGACAACAAGGTCATCCGGCAGCTGATCAAGGTCAATCTCGAGCTGGAGGGCTTCGAGGTCGTGACCGCGAATGATGGTGCCGAGTGTCTGGACGTGGTGCATCGCGTGTGTCCTGATGCCATCACCCTTGATGTGGTCATGCCCAGACTCGACGGGTTCGGGACCGCCGCGCAGCTGCGGGCCGATCCGCGGACCAGGGACGTGCCCGTTGCGATCGTGAGTGCCTGTACGCAGCAGGAGGTCGAGGCCGGGATCGCGGCAGGGGTAGATGCCTTCCTCGCGAAGCCGTTCGAGCCCGCCGAGCTGGTACGGGTCGTGCGGCGGCTGATCGAGCGCAAGGACCGGCGCGACGGGAGGAAAGGGGCTCCTGCCGGGAGGGGGAGGGGGTGAGGTCGGCGAGTGTCTGCGCAGGCCTCCGTTCGCGTCTCCGTTCACGTAGCTGTTCACATGGCGAAACTCTTCGCGGGATGAGGGGGCGTCTCCCCTAGGCTGGTCCCGTGACCCCCGCTGACCTCTCCCGTTGCGTCGTACGTGCCGTGCGCTGCGCCGTTGAGGACGGGGAGCTGCCGGCGGCGGTGGTCGTGCCGGAGCGGGTCGTCGTCGAGCGGACCCGGCCCGGTGGGGTGGGGGACTATGCCTCGCCCGTCGCTTTTCAGGTCGCCAAGGGTGCCAAGGGTGTCGGCGGCGCCGGATTCCCGCCGCGTGGTGTGGCGGACGTGCTGGCGCGGCGGCTCGGTGCGGAGCCGGGGATCGAGAGTGTCGAGGTCACCGGGGCCGGGTTCCTGAACTTCGTGCTGCCCGCGGTTTCCGCCCCCGACGTGGTCCGGGACGTCGCGAGCCGGGACCTGCGGGTAGCGGCTGCCCTCCTCGCGGAGGGCGAGGGGGACGCCGGCGGGCTGCGCGAGACCGTTGTGCGGCGTTGTGTGCTGCGGCTCCTGCGGGTCCAGGGCGGGCATGCACGCGAGCTGCCCGGTGATTTCTTCGTCGCGCCGCTTGCGAAGAGGGACTCCGACGTCGTCGACCGGTACGGGGCAGATGCCGCCGTCTGGGGCATGGTCGTCGTGCCAGCCCGCGAGACGCCCCGGTTCGACGACCGGCTGCTCGTGCAGGGCGAGGCCAACGAGTTCTTCCGCGTGCGGTACGCGTACGCCAGGTCGCGCGCGCTGAGCAGGAACGCCGAGCAGATCGGGTTCCGGGCGGAGGCCGAGGCCGAGGCCGGGGACGTCGATGGCGCAGGCGATGCCGGAGATTCGGCCGGTGCTGCCGCGCTGGTCCGGGCCCTCGCCGATTTCCCCCTCGCACTCGAAGCCGCCGCGCACCACCGTGCGCCCGAGCGGCTCGCCAGGTACCTCGTCGAGCCGGCCGACGCGCTGCTCGACTTCCAGCACCGCGTACTGCCCAAGGGCGACGAGAAACCCTCGGCCGCCCACCGTGCCCGGCTGGCTCTTGCCGAAGCCGCCGGGACGGTGCTGGCCGGCGGCCTGGCCCTGCTCGGCATGGACGCATCCGAACGACTGTGACCTGCGAAGAGAGATACCGATGAGCCGTTCCGCGCACCCCGCCGGACCCCGTCACGCCGATGTGCTGCCCGAGGGGCACTACTCCCCGCCCGCCGATGATCTGAATGCGCTGGACGAGAAGGTCTGGGCGCGGACCGTCACCCGTAATGGAGATGGTGTGGTGACCGTCGGCGGGATCGAAGTCACCAAGCTCGCCGAGGAGTTCGGGACCCCCGCCTATTTTCTTGATGAAGAGGACTTCCGCTCCCGGTGCCGTGCCTGGGCCCACGCCTTCGGCAAGGACGCCGACGTGTTCTACGCCGGCAAGGCGTTCCTCTCCAAGGCCGTCGTCAAGTGGCTGCGGGAGGAAGGGCTGAACGTGGACGTGTGTTCCGGTGGGGAGCTGGCCACCGCGCTGGCCGCCGGGATGCCGGCATCCCAGATCGCTTTTCACGGGAACAACAAGTCGGAGAGCGAGATCCGCCGGGCCGTCGAGGCCGGCGTCGGGCGCATCGTGCTCGACTCCTTCCAGGAGATCGCCCGCGTCGCGCACATCGCCCGTGAGGCGGGCGTGCGCCAGCCCGTGCAGATCCGCGTGACGGTGGGTGTGGAAGCGCACACCCACGAGTTCATCGCGACCGCGCACGAGGACCAGAAGTTCGGGATCGCGGTGGCCGACGGCAGCGCCGCCGAGGCGGTGAGGCGGGCGCTCGGGCACGAGAGCCTCGAGCTGCTCGGCGTCCACTCCCACATCGGCTCGCAGATCTTCGACATGGCCGGCTTCGAGGTCTCGGCCAAGCGGGTCGTGCAGCTGCTGGCCGCCGTGCGCGACGAGCACGGGGTGGAGCTGCCCGAGATCGACCTCGGCGGCGGCCTCGGGATCGCGTACACGTCCGACGACGACCCGCGCGAGCCCCACGAGATCGCCAAGGCGCTGACCGAGATCGTCGCCCGGGAGTGCGAGAGCGCCGGGCTGAAGGCGCCCAGGATCTCCGTCGAGCCGGGGCGGGCCATCGTCGGGCCGACCGCCTTCACGCTCTACGAGGTCGGCACGATCAAGCCGCTCGAGGGGCTCCGGACGTACGTGAGCGTCGACGGCGGCATGTCCGACAACATCCGGACCGCCCTCTACGACGCCGAGTACTCCATCTCGCTGGTGTCCCGCACCTCCGACGCCGAGCCCATGCTCGTCCGCGTCGTCGGCAAGCACTGCGAGAGCGGCGACATCGTCGTGAAGGACGCCTTCCTGCCCGCCGACCTGGCGCCCGGCGACCTCGTCGCCGTGCCCGCAACCGGCGCCTACTGCAGGTCCATGGCCAGCAATTACAACCACGCGCTGCGCCCGCCCGTCGTCGCCGTGCGCGGCGGTCAGGCACGGGTGATCGTCCGGCGCGAGACGGAGGAAGATCTCCTGCAACTCGACCTCGGGTGATTCCGTTATTTCTGGGGGAGGCCCTCCGAACCCAGAAATAATGGCCTCAGGAGTCTCATGGGATGTCTCACGCATTGGACCGAGGGTGGAAACTGCTGTCCATTGCGTGAGACTTGTTCTCACCCCGCGTTCTCACCCCGCGCGCAAGCCGCGCGCGGGGTACTGATGGAAGATCGAAAGGCGTAGGTCGAATGATGCGTACGCGTCCGCTGAAGGTGGCGCTGCTGGGCTGTGGAGTGGTCGGCTCGGAAGTTGCCCGCATCATGACGACGCACGCCGACGATCTGACGGCCAGGATCGGCGCGCCCGTCGAGCTCGCCGGCGTCGCGGTGCGTCGTCCCTCCAAGGTGCGCGAGGGGATCGACCCGGCGCTCATCACCACCGATGCGACCGCGCTGCTCAAACGCGGCGACATCGACGTGGCCATCGAGGTCATCGGCGGCATCGAGCCCGCCCGGACACTGATCACCACCGCGTTCGAGAACGGCATCTCCGTCGTCTCCGCCAACAAGGCGCTGCTCGCGCAGGACGGTGCGGCGCTGCACGCCGCCGCCGAGACCCACGGGCTGGACCTGTACTACGAGGCCGCCGTCGCCGGCGCGATCCCGCTGGTCCGGCCGATGCGCGAGTCCCTCGCGGGCGACAAGATCAACCGCGTGATGGGCATCGTCAACGGAACGACGAACTTCATCCTCGACAAGATGGACTCCACCGGCGCCGGCTACCAGGAGGCGCTCGACGAGGCCACGGCCCTCGGGTACGCCGAGGCCGACCCCACCGCCGACGTCGAGGGCTACGACGCCGCCGCCAAGGCCGCGATCCTGGCCGGCATCGCCTTCCACACCCGCGTCCGCCTCGACGACGTCTACCGCGAGGGCATGACCGAGGTCAGCGCCGCGGACTTCGCCTCCGCCAAGCGGATGGGCTGCACGATCAAGCTGCTCGCCATCCTGGAGCGGGCCGCCGACGGCGAGTCCGTCACCGCGCGCGTGCACCCCGCGATGATCCCGCTCACCCACCCGCTCGCCTCCGTCCGCGAGGCGTACAACGCGGTCTTCGTCGAGGCGGAGGCCGCCGGGCGGCTCATGTTCTACGGGCCCGGCGCGGGCGGTTCTCCGACCGCGTCCGCGGTCCTCGGCGACCTCGTCGCCGTCTGCCGCAACAAGCTCGCCGAGGCAACGGGGCCCGGCGAGTCGGCGTACACCCAGCTGCCGGTCAGCCCCATGGGGGACGTCGTCACCCGCTACCACATCAGCCTCGATGTGGCGGACAAGCCGGGCGTGCTCGCCCAGGTGGCGACCACCTTCGCGGAGCACGGAGTCTCCATCGACACCGTGCGGCAGCAGGGCAAGGACGGCGAGGCCTCCCTCGTCGTCGTCACCCACCGCGCGCCCGACGCCGCCCTCTCCGGGACCGTCGAGGCGCTGCGGAAGCTGGACACCGTCCGCGGTGTCGCCAGCATCATGCGTGTTGAAGGGGAGTAAGGACCCATGAGCAGCAATCGCACCCACCAGTGGCGCGGCATCATCGAGGAGTACCGGGACCGCCTGCCGGTGACGGACACGACTCCCGTGGTCACGCTCCGCGAGGGTGGCACTCCTCTCGTCCCCGCTCAGGTGCTCTCCGAGCGCACCGGCTGCGAGGTGCACCTCAAGGTCGAGGGCGCGAACCCGACCGGGTCCTTCAAGGACCGCGGTATGACGATGGCCATCACCAAGGCCAAGGAGGACGGCGCCAAGGCCGTCATCTGCGCCTCCACCGGCAACACCTCGGCCTCGGCCGCCGCGTACGCGGTGCGCGCCGGGATGGTCTCCGCGGTGCTCGTGCCCCGCGGCAAGATCGCGCTGGGCAAGATGGGCCAGGCCCTCGTGCACGGCGCGAAGATCCTCCAGGTGGACGGCAATTTCGACGACTGCCTCGACCTGGCCCGCTCGCTGTCCGACAACTACCCGGTGGCGCTGGTCAATTCGGTCAACCCGGTACGCATCGAGGGTCAGAAGACGGCTGCGTTCGAGATCGTCGACGCGCTCGGTGACGCGCCCGACATCCACGTGCTGCCCGTCGGCAACGCCGGCAACATCACCGCGTACTGGAAGGGCTTCAAGGAGTACAAGGCCGACGGCCTGGCCTCCCGTACGCCCCGCGTGTGGGGTTTCCAGGCCTCCGGTTCCGCGCCGATCGTGCGCGGCGAGGTCGTCAAGGAGCCGCACACCATCGCCACCGCGATCCGCATCGGCAACCCGGCCTCGTGGGACTACGCGCTGGCCGCGCGCGACGAGTCGGGCGGTTTCATCGACGAGGTGACGGACCGCCAGATCCTGGCCGCCTACCGGCTGTTGGCCTCCCAGGAGGGCGTCTTCGTCGAGCCCGCCTCGGCCGCTTCGGTGGCGGGTCTGCTCAAGGCCGCCGAGCAGGGCCTGGTCGACCCCGGCCAGAAGATCGTGTGCACGGTCACCGGCAACGGCCTGAAGGACCCCGACTGGGCGATCGCCGGCGCTCCGCAGCCGGTCACCGTTCCGGTGGACGCCGAGGCCGCCGCGATCCGGCTCGGCCTGGTCTGACGCCGGAGCCGGTTTTGGAAGTTCCCGGAGTTCCGGAGGGCCGCGACGCCCTCCGGAACCCGGCAACTCACCCCGTACGGCCATAAAGGGGCCGTCGAAACCGGTCTCGGACCGGTCTCGAACCGGTCCGAGCGTTCGAAGGGTGCGACACGCATCGTGCGCCTCCTGTGCGCCCTATGTCGCGAGAGAACCTTCCTTCGATACGCTGTACTTACATCCGCCACCGCGCATATGACCGTGGTGCTGCCCAGAGGGCCTTCGGGTGTCGTACGTTCTCAAGTACATTTCGCAGCGAGCCAGCGAAGAGCGAAGTTCTCGCACAGTCACAAGGAGTGTCTTCGGACGATGGCCGGTCCAGCGTTCCGCGCCGCCGCCGTACGGGTGCGCGTCCCCGCCAGCAGTGCCAATCTCGGCCCGGGCTTCGATGCCCTCGGCCTGGCCCTGGGGCTCTACGACGACGTAGTCGTCCGGGTGGCCGACTCCGGCCTGAACATCGACATCGCGGGCGAGGGTGCCGACACCCTCCCGCGGGACGAGAGTCACCTGCTCGTACGCTCCATGCGCACCGCCTTCGACCTGCTGGGCGGACAGCCGCGCGGCCTCGAGGTCGTCTGCGCCAACCGCATCCCGCACGGCCGTGGCCTCGGCTCCTCCTCCGCCGCCATCTGCGCCGGCATCGTCGCCGCCCGCGCCGTGACCATAGGCGGCGAGGCCAAGCTCGACGACGCGGCGCTGCTGGAGCTGGCCACCGAGATCGAGGGCCACCCCGACAACGTCGCCGCCTGTCTGCTCGGCGGCTTCACCCTGGCGTGGATGGACGGGGGCAGCGCCAAGGCGATCCGGATGGACCCCGCCGATTCCATCGTTCCGGTGGTCTTCGTACCTTCCAAGCCCGTCCTCACGGAGACCGCGCGCGGCCTGCTGCCGCGCACTGTCCCGCACGTGGACGCGGCCGTCAACGCAGGTCGCGCAGGTCTGCTGGTGGAGGCCCTGACCAGGCGTCCCGAGTTCCTGCTGCCGGCCACCGAAGACCGGCTCCACCAGGAGTACCGGTCCCCGGCGATGCCCGAGAGCGTGGCACTCGTCAACCGACTGCGGGCGGACGGCATCCCCGCGGTCATCTCCGGCGCGGGCCCCACGGTCCTCGCGCTGGTCGACAACGACGCGGCCGACAAGGTCGCGCAGCTCGCGGGCGAGGGGTGGGCCGCGAACCGGCTCGCGCTCGACGCCGCGGGTGCGAGCGTGCTTCCGCTGGGTACCCAGGGCGGCTAGGACAGATCAGAGCCGGCCAGGGGCGGGCGGTCAGGGCAGGCCGCCCGCGCGGAAGCAGCGCGATTGCCGGTGATCGAGAGGGGGAATATCTGTTGGATCCGGTAGTGTTAGTCTCAAGTGCGCATCGGAAGCCGTCATGGCTCGGTGCTCAGTGTCCCCATCCGGGACCACCTTTCTTCCGGGAGCCTCCCCGACTGCTTTGATCACTTCCAGCAGTTTCGAGCACGCTCCGGAATCGGCGTGACATTCCCACGCTTTCAGCTCGGGGGCTTCTCGCCGGAACCAGCCACGCACGTTTCTTTCCGCCGTATCTCCCACCGGCGGACCACCGCCCCGGCACGGTCCACACCTAGGACCGTCGTCGGACAGCACAACCGGTCGCCGAGCCAGACAGGCCGACGTCCGCTCCAGGGAAGGACCCTTCGTGAGCGACACCACCGATCTGATGGGCGCTGCCGACACCTCTGTCGACACCAGTGCTCCCGCCGCGGGCGCCGCGCCCAAGCGTCGCCGCACCGGCACCGGCCTTGACGGCATGGTCCTCGCAGAGCTCCAGCAGGTCGCGTCCGGCCTCGGCATCAGGGGCACCGCGCGGATGCGCAAGAGCCAGCTGATCGAGGTCATCAAGGAGGCGCAGGCGGGTGGCGGCGCCCCCAAGGCCGCAGCCTCCGCCGCCGCCGGCGAGGCCGCCGAGGCCAAGCCGAAGCGCCGTGCCACCAGCAAGGCCCGCACGGGCGAGGCCGCCGCCGAGGCGCCCGCCGAGAAGCCCGCCGCCGCTCCGGCGCAGATCGAGATCCCGGGCCAGCCGGCCAGCGAGGACGCGCCGGTCGGCGAGCGCCGCCGCCGTCGGGCCACCGCCCCGTCCGGCAGCCCGGAGGGCTCGGCTCCCGCCACCGTCGTGCAGGTCGAGCAGAAGACCGAGACGGTCGCGGCTCCGCAGGCCGACGCCAAGGCCGAGGCCGCGACCGCGGTCTCCGCTCCTGCTCAGGACGGCGAGGGCCGCGGCCGTCGCGACCGTCGTGACCGCGGGGACCGCGCCGAGCGCGGTGACCGTCAGAGCCGCCGCGAGCGCGGTGCCAAGGCCGACGAGCAGGGCCAGGGCGGCCAGGGCCAGGGCGCGCAGGGCGGCCAGGGCGGCCGTCAGGACCGCGCCGAGCGCGGCGACCGCCAGCAGCAGGGCGGCGGCCGCGGCCAGGGTCAGGGCCAGCAGGGCCGTCAGGACCGTCAGGGCCCCCAGGACAACGGGCCGCAGGACGACTTCGACGACGAGGGCGGCCGTCGTGGCCGTCGCGGCCGCTACCGCGACCGCCGTGGCCGTCGCGGCCGCGACGAGTTCGCGCCGAACGAGCCGCAGGTCGCCGACGACGACGTGCTGATCCCCGTCGCGGGCATCCTCGACATCCTCGACAACTACGCGTTCATCCGGACCTCGGGCTACCTGCCCGGCCCCAACGACGTGTACGTCTCCCTCGCCCAGGTCCGCAAGGCGGGTCTGCGCAAGGGTGACCACACCACCGGTGCCGTGCGCCAGCCCAAGGACGGCGAGCGCCGCGAGAAGTTCAACGCACTCGTGCGACTGGACTCCGTCAACGGCATGGCTCCCGAATCCGGGCGCGGACGGCCGGAGTTCCAGAAGCTGACCCCGCTGTACCCGCAGGACCGGCTCCGCCTGGAGACCGACCCGGGCGTGCTGACGACCCGCATCATCGACCTCGTGTCGCCGATCGGAAAGGGTCAGCGAGGCCTGATCGTGGCCCCGCCGAAGACCGGCAAGACCATGATCATGCAGGCGATCGCCAACGCGATCACCACGAACAACCCCGAGTGCCACCTGATGGTCGTCCTGGTCGACGAGCGTCCGGAAGAGGTCACCGACATGCAGCGGTCGGTCAAGGGCGAGGTCATCTCCTCGACCTTCGACCGCCCGGCCGAGGACCACACCACCGTTGCCGAGCTGGCCATCGAGCGCGCCAAGCGTCTCGTCGAGCTGGGTCACGACGTGGTCGTCCTGCTGGACTCCATCACCCGTCTGGGCCGCGCGTACAACCTCGCGGCGCCCGCCTCCGGCCGCATCCTGTCCGGTGGTGTCGACTCGACCGCGCTGTACCCGCCGAAGCGCTTCTTCGGTGCCGCGCGCAACATCGAGGACGGCGGCTCGCTGACCATCCTGGCCACCGCGCTGGTCGACACCGGCTCGCGCATGGACGAGGTGATCTTCGAGGAGTTCAAGGGCACCGGCAACATGGAGCTCAAGCTCGACCGGAAGCTCGCCGACAAGCGCATCTTCCCGGCCGTCGACGTCGACCCGTCGGGCACCCGCAAGGAGGAGATCCTCCTCAACGCGGAGGAGCTCGCCATCGTCTGGAAGCTGCGCCGGGTGCTGCACGCGCTCGACTCGCAGCAGGCGATCGAGCTGCTGCTCGACAAGATGAAGCAGACGAAGTCGAACGCCGAGTTCCTGATGCAGATCGCGAAGACGACTCCGTCGGGCAAGAACGACGACTGAGTCATCGGCTCGCAGAACACGGCCGCCCCCGTCGCACGCGCGACGGGGGCGGCCGTCTTCGTACCGTGCGACCTTCGCCACACGCCGGCCCCGCCCGAACCGGAGGCTGCGGGGCTGTGCGCCGCAGGGAAACCGCAGGTGAGGGTGGGGTTACGCAAGGTTCGTGGCGGAACGCGCCCTTCGTTGCCCCGGCACGGGCCCCTCGGCGGCCTTGGAACCCTGAGGGACGTTCGGCCGTCTGTGACAAGGGACAGGGGACCCGCATTCAGGACTGAGGAGAGCATGAGCCAGGACAGCAACGGCGCCGGCCACCGTGCCGCGGGCCGGCGACGCCGTAAGCCCGCGAAGCGCCGCAGGGGCCTCGTCATAGCCGCCTGGAGCGCTGCCGGTGTGGTCCTGCTGGGCGGGGCGGGCCTGGGCTGGTTCTACTTCAAGCTGAACGGCAACCTGAAGACGGTCGACATCGACCAGGCGCTGGGCAAGGACCGCCCGCAGAACATCGACAACGGTTCGATGGACATCCTCGTCCTCGGCTCCGACTCCCGCGGCGGCGAGAACTCCGAGTACGGCCAGGACGACGGCGGCTCCGCCCGCGCCGACACGGCGATGATCGTCCACCTGTACGAGGGCCACAAGCAGGCCAGCATCGTCTCCATACCCCGCGACACGATGACCGCCCGCCCCTCGTGCCCCACGGGCAACGGCAAGACCGACCCGGGCGGCCAGCGCCGGCAGTTCAACGAGGCCTACACGATCGGCGGGGCCGCCTGCGCGGTCAAAACCGTCGAGAAGATGTCGGGCATCCGCATGGACCACTACATCGAGGTCGACTTCACGGGCTTCAAGAAGATCATCGACACCCTCGGCGGGGTCGAGGTGACCACCACCAAGCCCCTCAAGGACTCCTACAGCCACCTGGACCTCCCGGCCGGCCCCAACCGGCTGAACGGCGAGCAGGCGCTCGGCCTGGTCCGTACCCGCCACGCCGTCGGGGACGGCGGCGACCTCGGCCGGATACAGCTCCAGCAGGCCTTCATCAAGGCGCTGATCAAGCAGGTCAAGACCGTCGGGCTGTTCGACAACCCGAAGAAGCTGCTCGACCTCGCCGACACCGGCACCAAGGCGCTCACCACCGACAAGGCGCTCGGCGACGTGAAGTCCCTCATGGGCTTCGCCCAGAGCCTGCAGGGCATCGACTCCCAGAACATGCACATGATCACGCTGCCGGTCACCACGGACGCGATCGACCCCAACCGCGTGGCGCCCCTGAAGAAGGAGTGCCAGCTCGTCTGGGACGCCCTCCTGGCAGACCGGCCGATCCCCGCCGAGGCCACCGCGAACTCCACCGGCGACAAGGGCACGGCAGGTTCCGTCGTCCGGTGACGACGTCTTCGGGGCCTGCAGGAATAGATGCCGGTCCGCCTCCGTTGAGGGATGCGTCCTCAGAATTTTGACAGGCAGCCCGGTCCTGGCAGACTGGTCTGTCGGCCCCGGTTCACGCAGTGCGCAATTCGGCTCCTGCGACCCGGCGCCCTCCCGAATCTAGGAGACACCTTGAAGCGCGATGTTCACCCCGAGTACGTCGAGACCCAGGTCAGCTGCACCTGTGGCGCGTCGTTCACCACCCGTAGCACCCTGACCGAAGGCACCATCCGTGCCGAGGTCTGCTCCGAGTGCCACCCGTTCTACACGGGCAAGCAGAAGATCCTCGACACCGGTGGCCGTGTGGCCCGCTTCGAGGCCCGCTTCGGCAAGGGTGCGGCCAAGAAGTAGCGCGACCCAGGCGCCGGTTTCCGGTCGCCCCCTGACCATCCGGGGGCGGCTGGACCGGCGCCTTTGTCGTCGTCCCGGTCCCTGACCACTTGCAGCCCTTTCGTACTTTTACCCCAGGAGTCTCCCGATGTTCGAGGCGGTCGAGGAACTGGTTGGCGAACACGCCGACCTCGAGAAGAAGCTCGCCGACCCTTCGGTGCACTCGGATCAGGCCAACGCGCGCAAGCTGAACAAGCGCTACGCGGAGCTGACCCCGATCATCGCGACCTTCCGGGCGTGGAAGCAGTCGGCCGAGGACATCGAGACGGCCAAGGAGCTCGCGGCCGACGACCCCGACTTCGCGGCCGAGGTCAAGGAGCTCAGCGCCCAGCGCGAGGAGCTCACCGAGAAGCTCCGCCTGCTGCTGGTCCCGCGCGACCCCAGTGACGACAAGGACGTGCTCCTCGAGGTCAAGGCGGGCGCGGGCGGCGACGAGTCGGCGCTGTTCGCCGGCGACCTGCTGCGCATGTACCTGCGCTACGCCGAGCGCGTGGGCTGGAAGACCGAGATCATCGACGCCACCGAGTCCGAGCTCGGCGGCTACAAGGACGTCCAGGTCTCCGTCCGCACCAAGGGCGGCAACGGCGCCACCGAGCCCGGCCAGGGCGTGTGGGCCCGCCTGAAGTACGAGGGCGGCGTGCACCGCGTCCAGCGCGTTCCGGCCACCGAGTCGCAGGGCCGCATCCACACCTCCGCCGCCGGCGTGCTCGTCACCCCGGAGGCCGAGGAGGTCGAGGTCGAGATCAACGCGAACGACCTGCGCATCGACGTGTACCGCTCCTCCGGCCCCGGCGGCCAGTCCGTCAACACCACCGACTCGGCCGTGCGCATCACGCACCTCCCGACCGGTGTGGTCGCCTCCTGCCAGAACGAGAAGAGCCAGCTCCAGAACAAGGAGCAGGCCATGCGCATCCTGCGTTCGCGCCTGCTGGCCGCCGCCCAGGAAGCCGCCGAGCAGGAGGCCTCCGACGTGCGCCGCAGCCAGGTGCGCTCCGTGGACCGTTCCGAGAAGATCCGTACGTACAACTTCCCGGAAAACCGGATCTCGGACCACCGCACCGGATTCAAGGCGTACAACTTGGACCAGGTGCTCGACGGCGACCTCGACTCGGTCATCCAGGCCTGCGTCGACGCCGACTCCGCCGCCAAGCTCGCAGCCGCGCAGTAGGCGGACGCGCAGTACCGCGGAACCACCCCGTACCACCCCCCCCGTACGACAGCAGCCCGGAGGACCAGCGTGAACTTGCTGCTTGCCGAGGTGGCCCAGGCCACCCAGCGGCTGGCCGCCGCCGGCGTGCCCTCACCGCGTTTCGACGCGGAAGAGCTCGCGGCCTTCGTGCACGGCGTCAAACGGGGGGAACTGCACCACGTCAAGGACGCGGACTTCGACGCCCGCTACTGGGAGGCCGTCGCCCGCCGCGAGGCGCGCGAGCCGCTCCAGCACATCACCGGCCGCGCGTTCTTCCGGTACCTGGAGCTCCAGGTCGGTCCCGGGGTGTTCGTGCCCCGGCCCGAGACCGAGTCGGTCGTGGACTGGGCCATACACGCCGTGCGCGCGATGGACGTCGTCGAGCCGCTGATCGTCGACCTGTGCACCGGCTCCGGCGCGATCGCGCTGGCCATGGCGCAGGAGGTGCCCCGCTCGCGCGTGCACGCGGTCGAGCTGTCCGAGGACGCGCTGCGGTGGACCCGCAAGAACGCCGAGGGCTCCCGGGTCACCGTCCACCAGGGCGACGCGCTCAGCGCGCTGCCCGAGCTGGACGGGCAGGTGGACCTCGTCATCTCCAACCCGCCGTACATCCCGCTCACCGAGTGGGAGTACGTCGCCCCCGAGGCCCGTGACCACGACCCGGAGATGGCCCTGTTCTCCGGCGAGGACGGCCTCGACACCATCCGCGGCATCGAGCGCACCGCGCACCGGCTGCTGCGGCCGGGCGGCATCGTCGTCATCGAGCACGCCGACACCCAGGGCGGCCAGGTCCCGTGGATCTTCGCCGAGGAGCGGGGCTGGGCCGACGCCGCAGACCACCCCGACCTCAACAACCGCCCGCGTTTCGCGACCGCCCGCAAGGCCCTGCCGTGATGGGCGCGATCCTTCCCGTGACCCCCCCGCTGCTTGAGGAGGCCCGCTGATGGCCCGGCGATACGACTGCAACGACGCGACGGACCGCAAGACGGGCCTGCGCGAGGCCGCATCCGCCGTCCGCCGTGGCGAGCTCGTCGTGCTGCCCACCGACACCCTGTACGGGATCGGGGCGGACGCCTTCAGCCCGGAGGCCGTCCACGACCTCCTCGCCGCCAAGGGCCGCGGCCGCGGCATGCCCACCCCGGTGCTCATCGGCTCCCCGAACACCCTGCACGGCCTGGTCACGGACTTCTCCGAGCAGGCGTGGGAGCTCGTCGACGCCTTCTGGCCGGGCGCACTGACGCTCGTCGCCAAGCACCAGCCGTCGCTGGCGTGGGACCTGGGGGACACCCAGGGCACCGTCGCCGTGCGGATGCCGCTGCACCCCGTCGCGATCGAGCTGCTGACCGAGGTCGGCCCGATGGCCGTCTCCTCGGCGAACATCTCCGGCCAGCCGGCGCCCGAAGACTGCGACGCCGCGCGCCAGATGCTCGGGGACTCCGTCTCCGTGTACCTGGACGGCGGGCCGACGCCCGGTATCGAGCCGTCGTCGATCGTCGACGTCACGGGGAAGGTCCCGGTGCTGCTGCGGGCCGGTGCGCTCACCGCCGAGCAGCTGCGGGAGGTCGTACCCGACCTCGAGGTCGCCCCGTGAGCCCTGAGGGGCGTGGCATAGCGAAGGACTCGTTC
Source organism: Streptomyces sp. NPDC085524 (assembly GCF_044541755.1). Classification (NCBI taxonomy): domain Bacteria; kingdom Bacillati; phylum Actinomycetota; class Actinomycetes; order Kitasatosporales; family Streptomycetaceae; genus Streptomyces; species Streptomyces sp. NPDC085524. Next base: position 120,058 of record NZ_JBITTH010000013.1, read on the forward strand.
CGCATACTCCACGTCAGCACCGGCAACGTCTGCCGCTCGCCGATCACCGAGCGGCTGACGCGGCACGCCCTGTCGCACCGGCTGGGCGGGCTCGTCTCCGGGGACCTCATCGTGGAGAGCGCCGGTACCTGGGGCCACGAGGGGGCCCCGATGGAGGCGAACGCGGCCGCGGTGCTGGCGGACTTCGGAGCGGATGCGTCCGGTTTCACCGGGCGGGAACTGCTGGACGAGCACGTCATCCGGGCCGACCTGGTGCTGACCGCCACGCGGGACCACCGGGCGCAGGTCATCTCGATGGGGCACTCGGCCGGGCTGCGGACCTTCACGCTGAAGGAGTTCACCCGGCTGGTGCGGGCCATAGACCCGGCCACGCTGCCGCCGCTGGACGACGGCATGGCGGAGCGGGCGCGGGCGCTGGTGCGGGCCGCCGCGGCGCTGCGGGGGTGGCTGCTGGCGCCGTCGCCGGACGCGGACGAGGTGTACGACCCGTACGGGGCGCCGATCACCTTCTTCCGCTCGATCGGCGACGAGATCAACCAGGCGCTGGAGCCTGTCGTCACTGCCCTGACGGGCGTTCCCGCTTCGCGCTGAGCCGTTGGGGGTGGGCGGTGCGGTGCGGGTTCCGCTGCGCGGAGCTGGTCCCCGCCCCGCCCTTTCTCCGTTTCCCGGGGCTCCGCCCCGGACCCCGGTCCTCAAACGCCGGACGGGCTTAATGGCGGTCAAAGGGGGCATTTCGGCACTCCGGGGCCTACAGTGGCTGGTACCCGGTAGCCCCTGGAGTCGCGCCATGAGCGTCATCACCCAGCCCACGGACCTGTTGCGGCAGCAGGATCCGCAGATGGCCGACGTACTCGCCGGGGAGCGGCAACGGCAGGCCGGCACGCTGCAGATGATCGCCGCCGAGAACTTCACCTCCGGCGCGGTGCTCGCCGCGCTCGGGTCGGTGCTCGCCAACAAGTACGCCGAGGGGTACCCCGGTGCCCGCTACCACGGCGGGTGCGAGTACGTCGACGTGGCCGAGCGGGTCGCCATGGAGCGGGCCACCGCGCTGTTCGGGGCCGAGCACGCCAACGTCCAGCCGCATTCGGGTTCTTCCGCCGTGCTGGCCGCCTACGCGGCGCTGCTGAGGCCAGGGGACACCGTGCTGGCGATGGGGCTCCCGTACGGCGGGCACCTCACGCACGGCTCGCCCGCCAACTTCTCCGGACGCTGGTTCGACTTCGTCGGGTACGGGGTCGACGCCGAGACGGGGCTCATCGACTACCGGCAGGTCCAGGAGCTGGCCCGCACGCACCGGCCCAAGGCGATCGTGTGCGGCTCCATCTCCTATCCCCGCCACCCCGAGTACTCGGTGTTCCGGGAGATCGCCGACGAGGTGGGTGCCTACTTCATCGCCGACGCGGCCCATCCGATCGGGCTCGTGGCCGGCGGGGCCGCGCCCAGCCCCGTCCCCTACGCCGACGTCGTGTGCGCGACCACGCACAAGGTGCTGCGCGGTCCACGTGGCGGGATGATCCTGTGCGGCTCCGAATTCGCCGAGCGCATCGACCGGGCGGTGTTCCCCTTCACGCAGGGCGGCGCCCAGATGCACTCCATCGCCGCCAAGGCCGTTGCGTTCGGCGAGGCGGCGACCCCCGCCTTCACCACCTACGCCCACCGGGTCGTCGCCAACGCCCGGGTGCTCGCGCAGGCGCTGGAGGAGCACGGGTTCGCGATCACCACCGGCGGTACCGACACCCACCTGATCACCGCGGACCCGGCACCGCTGGGCCTGGACGGCCCGACCGCCCGGGGCCTGCTGGCCGCCGCCGGGATCGTGCTCGACACCTGCGCCCTCCCGTACGGGGACCAGCGCGGGATCCGGCTCGGGACCGCGGCCGTCACCACCCAGGGCATGGCGGAGGCGCAGATGGCCGAGATCGCGGGTCTCTTCGCCCGCGCACTGCGCGGGGACGGCGCGAAGACCCGTACGGAGGTCGCCGATCTCACGAGGGAATTTCCCCCTTACGGGGAGTAATGGGGGCAAGCGGGGCGTACTGCAACCGGGATGCGGCCCCCTCGCGTCCTCGGTGGAGGGGACATCGCAGCTAATGTGTGGGGCTGAGATGGCCGGCGATACATCTGGGGCAGCCAGTGCGTGAATATCTGCTGACGCTTTGCGTCACGGTGGCGGTGACCTACCTGCTGACCGGGCCCGTGCGGAAGTTCGCGATCGCGGCCGGGGCCATGCCGGAGATCCGTGCCCGCGACGTGCACCGCGAGCCCACCCCGCGCCTCGGCGGCATCGCGATGTTCGGCGGACTGTGCGCCGGCCTGCTCGTCGCCGACCACCTGCGCAACCTCAACGGCGTCTTCGAGCTGTCGAACGAACCGCGCGCACTGCTCTCCGGAGCGGCCCTGATCTGGCTCATCGGCGTGCTCGACGACAAGTTCGAGATCGACGCCCTGATCAAGCTCGGCGCGCAGATGATCGCCGCCGGTGTGATGGTCATGCAGGGCCTGACGATGCTGTGGCTCCCGGTGCCCTTCATCGGCACGGTCGCGCTCACCCAGTGGCAGGGCAACCTGCTCACCGTCGCGCTCGTCGTCATCACCATCAACGCCGTGAACTTCGTCGACGGCCTCGACGGCCTGGCCGCCGGCATGGTCTGCATCGCCGCGTGCGCGTTCTTCCTCTACGGCTACCGGATCTGGTTCGGCTACGGCATCGAGGCGGCTGCCCCCGCGACCCTCTTCGCCGCGATCCTGATGGGCATGTGCCTCGGCTTCCTGCCGCACAACATGCACCCGGCGCGCATCTTCATGGGCGACTCGGGCTCGATGCTCATCGGCCTGGTGCTCGCCGCCGCCGCGATCTCCATGACCGGCCAGGTGGACCCGGACGCGATGGCCCTGTTCGCCGGCGGTGAGCGCAACGCGACGCACGCGATGCTCCCCGTCTTCATGCCGCTGGTGCTGCCGCTGACCATCATCGCGATCCCGGTGGCCGACCTGGTCCTGGCCATCGTCCGGCGTACGTGGAAGGGTCAGTCGCCCTTCGCCGCCGACCGCGGACACCTGCACCACCGGCTGCTGGAGCTCGGGCATTCGCACAGCCGCGCGGTGCTCATCATGTACTTCTGGTCGGGGCTCATCGCCTTCGGTGCGGTGGCCTATTCGGTGCACTCCACCTCGATGTGGATCGTGCTCGCCATCGCCGCACTGAGCGCCGTGGGCCTGATCCTGCTGCTCCTGCCGCGCTTCACCCCGCGCGCACCGCGCTGGGCCGAGGGCCTGGTCCCGCCGCGCTACCGGCACGCCGCACGAGCCGCGGAGGCCGCGGCGGAGGCTGCCCTGCAGGACGACTCGGGTGCCGAGCCGGAGCCCGTCAGGCCGATCGCGGCGGGGGTGTCCGGCGTCAACGGGGCGACCGCCGTGGGCCCCCGTTCGCGCTTCCCCGACCGGCGTAAGGCTGAGTCGACGCGCTGACGACGGCGGGTGCATGTCGGACATCAACGCCCTTTAGCACACAAGATTGCCGGTTGTCGCGCACACACGCGCAGGGTCCCTCTCATGTGTGACAGTCAGCACACCCACCAGGTAAAGCTCTCATCAAATAGTTTGTGATACCGTTCACTAAACCCGGCGACAGAGCCGAAGGACCGTAGTGCGACGGTCCATTGGCCCGAGGACCTCACTCGGACCGGGCTTACGCTCGTCCCGTACGAGTCCCGTGCCCCCACCACCACGCGGAGCAAACCGCCATGCGGTCAAACGACGTCCGATCTCTCCTGCAAGCCGCCGTGCCCACGGCTGTCGCCGGCGCTGTCGCCGCTGCGATCAGTGCCGTCGTGGCCGGTGGCAAGGGGGCGCTCGGTGCCGTCATCGCGACGCTGCTGGTGATCCTGTTCATGGGCATCGGATTCGTCGTCCTGCAGCGCACGGCGAAATCGCTTCCGCATCTCTTCCAGGCCATGGGGCTCATGCTCTACGCGGCCCAGATCCTGCTGCTCTTCGTCTTTCTCGCCGCGTTCAAGAACACCACTCTGTTCAACCCCAAGGCCTTCGCGATCACGCTCGTGGCGACCACCCTCGTGTGGATCGCCGCGCAGACCCGTGCTCACATGAAGGCCAAGATCCTTTACGTGGAACCGGACTCGACGCCGGGCGACAAGCCCGGAAATTCGGGGCCGAAGACGTGAAGGGTAGGGCCGGGATAAGTGCGCGTTCGAGATCCTGCTATCGTCCGGTGCCATATGCGGCACTGCGGGCGCGGGCACCTGAGCTGACGCCTGTTCCATCGCGAGGCTCGATGCCTGACTGCCGCCCCACCATCCGTAACACCAGTCCAGTGCCGAACCGCGGCTTCTCGCCGCGCCGACACAACGAGGTTGCCGTACCTATGCGCCACGCTGAAGGAGCCCGCGGTGAGTGCTGACCCGACGCAGGTCCTCGCCTTCGAGACCGACTGTCACATCTTCGACGGATGTGGCTTCCCCGGACCGGGCCTGCACTCGTTCCTCTTCGAGCCGCTGTGGGGCGAGCCCGGCACCACCAGCACGTACTTCAACAAGCCGATGCTGCTGGCCCTCCTGGGCTCCCTGATCATCGTGGGCTTCTTCTGGGCCGCCTTCGGCAAGCCGAAGGTCGTCCCCGGCAAGCTGCAGATGGTCGCCGAGGCCGGCTACGACTTCGTGCGCCGCGGGATCGTCTACGAGACGCTGGGCAAGAAGGAGGGCGAGAAGTACGTCCCCTTCATGGTCTCGCTGTTCTTCTTCGTGTGGATCCTGAACGTCTGGTCGATCGTCCCCGTGGCCCAGTTCCCGGTGACCGCGATCATCGCGTACCCGGCCATCCTCGCCGCGATCGTGTACTTCATCTGGATGTCGGTGACCTTCAAGCGTCACGGCTTCGTCGGCGGCTTCAAGAACCTGACGGGCTACGACAAGTCGCTCGGCCCGGTCCTCCCGCTGGTCATGGTCATCGAGTTCTTCTCGAACGTCCTGGTGCGCCCGTTCACCCACGCGGTCCGACTCTTCGCGAACATGTTCGCCGGTCACACCCTGCTGCTGCTCTTCACGATCGCCAGCTGGTACCTGCTGAACGGCATCGGCATCGCCTACGCGGGTGTCTCGTTCGTGATGGTGATCGTGATGACCGCCTTCGAGCTCTTCATCCAGGCTGTCCAGGCGTACGTCTTCGTCCTCCTGGCCTGCAGCTTCATCCAGGGCGCGCTCGCCGAGCACCACTGAGTCGGCCCACTCCCAAACCCCCTTGTCGTCCGGTGGCCAACCCCCACCGGATCCGTGAAAGAGAAGGAAGAACTGGCATGTCCCAGATCCTCGCCGCCGCCGAAGGCGTCACCGGTTCCCTCAGCTCCGTTGGTTACGGCCTCGCGGCCATCGGCCCCGGCGTCGGCGTCGGCATCATCTTCGGTAACGGCACCCAGGCCCTCGCCCGCCAGCCCGAGGCCGCCGGTCTGATCCGCGCCAACCAGATCCTCGGTTTCGCCTTCTGTGAGGCGCTCGCCCTCATCGGTCTGGTCATGCCGTTCGTCTACTAAGACGAACCGCACCCACTAGTCCGATTAGACGAAAGGCACTGATGTGAACCTCCTGGTTCTCGCGGCTGAGATGGAAAACCCTCTCATCCCGCCGATCCCCGAGCTCGTCATCGGTCTGATCGCCTTCGTCATCGTCTTCGGTTTCCTCGCGAAGAAGCTCCTCCCGAACATCAACAAGGTTCTGGACGAGCGCCACGCGGCGATCGAGGGCGGTATCGAGAAGGCAGAAGCCGCTCAGACCGAGGCTCAGAGCGTTCTGGAGCAGTACAAGGCCCAGCTCGCCGAAGCCCGGCACGAGGCCGCGCGCCTGCGCCAGGAAGCGCTGGAGCAGGGCACTGCGCTCAAGGAAGAACTGCGCGCAGAGGGCCAGCGGCAGCGTGAGGAGATCATCGCTGCCGGCCACGCCCAGATCGCGGCCGACCGCAAGGCCGCCGCTCAGGCGCTGCGCCAGGACGTCGGCAAGCTTGCCACCGACCTGGCCGGAAAGCTCGTCGGCGAGTCCCTCGAGGACCACGCCCGGCAGAGCCGTACGATCGACCGCTTCCTCAGCGAGCTTGAGGAGAAGGCCGAGGCGGCCCGATGAACGGAGCGAGCCGCGAGGCGCTGGCCTCCGCGCGCGAGCGTCTCGACGCGCTGACGGACAACTCGTCCGTCGACGCGGCGAAGCTCGCCGGCGAGCTGGCAGCCGTCACCGCGCTGCTCGACCGTGAGGTCTCGCTGCGTCGGGTCATCACGGACCCGGCGCAGTCCGGTGAGGCCAAGGCCGAGCTGGTGGGCCGACTGCTGTCCGGCCAGGTGGGCGGGGAGACCCTCGACCTGGTGTCCGGTATGGCGCGGTCCCGCTGGTCGCAGTCCCGTGACCTGGTGGACTCGCTGGAGGAGCTGGCGGCCACCGCCGACCTCACGGCGGCCCAGAAGGCCGGCGCGCTCGACGACGTCGAGGACGAGGTGTTCCGCTTCGGGCGGATCGTCTCCTCGAACACCGAGCTGCGTGCCGCGCTGACCGACCGTGCGGCCACCGCCTCCGCCAAGAGCGAGCTGCTGCGCAGCCTGCTCGGCGGCAAGGCGAACGCCGTCACCGAGCGCCTGGTGACGCGTCTCGTCACGCACCCGCGTGGACGTAGCCTGGAAGCGGGACTGGAGTCCCTTTCCACGCTCGCCGCCGAGCGCCGCAACCGCATGGTCGCCACCGTGACCACCGCGGTTCCGCTCAGCGACGTGCAGAAGCAGCGTCTCGGCGCGGTGCTGGCGAAGCTGTACGGCCGCCAGATGCACCTGAACCTCGACGTGGACCCCGCGGTCCTCGGCGGAATCCAGGTGCGGGTCGGTGACGAGGTCATCGACGGCACCATCGCGGAGCGCCTCACCGAGGCGACCCGTCGCATGGCCGGCTGACCAGCCACCAACTAGAACAACGCATTCCTAGCGGCCCGGTTGGGCCGTGCAGAACTTGCAGAAGATTCCTGGGGGTCGCCCCCAGACCCCTAAGAAGCTTCAGGCCCAACAAGGAGAGCAGGGAACCCAGATGGCGGAGCTCACGATCCGGCCGGAGGAGATCCGGGACGCACTGGAGAACTTTGTCCAGTCGTACCAGCCGGACGCGGCCTCGCGCGAGGAGGTCGGAACGGTCAGCGTTGCCGGCGACGGCATCGCGAAGGTGGAGGGCCTGCCCTCCGCCATGGCGAACGAGCTGCTGAAGTTCGAGGACGGCACCCTCGGTCTCGCCCTCAACCTCGAGGAGCGCGAGATCGGTGCGATCGTCCTCGGCGAGTTCAGCGGTATCGAGGAGGGCCAGCCGGTGCACCGCACCGGTGAGGTTCTCTCCGTAGGCGTCGGCGAGGGTTACCTCGGCCGCGTTGTCGACCCGCTCGGCAACCCGATCGACGGCCTCGGCGAGATCGCGACCGAAGGCCGCCGCGCCCTCGAGCTGCAGGCCCCGGGCGTAATGGTCCGTAAGTCGGTGCACGAGCCCATGCAGACCGGCTACAAGGCCGTCGACGCGATGGTGCCGATCGGCCGTGGCCAGCGTCAGCTGATCATCGGCGACCGTCAGACGGGTAAGACCGCTCTGGCCGTCGACACGATCATCAACCAGCGTGACAACTGGCGCTCCGGCGACGTGAACAAGCAGGTCCGCTGCATCTACGTCGCCATCGGCCAGAAGGGCTCGACCATCGCGTCCGTTCGCGGCGCCCTGGAAGAGGCCGGCGCGCTCGAGTACACGACGATCGTCGCGGCCCCGGCGTCCGACCCGGCCGGCTTCAAGTACCTGGCGCCGTACACCGGTTCCGCCATCGGCCAGCACTGGATGTACGCCGGCAAGCACGTCCTGATCATCTTCGACGACCTGTCGAAGCAGGCCGACGCCTACCGCGCCGTGTCGCTGCTGCTGCGCCGCCCGCCGGGCCGTGAGGCCTACCCGGGTGACGTCTTCTACCTGCACTCCCGTCTGCTGGAGCGCTGCGCGAAGCTGTCCGACGAGATGGGTGCCGGTTCGATGACCGGTCTGCCGATCGTCGAGACCAAGGCGAACGACGTGTCGGCGTTCATCCCGACCAACGTCATCTCCATCACCGACGGCCAGTGCTTCCTGGAGTCCGACCTGTTCAATGCGGGCCAGCGCCCGGCGCTGAACGTCGGTATCTCGGTCTCCCGCGTCGGTGGCTCCGCCCAGCACAAGGCCATGAAGCAGGTTTCGGGTCGTCTCCGCGTCGACCTGGCCCAGTACCGCGAGCTCGAGGCGTTCGCCGCCTTCGGTTCCGACCTGGACGCCGCGTCGAAGGCCTCGCTGGAGCGCGGCAAGCGCATGGTCGAGCTGCTGAAGCAGGGCCAGTACCAGCCGATGCCCGTCGAGGAGCAGGTCGTCTCCGTCTGGGCCGGCACCACCGGCAAGATGGACGACGTCCCGGTCAACGACATCCGTCGCTTCGAGTCGGAGCTGCTGGAGCACCTGCGCCGCGAGCGCAAGGACCTCCTCACCTCCATCGCCGACGGCGGCAAGATGTCGGACGACACCCTGGGTTCGATCGCGGACGCCATCGCCGCCTTCAAGCGGCAGTTCGAGACCTCGGACGGAAAGCTCCTGGGCGAGGACGTTCCGGCCGTCAACGTCTCCAAGTGACGACGGAAGGGACCTGACTCATGGGAGCGCAGCTCCGGGTCTACAAGCGTCGCATCCGTGCCATCACGGCGACCAAGAAGATCACCAAGGCGATGGAGATGATCGCCGCCTCGCGCATCGTCAAGGCGCAGCGCAAGGTGGCGGCGTCGATGCCGTACGCGACCGAGCTCACCCGTGCGGTGACCGCGGTGGCGACCGGTTCGAACACCAAGCACGCCCTGACCACCGAGGTCGAGGCGCCGACCCGCGCCGCGATCGTGCTCATCACGAGCGACCGCGGTCTGGCCGGCGGCTACTCCTCGAACGCCATCAAGCAGGCGGACCGGCTCACCGAGCGGCTGCGGGCTGAGGGCAAGGAGGTCGACAGCTACATCGTCGGCCGCAAGGGTGTCGCCTACTACGGCTTCCGTGAGCGCAAGGTCACGGACTCGTGGACCGGCTTCACCGACAGCCCGACCTACGCCGACGCCAAGCGCGTCGCGGCGCCGCTGATCGAGGCCATCCAGCTGGAGACGGCCGAGGGTGGTGTCGACGAGCTGCACATCGTCTTCACGGAATTCGTGTCGATGATGACGCAGAACGCGGTGGACGGCCGGATGCTGCCGCTCAGCCTCGAGAAGGCTGCGGAGGAGGACGGTGCGAAGGGCGAGATCCTTCCGCTGTTCGAGTTCGAGCCGTCGGCGGAGGACGTCCTCGACGCCCTTCTGCCGCGCTACGTCGAGAGCCGTGTCTACAACGCACTGCTGCAGTCGGCCGCTTCCGAGCACGCCGCCCGCCGCCGCGCGATGAAGTCGGCGACCGACAACGCCGGAGACCTCATCAAGAGCCTCTCCCGGCTTGCCAACGCGGCCCGCCAGGCCGAAATCACCCAGGAAATCAGCGAGATCGTCGGTGGCGCCAGCGCCATGGCCGACGCGACCGCGGGGAGTGACAAGTAATGACGACCTCTGTTGAGACGGCCGCCGCCACGGGCCGCGTCGCCCGGGTCATCGGCCCGGTCGTCGACGTGGAGTTCCCCGTCGACGCGATGCCCGACATCTACAACGCGCTGAAGGTCCAGGTCGCCGACCCGGCCGAGGACGGCGCGCTCAAGACGCTGACCCTTGAGGTCGCCCAGCACCTGGGTGACGGCCTGGTCCGCACCATCTCGATGCAGCCCACCGACGGTCTGGTCCGCCAGGCCCCGGTGACCGACACGGGCGAGGGCATCACCGTCCCCGTCGGTGACTTCACCAAGGGCAAGGTGTTCAACACCCTGGGTGAGGTGCTCAACTACCCCGAGGCGAACGCCGAGGTCACCGAGCGCTGGCCCATCCACCGCAAGGCCCCGAGCTTCGACGAGCTCGAGTCCAAGACGGAGATGTTCGAGACCGGCGTCAAGGTCATCGACCTTCTCACCCCGTACGTCAAGGGTGGAAAGATCGGTCTGTTCGGTGGTGCCGGTGTCGGCAAGACCGTTCTGATCCAGGAAATGATCTACCGCGTCGCCAACAACCACGACGGTGTGTCGGTGTTCGCGGGCGTCGGTGAGCGTACCCGTGAGGGCAACGACCTCATCGAGGAAATGGGCGACTCGGGCGTCATCGACAAGACCGCCCTTGTCTTCGGCCAGATGGACGAGCCCCCGGGCACCCGTCTGCGCGTCGCGCTCGCCGGTCTGACCATGGCGGAGTACTTCCGCGATGTTCAGAAGCAGGACGTGCTGTTCTTCATCGACAACATCTTCCGGTACACCCAGGCCGGTTCCGAGGTGTCGACCCTGCTCGGCCGCATGCCCTCCGCGGTGGGTTACCAGCCGAACCTGGCCGACGAGATGGGTCTCCTCCAGGAGCGCATCACCTCGACCCGTGGTCACTCGATCACCTCCATGCAGGCGATCTACGTCCCCGCGGACGACCTGACCGACCCGGCGCCGGCGACCACCTTCGCCCACCTCGACGCGACGACGGTTCTCTCCCGTCCGATCTCCGAGAAGGGCATCTACCCGGCCGTGGACCCGCTGGACTCGACGTCCCGCATCCTCGACCCGCGGTACATCGCGGCGGACCACTACGCGGCCGCCATGCGTGTCAAGGGGATCCTGCAGAAGTACAAGGACCTCCAGGACATCATCGCGATCCTCGGTATCGACGAGCTGGGCGAGGAGGACAAGCTCGTTGTCCACCGTGCCCGTCGCGTCGAGCGCTTCCTGTCGCAGAACACCCACGTGGCGAAGCAGTTCACCGGCGTGGACGGTTCGGACGTTCCGCTCGACGAGTCGATCACCGCGTTCAACGCGATCTGCGACGGTGACTACGACCACTTCCCCGAGCAGGCGTTCTTCATGTGCGGTGGCATCGAGGACCTGAAGGCCAACGCCAAGGAGCTGGGCGTCTCCTGATCCGGCGCGCTCCGCGAGGAGCGCATCCGGTTCGCAGGTTTCGAAGGAGAGGGGCGGGTGCGTCCCGTCCCTCTCCCCACGCCCATTAGAATTTGACCCAACACCCGGCTGACCCGCCGGGTGGTGACCCGAGGAGCCACCTTGGCTGCTGAGCTGCACGTCGAGCTGGTCGCGGCGGACCGCAATGTATGGTCCGGCGAGGCCACCCTTGTTGTCGCCCGCACCACGTCCGGCGACATCGGCGTCATGCCCGGTCACCAGCCGCTTCTCGGTGTGCTGGAATCGGGCCCGGTGACCATCCGTACCAGCGAGGGCGGCACCGTCGTCGCCGCGGTGCACGGCGGATTCATCTCGTTCGCGGACAACAAGCTGTCCCTGCTGGCCGAGATCGCCGAGCTCGCGGACGAGATTGACGTCCAGCGCGCGGAGCGGGCACTGGAGCGCGCCAAGTCGGACGCCGATGCGGCATCCGAGCGACGCGCCGAAGTCCGGCTGCGCGCCGTCGCGGGGCACTGAGCCCCGTACCAAAGTGTGAAACCTCAGCCGCGGTCCGTTCCGGAATTTTCCGGAGCGGGTCGCGGCTGAGGCGATGCAGGTCTGTTTTTCGTCTGTATTCGATGAGCGAGGAGGTCGGTGAAGATGCTCCTCGCTCTGCTTGTGAGCGGCCTGGTCGTAGCCCTGGTGGTGATCGGGCTGTTTGTGTTCGGGCTGCGCCGCCGGCTCATCCAGCGCTCCGGCGGGACCTTCGACTGCAGCCTGCGCTGGGGCGTGGCCGAGGAGCCCGACGTCTCCGGCAAGGGCTGGGTGTACGGGGTCGCCCGCTACGGCGGTGACCGCATCGAGTGGTTCCGCGTGTTCAGCTACTCGCACCGCCCGCGCCGGGTTCTGGAACGGGCCTCCATCGAGGTGATCGCGCGCCGCGCGCCCGAGGGCGAGGAAGAGCTGGCCCTGCTGTCCGACGCCGTCGTGCTCGGCTGTCTCCACCAGGGGACCCGCCTTGAGCTCGCGATGAGCGAGGACGCGCTGACCGGGTTCCTCGCGTGGCTGGAGGCCGCGCCGCCCGGGCAACGGGTGAATGTCGCGTAAAAATTCCTTGCCCGTTGGCTGGGGTCCCCCCGGACGAAGTCTGGGGGAGGGTGAACGTGGCCTGATCGATCGCAGGCGTGGAGAAGCCGGGAAGACGGGGGCGGACCCGTCTTCCCGGCTTCCGTCCTTTACTGGAGACCGGTGTGGATCGCGTTCGCGAGCTCACCGTTCGTGGTGTCGCCGCTGAACTCCCAGAAGAAGGCGCCCTTCAGGCCCTGCTGCTTGGCCCAGGTCATCTTCCCGGCGATGGTGGCGGGGGTGTCGTAGCTCCACCAGTTGCTGCCGCACTTGGCGTAGGCCGTGCCGGCGACGGTGCCGGTGGCCGGGCAGCTGCTCTTGAGCACCTTGTAGTCCTCGATGCCCTGCTCGTAGGTGCCCTGCGCGGGGCCGGTGGCGGTGCCGCCCGGTGCGGCCTGGGTGACGCCGGTCCAGCCGCGGCCGTAGAAGCCGATGCCGAGGTTGAGCTTGGAGCCGGGGATGCCCTTGCCCTTGAGCTTGGTGATGGCCGCCTCGGAGTTGAAGCCGGCGATCGGGATGCCGGTGTAGGAGGTGAGCGGGGAGTGCGGGGCGGTCGGGCCCTTCGCGTCCCAGGCGCCGAAGAAGTCGTACGTCATGACGTTGTAGAAGTCCGCGTACTGTGCGGCGCCCGCGTAGTCGGCGAGGTCGAGCTTGCCGCCGTTGGAGCCGTCGGCGGAGATCGCGGCGGTGACCAGGTTGGAGCCGCCGAACTTGGTGCGCAGCGCCGACATCAGGTTCTTGAACGCGGCCGCGCCGCTGGTGTCGCAGGACAGACCGCAGGCGTTCGGGTACTCCCAGTCGATGTCGATGCCGTCGAAGACGTCGGCCCAGCGCGGGTCCTCGACCAGGTTGTAGCAGGACTGGGCGAAGGCGGCCGGGTTGGCGGCGGCCTGGCCGAAGCCGCCGGACCAGGTCCAGCCGCCGAAGGACCACAGCACCTTGATGTTCGGGTACTGCTTCTTCAGCTTGCGCAGCTGGTTGAAGTTGCCGCGCAGCGGCTGGTCCCAGTTGTCGGCGACGCCGTCGACGCTCTGGTCGGCGGTGTAGGCCTTGTCGTAGTCGGCGTAGGCGTCACCGATGGTGCACGCGCCGTTCTGGACGTTGCCGAAGGCGTAGTTGATGTGGGTGATCTTCGCGGCCGAGCCGGAGGTGACCAGGTTCTTCACGTGGTAGTTGCGGCCGTAGACGCCCCACTCGGTGAAGTAGCCGAGCTTGACCGGGCCGCCGGGCTGCGGGGGCTCGGTGGTGCCGCCGGTGGTGCTGACCGTGAGGCTGCCGGAGGAGGGGCCGGTCTGGTCGATGGTGTCGCGGGCGGTGACGGAGTAGGTGTAGGCGGTGGCCTTGGTGAGGCCGGAGTCCGCGTACGTGGTGCCGGTGACCGTCGCGATCTTCGCGCCGCCGCGGTAGACGTCGTAGTTCTTGACGCCCTTGTCGTCGGTTGCCGCGCCCCAGCTCAGGGTCAGCGAGGTCTCGGTGACCCCGGTCGCGGTGGGGGTGCCCGGTGCGGTGGGGGGAGTGTCACCGGGCTGGGTGGTGCCGTCGCAGGAGCCGCCGTTGACCTTGCAGCCGCTGGGGGAGCCGCCGCCGGTGCCGTTGAAGCCGAAGCTGGCGGTGGCGCCGGGGGCGAGGGTGCCGTTCCAGCCGACGTTCTTGCCGGTCCAGTGGGTGCCGGAGCTGGTGACGGTGGCGTCCCAGGCGGAGGTGACGGCGGTGCCGGCGGGGTAGTCCCACTCGACGGTCCACGAGCTGATCGTGGTGGTGCCGGTGTTCTTGATCGTCCACTTGCCCTCGAAGCCGGTGCCCCAGTCGGAGACCTTGGTGTACGTCGCGGTCGCGGAAGCGGCGGCCTGGGCCGGCCCGGCGAGCGCGACGAGCCCGGTGACGGGCACGGCGAGGGCGGCTACGACGGCCGCGACTCTGGTGAAGAACCGGCTGCGCCTGGTGCGGGGTGGGGATGCTGTGCTCAAGGGTGCTCCTCCGTAGGTCCGTCTCCGTCGTGGGGCCGACGTCGACATGGGGGTGGGACCTGCGCCGCCCGTGAGCACGCTTTGTCATGGCACGCTCACCACAGTGTTGCGGTGAGACTAGAAAGGTCTGGACCAACCGTCAAGAGGTCCAGACCGGTGCGGGGCCGGCGTGAAGGGGCCGGGCGGGTCGGGCGGGGGCTGCTTGACATTGCTCGGCGGGCGGCGAAACGTGGATTGCGCAAACACGTGGGATGTGTCGTCCATGTCGGATCCTCGTCGGATCGGATCCGCGTCCACCGAGCCTTCCGCGCCTCCTCCCGGCCCGCTGTCCGAGGCGCCGCCGCCACCGCCGCCCCCGCCGTCACCCCCGTCACCCCCATCTCTGCCCGAAGGGAAGGCGCCGACAGGTCCGCACCGCCAGTGGCCACGCCGGGTCCTGGTCGTGGTCGGCCTGGTCTCGGCGGCCTTGTCGGCCGGCCTGTTCTTCCTCGGCAGGCAGGCCCAGCAGCAGCACGGGGAGATCCTCCTGCAGCCGGCCGGCACGCCGGGCCGCGATCCGTTCACCCCGTCCCTGGCCAGTGCCACGCCCGCCCGTACGGCGGGCGGCGCCGACCACGCGGCTGCGGACGGCCCGCGGACCCCTGGGAACGTGGCCGTGACCAGCCACTACGGGAACGAGTCCGGCCTCTTCGGCGGGGTCCGGAAGGGTGCCGCCTGCGACCCGAGCCGTCTGGTGGACTTCCTGAGCCGGAACCAGGGCCGCGGCCAGGCGTGGGCCGGGGCCCTCGGCATGGCTGCGGCCGACATCCCCCGGTACGTGAAGTGGCTCACCCCGGCGCTGCTTACCGAGGACACCCGGGTCACGGACCACCGCTATCACGACGGCCGGGCGGTGCCGCACCAGGCGGTACTGCAGGACGGCACGGCCGTACTGCTGGACTGGTACGGGGTGCCGCGCGTGCGATGTGACGGCGGCAATCCGCTGCTCGAGCCGGTGGTGGTCGACAGGCCGGTCTACTCCGGGCCGCAGTGGGCCGGATTCGAACCCGGCAGGATGATCGTCGTGGTCCCCTCCCCGCAGCCGCTGCGGGGTGTGGTGCTGACCGACGTGACCACGGGGGAACGGTTCGGCCGGCCGGTGGGCGGTACCGGCCCCACAGACAGGGCGCCGGCCGGGACGGCCGGCTCATCCAGGTGATGTGTCATGACCCCCGAAGAACTCATGCGGATGTCGGCTCAGCAGCTGCAGGACATGAACCTCACTCCTGAGGAGTTGAAAGCGCTCAACCCGGGTCAGCTGCGAACAGTCGCTTTGAAGATCGCTCAGGGATCGCGGCAGGCCAAGCAGCTGATTCCTGAGCTGGAGAAAGACGTTGCGTGGTTCGAGAAGCAGTTCGCTCACAACAGTGCAAGGGTTTCCCGCCTCTCCCAGCTGCCCGGCGACGACCCGGCGAGAGTCATGATGCGCGATGCCGAGAGGTTGACGGGCCAGGCCAGCGACAACCTGATCGACAAGCGCAAGGAGCTCGCGAACGCGCGGGCGGTGTTCGAGAGGGCACAGCAAAACCGGCAGGTGTACCAGCAGGTGAGCCAGCTGCGCGCCGCTGCGGGCGAGGCTGCGGGAGCGGCTGAAGAGGTTCGTGAGGCGGCGGGGGGCGCGGAACCGAGCCGTCTGGCGTCGCTCGCGCAGCGCCTCTGGAGCAGCGCCCCCGTCCAGTGGGTCAGGGGCGTGGTGGACAAGGGAGCGAACGGGTTCGTGCAGGGCGTGCGCGTGGTGCGCAACGGCGTGGTGAACGTCGTGAACGTCGTCTGGCCGCCGCTCAGGAACGCCGGAGCGTCGATCTTCTCCGCCGCGGGAGCCCTGCTCACCGCGGCGAGGTCAGGCGTCGCTGCTATTGGTGCTGCGGTCGTCCGCGGTTACCCGGGCGGCGTGCCCGGGATCATCGCCTCGGTCGGCGTGCTCGTGCTCGCGGGTGCGGGTGCCTGGGCGTGGAGCGCCTCCAACGCACCCGCCCCCGACCACCCCCCGACCGCGCCGGCGCCGGTCGTGCCGCCGGGCGAACACCCGCCGGGCGAGCTCCCGCCCGCGGAGCAGCCACCGCCGGCCGAGCAGCCCCCGGCGGAGCAGCCTCCGGCCGAGCGGCCTCCTGTGCTGCCGCCTCCGGCGGAGCAGCCTCCGGCCGAGCAGCCGCCCGTGGTGCCACCTCCGGCGGAGCAGCCGCCCGTGGAGCAGCCGCCGGAGCCGCAGGTCGTGCCTCCCCCGGTCGCCCCGCCGCAGCCGGAGCCCCAGCAGCCGGAGCCCCAGCAGCCGGAGCCCCAGCACCCGGAGCCCCAGCAGCCGGAGCCGGTCGCGCCCCCGCCGGCTGTACCTCCCCAGCCCGAGCCCGCGCACCCCGAGCCCCAGCACCCCGTGCCTCCTCCGGTCGCCCCGCCGCAGCCCGAGCCCCAGCACCCGGAGCCGGTCGTACCTCCGCCGGCCGTGCCGCCGCAGCCCGAGCCCGCGCACCCCGAGCCCCAGCAGCCCGAGCCCGTGGCCCCCGAGCCTCAGCCGCTCGTGCCGCAGCCCGTCGAGCCTCAGCCCGTGGTGCCGCCACCCCAGCCACCGCCCGACGGCCGGCCCGGCCAGTGACCACGGGCGGCGGAATCCGCACCTAGAGGCCCAACTCCTGCGCCAGTACGGCCGCTTGGAGGCGGCTGCGGAGTTCCAGCTTGCCCAGGAGGCGGCTCACATGCGTCTTCGCCGTCGCCTCCGCCATGTCCAGCCTTACGGCGATCTCCGCGTTCGACAGCCCCTCGCCCAGGCAGGACAGCACCTCGCGCTCCCGTCGGGTCAGCGTCTCCAGGGCGGGCGGTGCGGCGGGCCTCGCCGGGCGCGCCGGAGCCGCGAACTCCGCGATCAGCCGCCGCGTCACCGCCGGGGAGATCAGGCCCTCCCCGCGCGCCACGGTCCGTACGGCCCCGATCAGCTCCGCCGCCTCCGCGTTCTTCAGCAGGAAGCCCGCAGCGCCTGCCCGCAGCGCCCCGAACACGTACTCGTCCAGGTCGAAGGTGGTCAGCACCAGTACGTCCGCCAGGCCCTCCGAGACGACCTGGCGGGTCGCCGACACCCCGTCGAGCCGCGGCATCTGCACGTCCATGAGCACGAGGTCCGGCCCCAGTTCCCGGGCCAGGCGCACCGCCTCCTCCCCGTCGGCGGCCTCGCCCACCACCTCGATGTCGCCCGCGCTGCGCAGGATGAGCACCAGCCCCGCCCGCACCGCGCTCTGGTCCTCCGCCACCACCACCCGGATGGTCATGCCTCCACCACCTCCATCTCCGCGGGCAGTGTCGCCCGCACCTGCCACGCCGCTCCGCTGCGGCCCGCCGTGAACTCCCCGCCGAGCAGTTCCGCCCGCTCCCGCATGCCGACCAGCCCGGCCCCGGAACCCGGCGCGCGGGGGCCGGGTCGCTCCCCGTACGGGGAGTCCACGGCCACCGTCAGCGCGTCGGAGGTGCGTGCCACGCGGACCGTGACCGTGCCCGGGCAGGCGTGCTTGACGGCGTTGGTCAGCGACTCCTGGACGATCCTGTACGCCGCCAGCTCCACCGGGGCCGGCAGGGCCCGGCCGGGGGGCCGCTCGTCGGCGAGCACGAAGTCCAGCCCGCTCGCCGATCCATTCGTCCGGGCCTGTTCCACGAGGGCCTCCAGCCCGTCCAGGGAGGGCACGGCGGCCGCCTCCTGCTCCGCCCCCGCGTCGCGCAGCAGCCCGATCAACCGTCGCATTTCGGCCAGCCCCTGCACGCTGTTCTCCCGGATCACCCCGAGCGCGTCCCGGCTGGTCTCCGCCCGGTCGATGGAGAGCGCGGCGGTGGAGTGGATGGCGATGGCGGAGAGGTGGTTGGCCACCATGTCGTGCAGTTCCCGCGCCATCCGCGCCCGCTCGGCGGCAACGGCCTGGCTGCGGTCCATCTCGGCCAGCAGCGCGGTCTGCTCGGCGCTCAGCCGGGCGGCCTCGGCGGCCTCGCGGTGGTTGCGCAGGGTGGCGCCGGTCAGCGCCGGGGCGAAGCACACGATGCCGGTGATCACGCCGATCAGCAGGGCCTGCGGGGTGCGCAGCCAGGCCACCGAGGCGATGGTGACGATGACGGTGATCAGCCCGGTGGAGACCGGGAGCCGCCGGGCCGTGGACGGTTTTCCGTAGACGACGGCGGCGTACATCAGATCGGTGAAGATCACGACGGTGGCGAGGCTGCCGACCGTGAACTGGTCGGCGATCACCCCGGCGGTCCCGACGGCCAGGGTCAGCGACGGCCTGGTGCGGCGCAGCAGCTCCATGGAACCGAGGGCCACGAGGGGCACCAGGGCGGCCCAGTCGGGCAGGAGGTGCCGGCTGCCGTTGCTGTAGATCCCGAGCGACCAGAACACGAGGCCGACGAGCACGCTGAACACCGCCAGCAGGACGTCGTCGCGGTGGGGGCGCAGGCTCTTCGTGGTCACGGACCCATCCAACAGGGTGTGCGGGCCGCGCACGTCGGCGCAGGGGCCGAGGCGCGGCTACATCGAAGGGTGCAGCCACGGGTCGTCAGCGGCGACGACGCGAGCGGCCCGGCGGGACGGGAGCCTGGGAGGGAACCGGGAACCTGGTGGAGGGAGAGTTCCGTGATCGTCACGCTGATCATCGCCTGCGAGGTCGGCTTCTGGGTGCTGCTGGTCGCCGGCCTGGCCCTGCGCTACCTCGCGCGGATGCCCCGGCTGGGCGCGGCCGTGCTGCTGTGCGAACCGCTGATGGAGCTGGTCCTGCTGGTGGTGACCACGCTGGACCTGAAGAACGGTGCCGAACCTGACTGGAAGCACGGCCTCGCCGCCCTGTACATCGGCTACACCGTCGCCTACGGCCATTACACGGTGAAGTGGCTCGACGGCCACGCCGGCTACCGGCTGGCCGGGGGACCGAAGCCGCCCGGCGCCGGGTACGGGAAGGCCCGCGCGGTCCACGAGTGGAAGCTGTGGATCCGTACGGTCGTCGGCGCGGCCGTGGCCCTCGGCCTGCTCCAGGCCGCCATCTGGTACGTGGGCGAGGCCGGGGACGTCAGTTCCCTCAAGGCGTGGCAGTACGGCGCCCTGCGGGCGGTCGGCATCCACGCCCTGATCGCCGCCACGTACACGATCTGGCCGAAAAAGGCTCCCGTGCCGCAGAGCCTCCAGTGTTCCGGTCGGAGCAACTAGCGCTCGCCGCCGGGCACCCACAGCACGTCGCCGACCTCCTTGTTGGCCACCCGGGCCAGGATGAACAGCAGGTCGGACAGGCGGTTGAGGTAGGTCGCGGTCAGCGGGTTCATCACCTCGCCGTGCACCTCCAGCGCCGCCCAGGTGGAGCGCTCGGCCCGCCGGACCACCGTGCAGGCCTGGTGCAGCAGGGCCGCGCCCGGGGTGCCGCCGGGGAGGATGAAGCTGCGCAGCTTCTCCACCTGCTCCAGGAAGGTGTCGCAGTCCGCCTCGAGCTTGTCGACGTAGAACTGCTCCACGCGCAGCGGCGGGTACTCCGGGTTCTCGACGACCGGGGTGCACAGGTCCGCGCCGACGTCGAAGAGGTCGTTCTGCACGCGGACCAGGACCTTGACGACCTCCACGGACAGGCCGCCGAGCGCGATCGCCGTCCCGATGGCCGCGTTGGCCTCGTTGGCGTCGGCGTACGCGGAGATCCGCAGGTCGGTCTTGGCCGTGCGGCTCATGTCGCCGAGGGCGGTCGTGCCCTTGTCGCCGGTACGGGTGTAGATGCGCGTCAGGTTCACCATGCGGCCAGCGTAGACGGGGCCGCTGGGGAAATTACGGGCGCGGTGGCGGCCGTCGGCGTCCGGCTGCGCGAGCCGGCCCGCCGGTTGGGGGACGACGGCGCCGACACGTATGCCGACACGGACGCCGGCACCTGCGACGCATGAACTGTGAGGCAGCGCACGGCTGCTGGGCCGGACCGGTGTGATGTCCGTCATTTGAGACGTGACGCGTGTTACTTCGCGGTCACTCCGCGCCGCCCGGGCGCTAGTCTCCGCCGGAGTGGCTACGAGACCGGGCCCTGACGGGGCCGGGGTCCAATCGAAAACTTGGGGTGTGCAGTGGCTGGGAAGCTCGCCGTCATCGGTGCCGGGCTGATGGGTTCCGGAATCGCTCAGGTCTCCGCTCAGGCAGGTTGGGACGTCGTGCTGCGCGACGTCACCGACGCGGCGCTGACCCGGGGCACGGACGGGATCAAGGCCTCGTACGACAAGTTCGTCTCCAAGGGCAAGCTGACCGCCGAGGACGCCGAGGCCGCGCTCGCCCGCATCACGACGACCACCGACCTCGACGCCGTCGCCGACGTGGACATCGTCGTCGAGGCCGCCTTCGAGAAGATCGAGATCAAGCACGAGATCTTCCGCGCCCTCGACAAGATCGTGCGCGAGGACGCGATCCTCGCCTCCAACACCTCCGCCATCCCGATCACCAAGATCGCAGCCGTGACGGAGCGTCCGGAGCGGGTCGTCGGCGCGCACTTCTTCTCGCCCGTCCCGATGATGCAGCTCTGCGAGCTCGTCCGCGGCTACAAGACGAGCGACGAGACCCTCGCCACCACCCGCGCCTTCGCCGAGTCCGTCGGCAAGACCTGCATCGTCGTCAACCGCGACGTCGCCGGTTTCGTGACGACCCGTCTGATCTCCGCCCTGGTCGTCGAAGCCGCAAAGCTCTACGAATCGGGCGTCGCCTCCGCCGAGGACATCGACATCGCCTGCAAGCTGGGCTTCGGACACGCGATGGGCCCGCTGGCCACCGCCGACCTCACCGGCGTCGACATCCTGCTCCACGCCACCAGCAACATCTACACCGAGTCGCAGGACGAGAAGTTCGCGCCGCCGGAGCTCATGCGCCGGATGGTGGACGCCGGTGACATCGGCCGCAAGAGCGGACAGGGCTTCTACAAGCACTGAGCCGCCGGGCCCCGGCCGGGCCCAGCGGGTCCGGCCACTGAGCACCACCGTTCGAATGCCATCACCCGTCGGGGTGAATTAGGTATCGGTTCGCTCACGGTCGGCAACTTCCCTGCCCGCAAGGCAGTCAGTTGCAGTGAGAGTTGCCGACCACGGACCAATCGGACCATACGTACGCGGTAATGCCGGGAGCACACATGCACATCAGGGGCGACCACGCCGAACTCGCTGTCGGGGGCCGCCTCGACGTGCGCAGCGCGGCGGACGCCCGTACGGCCCTCCACACCGCCCTCGACGACGGCCACGGCGACCTCGTGCTCGACCTCACCGGACTCGACTCGTGGGACGCCACCGGACTCGGCGTGATCATGGGAGCGCACCGGCGGGCCGGCCGGACCGGACGCCGCCTCGTCCTGCGCGGGGTGCCGCCCCAGATGCAGCGGCTGCTCGTCGCGACCCGGCTGCACCGGATCCTCGCGATCGAGGGCGGCCTGGAGGCGGAGTCCCTTCCCCGGGTCTGACCCGCCGCGACCCCCAAGCCTGCCACCTGCACATTTCCTGCGGAAACGTAACGGTCCGGTGGTGATGGCACCCCTGCGGTTCCCCGCACGACCGGCCACCGTCTAGGGTTCGGGCGGAAACCGGACCAGTAGCGAGAGCGGCGTGTGCGAAGGCCGGGCGGGAAGACGGCGACGGCGCGCAGCGCGATCGGGGGACTTGGTCATGGACCTTACGCAGGGGCAGACCGATCCGGAGGAGCGGTCCGGGGCAGCCGGGCGGTCCGCCCGGACTCCGGCGTCCGCGCCCGCCGCGCGGCTCGTCAGCCTGACCGCCGGCGAGTTCACCCTGGCCGTCAACCCCGTCGACGGCAGCGAGATCGAGCCGCTGCGCCCCGGCAGCGGGGCGAGCCGCCCCGCCAAGCGCGACGCGGCCTCCCGCGCCGCCCGGGACGCCGCCGCCCGCCCGCCCGCACTGCCCGGACCGCCCATACCCGTCCGGCCCCTCTTCGAGCGCGAGGAGGAGCGCGAGCGCCTCGTCCGGATGCTCGGCCGCGGCCGCTCCGTACGGCTGACCGGGCCCCCCGGATCCGGCCGCACCGCCCTGCTCGACGCGGTCGCCGCCCGCTGCGCGAACCTCGCGCCCGACGGCGTCGTACGGCTCTCCGGCCACGGGCACCAGCAGCCCGGCGAACTCCTCCAGGCGCTCTACTCGGCCGTGTACGAAGCCCCGCGCGAGCGGCCCGACCGGATCACGCTCCTCGCCCGCGTCCGCGAGATCGGCGCCATCGTCCTCCTCGACGACCTGGACATGGGCGGCAACGCCCTCGACGAACTGCTGCGCGCCACCCCCGAGTGCGCCTACCTGCTGGCCGCGACCCCCGAGACGAAGGCCCCCGGCGACGACGCGCACCTCGAAGAGGTCTTCCTCGGCGGCCTCGGCAAGGCCGGCTGCACGGCGCTGCTGGAGGCGGGCGTCGGACGCCCGCTGACCGAGCCGGAAGCCGCCTGGGCGGCCGACCTGCGGTTCGCCTCCGAGGGCCTGCCGCTGCGCTTCGTGCAGGCCGCCGCCCTGCTGCGGCAGCGCGACGAGCTCAACCACAGCGACGCGGACGACTTCGAGGACGAGCCCGGCGTCTTCGAGGAGCGCCCGCGCGACGGTGCGCACGTTCCGCTGCCCACGCTGGCCGAGGGCGCGGCCCCGGCCGAGCTGCTGGCCTCGAGGGTCAGCGAGTCGGCGCGGGCCGCCCTGCGGATCGCGTGCGCGCTCGGCGGCGAGATGCCGCACCACACGCACTTGCCGGCGCTGGTGGGGGACACCCACGCGGACTCGGCCGTGGCGGAACTGCTCGCCTGCGGGCTGCTGACCCCGGTCGGCGCCCGCTACCGGCTCGCCGAAGGCGTCGCACGCCAGCTGGAGGAGGCCGGGTACGGGGACACCGCCGCCGAGGAGGCCCGTACGGCCGCCCGGCACTACGCCTGGTGGACCGGGCACGCGTCGGTGACCCCCGAGCGGGTCGCGGTGGAGGCGGAGGCGGTACTCGCCGCGCTGGCCGGTGCGGACGTGGTGGCGGCCGTGCTGCTCGCGCGCACCGCGGCCCCGGCGTTCGCCGCCTCGCTGCACTGGGAGGCCTGGGAGCGCGTGCTGCGCGCGGGCGCGGAGGCCGCGCGCAAGGCGGGGGAGGTCGCCGAACAGGCGTACTTCCACCACGAACTCGGCGTGCTCGCCCTGTGCGAGGGGCGGCTGGACCGGGCACGGGCCGAGCTGGAGACCTCGATCGGGCTGCGCGGCGCGCTGGCCGACAAGCGGGGCACGGTGGCCGGGCGGCGCGCGCTGGCGCTGGTCGTGGACCGAGAGGCGGCCGGGGTGTCGTCGTCGCCGCCGCTCCGCCTGGAGGCTCCGGCGGCCGCAGGCGGCCCCGCGGGCCAGTCCGCTCCGGCCCTCCCGGCGCGCTGGGCGGGCGAGGGCGGTCCTGCGGGTGAGCCCGGTGCTGCTGCCGCCGCCCTCCCCGGGCCGGGCGGCGCGGCCGGACCCGCGGGCGGGGTCGTGCTGCGCGGGCCGGGAGCGGCCGACGGCGAGGGCGCGGCGGGCCGTGCGGGCGGTGCCGGCGCGGGCGGTGCGGCGGGGAACGCTGCTCCGGCCGGGCCGGGCGGCGCGACCGGTGGCGCCGGTGCGGCCGGCCTCGCGGCGGCCTGGACGGGTGCGGGCGGCGCTGCCCAGGCCGGTGGCACCGGTGGCGGGGTTGCACTGCGCGGGCCCGCTGTCGGCGGCCCCGGTGTCGCTGGTCCTGGTGTCGGCGGTCCCGGAGTCGGTGGCCCCGGCGTCGGTGGCCCCGGCGTCGGTGGCCCCGGCGTCGGTGGCCCCGGCGTCGGCGGGGGCCGGGGTGCTGCGGGTGGTCCTGGGGGTGCGAAGGAGCCGGGCCGTCCCGCCGGTGCCGCGGGGGTGACGTCGCCCCTGCCCGTGCCGGTCTCGCCGGAGGCGGTGACGCGGGTGACCCCCGTGGTGCCCGTGCTGCGGCGTACGGAGACGCCCACCACGCTGTCGGCGGTGTTCGAGGACGCCTTCCCGCTGGACCCGAAGCCGGTCGCCGCCCCCCGGCCGGAGCCCGTCGCGGGGCCCGCCGCGGACCACGGCCGCCGCCGCAAGGCGCTGCTGGCCGCGGCCGGTGCGCTGACGGTGGTGGCACTGGGCACCGTGGTGAGCCTGGCCATGAGCTCCGAGGACACCGCGCCCCCGGCGAAGGGTCCCGCGGTGTCGGGGAACCCGACGCGGGTCGCCCCGTCCTCGGCGCCCGGCACCACCGACCCGGCCGAACAGCCGCCGGTGGCGCCCGCGACCTCGGAATCCCCGGCTCCGGGGGAGAGCACCGCCCAGAGCACCCCGGGCAGGTCCCCGTCGCGGCGGCCGTCCTCGACCCCGCCGAAGTCCCAGCCGCCGTCGTCGGTCTCGCCGCCGGTGACGTCCGCGAACCCGACGCCCACGCAGTCGAGCGCGTCCCCGTCGGTGTCGGTCTCCCCGTCCGCGTCGGCCCCGGAGACCGTCCCGCCGCCCGTCACCCCGTAGGGCGGCGGGGGCGGCCGGGCGGCCCGGAACCCGTCAGAACAGGCGGAGCTTGTCGTCCTCGATGCCGCGCAGGGCGTCGTAGTCCAGAACCACGCAGTCCATGCCGCGGTCCGTCGCCAGCACCTTCGCCTGCGGCTTGATCTCCTGCGCCGCGAACACGCCCCGGACCGGGGCCAGGTGCGGGTCGCGGTTCAGCAGTTCCAGGTAGCGGGTCAGCTGCTCGACGCCGTCGATCTCGCCGCGCCGCTTGATCTCCACGGCCACGGTCGCGCCGGAGGCGTCCCGGCACAGGATGTCCACCGGGCCGATCGCCGTCATGTACTCGCGCCGGACCAGCGTGTAGCCCTCGCCCAGCGTTTCGATGCGGTCCGCGAGGAGCTCCTGGAGGTGGGCCTCCACACCGTCCTTGATCAGGCCGGGGTCGATGCCGAGCTCGTGGGAGGAGTCGTGGAGGACTTCCTCCATGGTGATGATGAGCTTCTCGCCCGCCTTGTTGACGACCGTCCAGACACCGGCCTCGTCACCGCTCCCCTCCTTGAGGGTGCACGGAGGCGACATCCAGTTGAGCGGTTTGTACGCCCGGTCGTCCGCGTGGATCGAGACACTGCCGTCAGCCTTCACGAGGATCAGACGGGGTGCCGAGGGCAGATGGGCGGTGAGCCGGCCCGCGTAGTCGACGGAGCAGCGGGCAATGACGAGACGCATGGTCGGCAACGCTACTCGACCGACGGGCCTCCACGCGATTCGCCCCTGAAAGCCCCCTTCGCCGATGGCGCGTTGTATGCGCATTCTCCTGGTGCGTCACCCATGGGGCGCCTACCGTGGTGAGCGGGAGGTTGCGGAGCGTGCACGCTGCGTCGCGATCTCCTTCCCTGCCCGTAAGGCTCCGGCAACCCAATCGGCCGGGGCCGCGAGAGGAGAACCCATGTCGCTCGACGTCTCACCGGCCCTACTCGAACAGGCCGAGCGAGGCGAGGTCGACGAAGCCGCATTCGTCGACTGCGTCCGGACCTCCCTGCCCTACGCATGGGAGATGATCAGCTCGCTGGTGGCCCAGCTGAAAGTGGACGGCGGAGAGTTCGCCGACAACCAGACGCCGCCGCCGGACGAGCAGGCGCGTGGGCAGCTGCTGCGCGCTCTTGCGAGTGACGCGATACGAGGTGCGCTGCAGCGCCACTTCGGAGTGCGCCTGGCATTCCAGAACTGCCACCGGGTAGCGGTGTTCCCGCTTGATCCCTCGGTGGACGACCGGCTGGCCAAGTTCACTTCGATCCGCGGCCAGCTGCTCAACCAGTCGCCGACACTGCGCGACTGCTAGCCCGCACCACCCGCACAATCCGTACTACCTGCACCACCCGCACCATTCGTACTGATCGCACCACCCGTGCCTCCCGGCGGATCTCAGCCGAGACGGGGCAGGACCTCGGCGCCGAGGCGCCGTACGTTCTCCTCCGTCGCGGCGAGATCCCCGGAGCCCTCCGTCAGGAGGGCGAAGCGCGTGATGCCGGTCCGGGCGGACGTGGCCGCCAGACGGTCCGCCGCCAGGGCCGGGGTTCCCACCGGGTGCAGGTCGCACAGGAGTTCCGTGTACGCGACGGGATCCCGCATCGAGCGGATCCGGCCGTCCACCGTCACGTGCGCGTCCAGGCCCTGCTTCAGCCAGCCCGGCATCGACTTCACCAGCGTTTCACGGGCGTCGGCCGTGCTGTCCGCCAGCTGGCACACCCCGGCGGACACATGGCCCGCACCGGCCACGAAGTCCGCGGAACGGCCCGCCTCCAGGGCGGTCCGCCGCCACAGCGCGACCATCTCCGCCTTCTCCTCGTCCCCGCAGTGCATGCCCAGCAGCATCGGCAGCCCCCGCTCTGCGGCGAGCCGGACCGACGCGGGCGAGGTGCAGGCCACGATGACCTCCGGGCCCGTCCCGTCCCCGTCGAGGGCTTCCGAGGGCCGCGGTACGACGGCCACCTCGCGGAAGCCGTACCGCTCGCCGGCCGCACCCACGCGCGGCTCGGTCAGCCAGCGCCGCAGCAGGTCCAGCGCCTCCGGGAAGCCGTTCTCGTACGAGTCCAGGCCGCCCTCGAAGACCTCCAGGTCCACCCACGGCCCGCCGCGGCCCACGCCGAGCGTGAACCGCCCGCCGGAGGTCAGGTGCAGCAGGGCGGCCTGCTCGCCGAGGGCCACCGGGTGCGCGTTCGGCAGTACGCTCACCGCCGTGCCCACCCGGAGCCGCCGGGTCCGCCCCAGCAGCAGGGCGGCCAGGGTCACGGCCGAGGGGCACACCCCGTACGGGACGAAGTGGTGCTCGGCCAGCCAGACCGCGTCGAGCCCGGCCTCCTCCGCCACCTCGGCCGTCCGCACCGCCCGGTGCAGTGCCTCGCCCTGTCCCTGCCCCGGGAACTGGGCAGCCAGTACAAACGCTCCTACGCGCATCGCCTTTAGCCTCCTCGCGGCTGACGCGGCCTCCCCCAGGCGGACCGGTTCTTCCTATGGCAACAACGTCTGACACGTGCCAAAGGCACGGGCTGACAGGAAAGTTATTGGGATTGTCGGGCCATCTCCCGTCGTGCAGCCGCCTTCCACGACCACCCTGCGGGTACCCCGGCTCGCTGCGCGTAGTCTGGGAGAAAGTCCCTGCCGCCGCTCATCCGTGAGGTATACGTGTCACCGCGCCACAACCGACCCCGAGGCGGCGAGACCCCGGAGGAACGCCCCAACACCGGCTTCGACCGCTACGGGCTGGAGCGCACCGAGGAGTACCAGGGCGAGGACTGGAAGGTGCGGCACGTCGCGGGCGCGAGTGCGGCGGGCAAGCGCTACCGCTGCCCCGGCTGCGACCAGGAGATCCCCTCCGGCACCCCGCACCTGGTGGCCTGGCCGGAGTACGGCGGCGTGGACGACCGGCGCCACTGGCACAAGGCCTGCTGGAACGCGAAGGACCGCCGCACCTCGAAGGTGCAGCGGTCCCGCAACGCGCCCAGGTACTAGGGCCTCAGACGTCCCGGCGGCCGACCACCACGTAGGAGGCGGCCACGGTGGCGCCGGTGACCAGCGCGATCAGTGCCAGGTGGGAGAGATCGCTGGTCGGCGCGCCCATGTCGCTCCCGGCCGGCATGCCGAACAGCTTCATCAGCGCCACCGGCGCGTTGTGCCGCAGGATCGCCGAGCCCACGGGCTGGAGCGCCTCCCAGCTGCTGAGCATCCCGCCTATCACCGGGGGCAGCGTGACCACGCCCAGCATCACGGCGATCGCCCCGGCCGAGTGCCGCAGCAGCGCCCCGACGGACAGGGCCAGCACGCCCAGCAGGGTCACGTAGAAGGCGCCCGCCATCGCGCCGAGCCACTCGGACGTCGCGTGAGGACCGGCGGCGGAGCCGTTGTGGACGAGCGCCGCGCCCAGGCCCACGAGGAAGACGGAGCCGGCGGTGACGAGGAAGGCGGTGGCACTGAAGACGAGGTACTTCGCGGTGAGCACGCGGTGCCGGTCGGGGGCGGCCGTGAAGGTGGTCCGGGCCAGACCGGTGGCGTGCTCCGAGGTGATCGTCAGGACACCGAGCACCATCACGGCGAGCTGCCCCACCAGCAGGCCGAAGAGGGCCGGCGTGGTGAAGGAGATGTCCGTGTAGTCCCGGTCGACGGTCTGCACGACGAAGAGCAGCCCGATGCCGACGACGGTCAGCACGAGCGCCCCGAGCGTCCACAGGGTGGAGCGGACCGAGACCATCTTGGTCCACTCCGAGGCCAGGGCGTGCCCCAGATGCGGCCGCGGTGTCGGCAGCGGCGAGCTGTACGTGGCCGGCGCGGTCATCGTGCGTCCTCGGGGTCGTTCTTCACGGCGCCGGCGAGCTCGCCGGGGTCGCTGGGCATCAGGAAGGGCCGGCCGCCCGCGCCGGGCGGCGGCGGAGCGAAGAACCCGGCCTGCGGGACCTCCGGTGCGGCCGCCTCGCCCTCCCACTCCGGGACCGTGAGCGGCTCCGGCTCCCACAGCTCGGCCCGGGGGTCGTCGGTGGAGGTGTACTCGACGGAGGACTGGGTCATCCGCATGTACGCCTCCTCCAGCGAGGCCCGGTGCGGCGACAGCTCCCACAGCCGGATGCCGGCCCCGTGCGCGAGGTCGGAGATCCGCGGCAGCTCCACACCGGTCACGCGCAGTGCACCGTCGGTCTCCTGGAGGACCCGGCCGCCCGCCTCGCGCAGGACCGCACCCAGTGCGTCCCGGCCATCGGGGTCGGTGTCGGCCGTGCGCACCCGAGCGAATCCGGCCGAATTGTGCGTGATGAATTCCTGCGTGCCCATGTCGGCCAGCAGCCGGCCCCGGCCGATCACGATCAGGTGGTCGGCGGTCAGCGCCATCTCGCTCATCAGGTGCGAGGAGACGAAGACGGTACGGCCCTCGGCGGCGAGCCGCTTCATGAGGTTGCGCACCCAGAGGATGCCCTCGGGGTCGAGGCCGTTGACCGGTTCGTCGAACAGCAGTACCTGGGGGTCGCCGAGCAGGGCGGTGGCGATGCCGAGCCGCTGGCCCATGCCGAGCGAGAAGCCCTTCGTACGCACCTGGGCGACGTCCTGGAGGCCGACCACCGCCAGCACCTCGTCCACCCGCTTCTCGGGGATCCCGGAGAGCTGGGCGATCGACAGCAGGTGCTTGCGCGCCCGGCGGCCGCCGTGCACGGCCTTGGCGTCGAGGAGGGCCCCGACGTGCCGCTGGGCGTTCGGCAGCTCCCGGAAGGGGTGGCCGTTGATCGTGACCCGGCCGGACGTGGGCCGGTCCAGGCCCAGGATCATGCGCATGGTCGTGGACTTCCCGGAGCCGTTCGGCCCCAGGAATCCGGTGACGTGACCCGGCTTGACCTGGAAGGACAACTGGTCGACGGCGGTCTTCGCGCCGTAGCGCTTGGTCAGGCCGACTGCCTCGATCATCTTTACTGCCCCTTACCAGGCCGGGACGACTTTCGCCCGCGTAAGGCTTAAGAGGATAACGAGCTTCCTGTGGTTCCGTCCCGGGCCGATCCCCGAGCCGACCCTGAGGCCGACCCGGGGATCACCCGTAGTACTTCAGACGGGTACGACGCTCACGCGTCCCTCTTCTTGAGGACGAGGTAGCCCCCGAGTACCGCTGCCAGCGTCCACAGGACCATGATCCCGAAGCCGCCCCAGGCGCTGTACGGCGCCGGATCGCTGCCCATCGCGCCGGGGACGACCTGCATGATCTTGCCGCCGGCCTGGTCCGGGAAGTACTGGGCGACCTTCCGGGTCGCCTCGACCGCCCCGAGGATGTTCGAGACCAGGAAGAAGAACGGCATCAGGATGCCGAGGGACAGGATCGAGCTGCGCAGGATCGTGGCCATGCCCATCGAGAACAGGGCGATCATCGCCATGTAGAGGCCTGCGCCGATCACCGCGCGCAGCACGTTCGGCTCGCTGATGGCGATGCTGCGGTCGCCCAGGATGGCCTGCCCGAGGAAGAAGGACAGGAAGCTGGTGACCAGGCCCACCACGAGCGCGAGACCCGTGGCCACGGTGAGCTTGCCGAAGAGGAACTCCGCGCGCCGGGGCACGGCGGCCAGCGAGGTGCGGATCATGCCCGAGCTGTACTCGGTGCCGACGACCAGGACACCGAAAACGATCATGGCGAGCTGGCCGAGGGTCATTCCGGCGAAGCTGGCCAGCGTCGGGTCGAAGGTGGCCCGCTCCTGCGGCGCCATGCCGTCGAAGGAGTTGTTGATCACCGCGCACAGCGCGGCGCTGATCCCGACGGTGACCACCAGGGCGGAGATCAGGGACCAGGTGGTGGAGGCGACCGTGCGGATCTTGGTCCACTCGGACTGGAGGACGGCGGGGAAGGAGGACACGGTCACTCGCCGCCCTTGCGCGTCGCCTCGAAGCCGGCGCCCCACGCGGGGACGTCCGCCGGCCGGGCCGGGTTGTCCGCCGTGAAGCCCGCGGGCACCGGCGCACCCGGTACGCCCGGGGCGTGGGCGTGGTACTCGACGGAATCCGCCGTCATGCGCATGAACGCTTCCTCCAGTGAAGCCCGTTGCGGGCTGAGTTCGTGCAGCACGATCTGGTGCTGGGCGGCGAGCTCGCCGAGCCGCTCCGATTCCACGCCGTCGATCTCCAGCGCGCCGGTGCCCGGGACGCCGACCGCCTGGATGCCCGCCTCGTGCAGGACGTCCTTCAGGCGCTCCTGCTGCGGCGAGCGCAGCCGCACGTAACTGCGCGAGTTCTGCTGGATGAAATCGGCCATCGACAGGTCTGCCAGCAGTTTTCCCTGACCGATGACGACCAAATGATCTGCCGTCAGGGCCATTTCGCTCATCAGATGGGAGGAGACGAAGATCGTCCTCCCCTCCGAGGCCAACCCCTTCATCAGATTCCGGATCCAGAGAATTCCCTCCGGGTCCAGACCGTTGACGGGTTCGTCGAACATCAGGATTTCCGGATCACCCAGCAGTGCGGAGGCGATACCGAGGCGCTGGCCCATGCCCAGCGAAAATCCTTTGGACTTCTTCTTCGCCACGGCGGTCAGACCGACCAGGTCCAGCACCTCGCCGACCCGGCTCTTCGGGATCCGGTTCGACTGGGCAAGACAGAGAAGGTTGTTGTACGCGCTGCGACCGCCGTTCATGGCTTTCGCGTCCAGCAGCGCCCCGATGTGCTTCAGCGGCTCCGGCAGGTCCCGGTAGTGCTTCCCGTCGATCCGGACCGTACCGCTGGTCGGGTTGTCGAGGTCGAGCATCATGCGCATGGTCGTGGACTTGCCCGCCCCGTTGGGGCCGAGGAAGCCGGTGACCACCCCCGGTCTGACCTGGAAGCTGAGGTTGTCCACGGCGGTCTTCGCGCCGAATCGTTTGGTAAGGCCCTCAAGCTCGATCATGCAGGCCACGCTAGAACGCCGAAGGGCCGTACGCCACCTACGAAAGGTGACGCACGGCCCTGCTTTCGTCGCGAAGCGGGCGAACCGAACCGCCCGGTAACCGCGAACGCGGCGTCAGCGCGTCTGCTGCGCCGGAACGCCGCGGGTGACGGGCTCGTCGTCCACGATCGGGTTGGCCGCCGCGACGGCCGCACCGGTCAGCGTCGCCAGCATCTCGCGGACGTTGGTCAGCTGGGCGTTGATCGAGTCGCGGCGGTTGGTGAGCGCCGCCAGCTCGCGCTCGGACTCGCTGCGGATGCGGTCGGCCTTGGCGTTGGCGTCGGCCACGATGTCCTCGGCCTGGCGCTGCGCGGTCTCCACCGTCTGGCGGGCCCGGCGCTCGGCGTCCGTACGGAGCTTCTCGGCCTCCAGACGCAGCTGCTCGGCGCGGTGCTCGATCTCGGCCAGGCGCTTCTCGGCCTTGGCCTGACGCGAGGCCAGGTCGCGCTCGGACTGCTCGCGGCGCTTGGCCAGGTTGGTCTCGAAGTCCGCGGCGGCCTGGGCGGCCTTGGCGCGGGTCTCCTCGAACAGGGCGTCGGCCTCCTCGCGCTTGGAGGCCGCGTCCTTCTGGGCCTCGGCGCGCAGGGTGGCGGCGTCGCCCTTGGCCTTCTCGACGATGCGGACGCCCTCGTCCTCGGCCTTCGACTTGCGGTCGGCGGCGAACGACTCGGCGTCGTTGCGCACCTGCTGCGCGGCCGACTCGGCCAGCTCGCGGTGCTGCTCGGCCGCGCGACGGGCCTCCTCGCGCAGGTCCTTCGCCTCCTCCTCGGCCAGGCGCAGGATCTTCTCGACCCGGGCGCCGAGGCCGGCGTACGACGGCTCGGCGTCGCTCACCTGGGCCTGGGCGTTCTGCGTTTCGAGGTGCAGCTCCTCGATCCGCTTTTCCAGAGAGTTGATACGTCCAAGGGCGCTGTCGCGGTCGGAGACCAGCTTGGTAATGCGGTCGTCCACCTGACCGCGGTCGTAACCGCGCCGCACGAGCTCGAAGCCGAAGGGGGAGGAAGGGTCGCTCATGGGGTTCCTGTCGAATGAGACCGATGAGGTGCTACGTGAGGTGTTAGGGGAATCCTAGGCGCCAGGACGGCGTGTCTTCGAGTCAATCCGCGATTGATCTGGACAATGACACCCCTTTTGAGTGGCAAGGCGGCAGAATGCTTGTCACTCGTTCGCCTGAACACCTGTCAGAAGCACACTCATCGCTCGCGGACTAGCCCTCCGACGACTTCCCACCCGATCGAGTGGAACCCGCCGTCGCGCCGGCCTTCGCACCCCCCGAGCCCTGGCTTCCGACCGTCGGCTTCGCGCCGCCCGAAGGCGCCTCGAATGATTCCAACGCCTCAAGAACGTCCTGGACACGGGAGATCTCGCCCTGAATGTCCTGACGCCTGCGCACCAGGACCTCCAGCTCACGGCGGCCCTCCTCGACGAGCCGCTCGGCCTCCGCCTTCGCCTCGGCCAGGGCGTTCTCCGCCTCCCGGGCCAGCTCCGCCTTCTTCTGCTCGGCCTCCTTGAGCAGCGCCTCGGCCTTGCGCACCGCGGCGATGCGCACCTTGCTCGCCTCGCTGCTCGCGTCCGACACCAGGGCCTTGGCCTTCGCCTCCGCCTCGACGCTCTGCTCGGTCGCCGCGCGCACCAGCTTGTCCACGCGCTCGCCGGCCGACTTCATCTGCTCGGCAGACTCCCGGCGGGCCCGCTCGTGCAGCTCCTCGACCTCCGACTCGACGCGGCCGCGCAGCTCCTCCGCCCGCTCCCTTATGGCAGCGGCGTCCGAGCGCGCACCGACCAGCAGCTCGTCCGCGTCCGTACGGGCCTTCTCCACCACGGAGTTGCCCTCGACGGTCGCCTCCGAGGTGATCCGCGCGGCCTCCTTGCGGGCTGCGTCGACCATCGCGTCGGCCTGCTCCTCGGCCCCCGTGGTGGCGGCCAGGGCCTGCTTCGCCGCCTCGGCGGTGAGCTTGTCGGCCTCCGCCGCGGCCTCGGTGATGAGCCGGTCGACCTGCTCCGCGGCCTCGCTGCGGCGCTTGTTGGCCGCCTCGCGCGCCTCGTCCAGCAGCCGCTCGGAGTCCTTCCGGGCCTCGCTGCGGATGCGCTCCGCCTCGGCCGCCGCCTCCGCCTTGACCCGCTCGGCCTCCGACCGGGTACGGGTGGCGTGCTCCTGCGCCGAGGACAGGGACTCCGACGCCTCCGCGCGCAGCCGTTCGGCCTCGTTCGCGGCCTCGCCGACCGTGCGCTCGTTCGCCTTGCGGGTCTCTGCCATGAGCCGGTCCGCTTCCGCGGCCGTCTCGGCGGTGAGCTTGTCGGCCTCCGACGCGGCTTCGGTGATGAGCCGGTCCGCCTGCTCGGCGGCCTCGCTGCGCAGCCGGTTGCCCTCGGCACGGGCCTCGTCGAGGATCCGCTCGGACTCCCGCTCGGCGCTCGCCAGGGTCTCGTTCGCCGCGGCCGTGACGCGCTCCGCCTCCGCGGTGGCCTCGCCGATGATCCGGCCGCCCTCCGCCCGCGCGTCCTCCAGGACCTTCGCGGCCTCGGCGACCGTGGCCTCGTTGGCCGCGCGGGTCTCGTCGACCAGCCGGTCGCCTTCGTTGCGGGCGTCGACCAGCACGCGCGCCGCGTCCCGCTCGGCCGCGACCAGGGTCTCGGCCGCCTGGGCCGTGAGCCGCTCCGCCTTCGTACGCAGGGCGTCCGCGGCGGCCTCGGCCTCGCCGACGGTGGCCTCGTTGGCCGCGCGGGTCTCCTCGGTGAGGCGCTCGGCCTCGGCCGTGGCCTCCGTGATGAGCCGGTCCGCCTGCTCCGCGGCCTCGGTGCGCAGCCGGTTGCCCTCGGCGCGGGCCTCGTCCAGGATGCCCGCGGCCTCGATGCGGGTCGCCTCGGCGGCCTCGGCGGCCTCGCGGGTGAGCCGCTCGGCCTCCTCCGCGGCCTCGCCGACGGTCTCCGCGTTCGCGGCGCGGGTCTCCTCGGTGTGCCGCTCCGCCTCGGCAGTGGCCTCGGCGGTGATCCGGGCCCCCTCGGCGCGGGCCGACTCCAGGGACTCCGCCGCCTCGCCGCGGATCCGGTTCGCGTCCTCGCGGGCGTCCGCCCGGGTACGGGCCGCGTCGCGCTCGGACGAGGCCAGCGCGTCCGTGGCCTCCGTGCGCACCCGCTGCGCGTACTCCGCCGTGTCGGTGCGCAGCTGCTCCGCCTCGGCGATCGCGTCGGCGACCGTGCGCTCGGCCAGCGCCTTCGCCGCGTCCGTCTCGGTGCGGGCCTCGCTGCGGATCCGGTTGGCGTCCTCGGTGGCCCGCTCCCGCTCCGCGTACGCGTCGGCGCGCACCCGGGCGGCCTCTTCCTCGGCCTCCGTCTTCGCGCGCTCCGCCGCGTGCTCGGCGGCGCTGCGCAGCCCGGTGATCTCCTCCTCGGCCTGCTCGTGCAGACCCGCCACGGCGTCCCGCACCTGCTGGGCGGTGGCCTCCGCCGCCGACACGACCTCCGACGCGCGCCGCTCGGCCTCCTCGGTCAGCCAGACCGCCTCGGCCTGCGCCTCCTCGGAGCGCTTGCGCGCCTGCGCCAGCAGTTCCTCGCTCTGCTCGCGGGCCTGGGCCCGCTCGCTCTCCGCGTCGGTCCGGGCCGCCGCCAGGGTCTCCTCGGACTCGCGGCGGCGCCGGGCGGCCTCCTCCTGCGCGGCGGCCAGCGCCTCCGCGGCCTCCTCGGCGACCCGCTCGGCCGCCGCCTTCGCCTCGGCGCGCAGCCGGTCCGCGGTCTCCTGCGCCTCGGTGCGCACCCGCTCGGCCTCGGTCTCGGCCTCGCTGCGCAGCCGTACGGCCACCTGCTCGGCCTCGGCGCGCACCCGGCCCGCGTCGTCCGCGGCGTCGGTGCGCAGCTGGTCGGCCTCGGCCTCCGACTGGGTCTGGAGCGTGCGGATCCGCTCCGCGGACTCGGCGCGGAGCCGGTCGGACTCCTCGGCGGTCTCCCGGCGGATGTTCTCCGCCGCCGCGCGGGCGTCGCGCAGCGTCTGCTCGGCCGTGGCCAGCCGGGCCTCGGCGTCCGTGTGGAGCCGTACGAGCTCCTCGTCGGCCTCCGCCCGCTTCGCGGCCAGCGCCTGCTCGGTCTCCTCGCGCCGGGCGAGGGCAGCCGCCTCCGCCTCGGCCACCGCGGCCTGCGCCTGCTCCTCGGCCTCGGCGCGCAGCCGTTCCGCCTCGGCGCGGGTCCGCTCCAGGGTCTCCTCGGCCTGCTTGCGCAGCGTGCCGGCCCGCTCGACGGCCTCGGCGCGGACCCGCTCGCTCTCGGCGGTCGCCCCGCCGCGCAGCTCGTCCGCGTCCGCCTTGGCCTTGCCGAGCAGCTCCTCGGCGGTCCGGGCCGCCTCCTCGATCTGCTGGACGGCCTCGCGGCGCGCCTCGCCGCGGATCCGCTCGCCCTCGGCGACGGCCTCCGCACGCAGCTGCTCGGCCTCGCCGCGCAGCCTGCGGGCCTCCTCCTGGAGCTCGACCGTGCGGGCCCGGTACTCCTCGGTGTCGTCCTTCGCGGCGCCCTTGAGCTCATCGGCCGTCGCCGCCGCCTGGAGGCGCAGCCGGTCGGCCTCCGCCTCGGCCTCGCGGCGGATCCGCTCGGCCTCCTCGGACGCGGCGCGGGTGGTGGCCCGGGCGTCCTCCGATGCCTTGTTCAGTACGTCCTCGGCGGTGCGGGCCGCCTTCGCCAGCTGCGCCGCCATGTCCTCGGCGGCGGCCGTACGGGCCTGCTCCCCGGCCTCGGTGCGCAGCCGCTCCGCCTCCGCGCGGGCGTCGGCCAGGGCCTGCTCGGCCTCCGCCTTGAGGGTCTCGGCCTCCTTCGTGGCCTCGCCGACCAGCCGGGCGACCTGCTCCTTGGCGGTACGGGTGCGCTGCTCGTTGACGGACTCCGCCGACGAGAGCTGGCGGGCCGCGCTCTCCTTGGCCTCGGCGAGGAGCTTCTCGGCCTCGGCCCGGGCCGTGCGCAGCGCGGCATCGGCCTCCTGCGCCCGCGCCTCGGCCACCCGGCCGAGGTCGAGGGTCTGCTGCCGGGTCTGCTCGGCCTCGGCGGAGGTGGTGGAGCGCAGCCGCTCCGCGTGCTCGGTGGCCTCCTGGGCCTGCGCGGAGGCGGCGGTCAGCAGCCGCTCGGCCTCCTTGCGGGCGCGCAGCAGCGTGGCTTCGGCCTCCGCGCGCGTGGCCTCCGCGTCGGCGGCGATCCGGCGCCGGGTCTCCTCGGCGACGCGGGCGGCCTCGGCGCGGGCGGCGTTCAGGGACTGCTCGGCCTCGGCGCGGGACTCCTCCATGAGGCGGCGCGCCTGGGACTCGGTACGGGCGCGGAGCTGCTCGGCCCAGGCCACGTTCTCGTTGACGTGGGCCTCGACGGTCTGGCGGCGCTCGTTGAGCTCCTGGTCCAGCCGCTGGCGCCGGTTGACGGCCTCGGCGTGCAGCTCCGCCTGGAGCCGGGACTGGTGTTCGGCGTGCTCCTGCAGGATGCGCTGGGTCTGCGCCCGGGCATCGCGGAGCTCGCGCTCGGCGTCGGAGCGCATCTGGTCGGCCTGGATCTGGGCATTGCGGAGCAGCTGCTCCGCCTGGTAGCCCATGTCCGCGCCGTCGTAGGCGGGCCGGGACGCCAGGGCCCGTCGCACCTCGTGGAGCTTGGCGCGCAGCACCTCGACCTGGTACCCCAGGTCCTCAGCGTGCTGGACGGCCTTCCCGCGCTCCTTCTTCAGCCGCTCCATCTCGGCCTCGAAGCGCGAGAGATGGTCGGCCTCGGCCTGATGGCTCTCCTGGCTTTCGTAGCCCCGCACAGCGCGGTCCCATCCGTCCCCTGGTCGCAAGCTCACTCCCAAATGAGCATCGCTCGCCCGCTGAACGACGCCCCCGGGGCATGGTGTCAGATACCGGGGCAGACCTCACAGGCCCCGACACCGTCTCCGCACCGAATCCCGGCCGAGCCATGGCCACTCTACCGGCCGGGGATAGGGGACATCAGTGCACTCTTGCGGGTACTCCGGAAGCCGGGCACGCGGCAATTCCCCCACCGGGTCCGCGGAGGGGCGATTTGCGGCGTTCGGACGCCGGCGCGGAGCACTTGGGGCCGGGCGGGGGCGGGAGGGCCCGGAGGGCGGACCGCCCGGCATGTGATCAAGGAAACGCACGGTGTCCGTACGGCGGACGGCACACCACGGCCCGGTGGTGTGCCGCGACGCGGGCCGTCAGTGGTGGTCGGCCGACTGCTCGGGGTTGGAGGTGACGAGCTCGGTCAGGACGCCGTGGCAGTCCTTCGGGTGCAGGAAGGTGATCGACGAGCCCATGGAGCCGGTGCGGGGCTGGTCGTAGAGGACGCGGACGCCCTTGCCGCGGATGGCCTCCGAGTCGCCGAGGACGTCCTCGGTGCCGAAGGCGATGTGGTGGACGCCCTCGCCGTTCTTCGCCAGCCACTTGCCCACCGCGGAGTCCTCGCGGGTGGGCTCCAGGAGCTGGAGGTAGGAGGCGCCGCCGTCGGAGGTCTCGTTGATCTTGAGCATGGCCTCGCGGACGCCCTGCTCCTCGTTGACCTCGGAGTGGAACACCTCGAAGCCGTACGTGGCACGGTAGAACTCGACGGTCTTGTCCAGGTCGAAGCAGGCGATCCCGATGTGGTCGATTCTTGTCAGCATGGGACCAGTGCACCGCCCGCGAGGGTGGTCACGCAACGTGCCAGCGATCACACCGACATGCCGGTGACGGCGCGGGTACCGCTCAGTACATTCGGGTAAACCCTCGTTCACTCCTCATCTTCAAGGGGCTGTGCCTCATGTCCGGAACGAACAACACCACGTCAGTGATCGTCGCCGGGGCCCGCACCCCCATGGGGCGGCTGCTCGGCTCGCTGAAGTCCTTCTCGGGTGCCGACCTCGGCGGCGTCGCCATCAAGTCCGCGCTGGAGCGGGCCGGAATCACCGGCGACCAGGTCCAGTACGTGATCATGGGCCAGGTCCTCCAGGCCGGCGCGGGCCAGATCCCGGCCCGCCAGGCCGCCGTCAAGGCCGGCATCCCGATGAACGTCCCGGCGCTCACCATCAACAAGGTGTGCCTCTCGGGCCTCGACGCGATCGCGCTGGCGGACCAGCTCATCCGCGCCGGCGAGTTCGACATCGTGGTCGCGGGCGGCCAGGAGTCCATGACGAACGCCCCGCACCTGCTGCCCAAGTCCCGCGAGGGCTTCAAGTACGGCGCCATCGAGATGCTCGACGCGATGGCCTACGACGGCCTCACCGACGCCTTCGAGAACATCGCGATGGGCGAGTCCACCGAGAAGCACAACACCCGCCTCGGCATCGAGCGCGCCCCGCAGGACGAGTTCGCCGCGGCCTCCCACCAGCGGGCCGCCGCCGCGCAGAAGAACGGCGTCTTCGAAGCCGAGATCACCCCGGTGCACATTCCGCAGCGCAAGGGCGACCCGGTCGTCTTCGCGCACGACGAGGGCATCCGCCCCGAGACCACCGTCGAGTCCCTCGGCAAGCTGCGCCCGGCCTTCGCCAAGGACGGCACCATCACCGCCGGCACCTCCTCGCAGATCAGCGACGGCGCGGCCGCCGTCGTCGTGATGAGCAAGGCCAAGGCGGAGGAGCTGGGCCTGGAGTGGCTCGCCGAGATCGGCGCCCACGGCAACGTGGCCGGTCCCGACAACTCCCTGCAGTCGCAGCCGTCCAACGCGATCCTGCACGCCCTGAAGAAGGAGGGCCTGGAGGTCGGCGACCTGGACCTCATCGAGATCAACGAGGCCTTCGCGGCCGTCGCCGTGCAGTCGATGAAGGACCTCGGCGTGGACCCGGAAACGGTGAACGTCAACGGCGGCGCCATCGCCCTGGGCCACCCGATCGGCATGTCCGGCGCCCGCGTGGTGCTGCACCTGGCGCTCGAGCTCAAGCGCCGCGGCGGCGGCGTCGGCGCGGCCGCGCTGTGCGGCGGCGGCGGGCAGGGCGACGCGCTGATCGTGCGCGTGCCGCAGGCCTGACGGCCGGCACCGGCCCGTACCCGTAGTCCCGAAGTCCCGTAGTCCTCGAGGAGCGCAGCACGTATGACGGCGGTGGACGTCCCCCAGCTGGTGGCCCAGGCCCGTGAAGGCAGGCCGAGAGCAGTGGCCCGGCTGATCTCGCTGGTCGAGGGGGCGTCCCCGCAGCTGCGGGAGGTGATGGCCGCCCTGGCCCCGCTCACGGGCGGGGCGTACGTGGTGGGGCTGACGGGGTCGCCGGGCGTCGGCAAGTCGACCTCGACCTCGGCGCTGGTCTCCGCGTACCGCAAGGCCGGGAAGCGGGTCGGCGTCCTCGCCGTCGACCCGTCCTCGCCCTTCTCGGGCGGTGCGCTGCTCGGCGACCGGGTGCGCATGTCCGACCACGCCTCGGACCCGGGCGTGTACATCCGGTCCATGGCCACCCGGGGGCACCTGGGCGGTCTGGCATGGGCCGCGCCGCAGGCGATCCGGGTGCTGGACGCGGCCGGCTGCGACGTGATCCTGGTCGAGACGGTCGGGGTCGGGCAGTCGGAGGTGGAGATCGCCTCGCAGGCCGACACCTCGGTGGTGCTGCTGGCCCCCGGGATGGGCGACGGGATCCAGGCCGCGAAGGCGGGCATCCTGGAGATCGGCGACGTGTACGTGGTGAACAAGGCCGACCGGGACGGCGCGGACGCCACGGCCCGGGAGCTGAACCACATGCTGGGCCTGGGGGAGGCGCGCGGCCGGGAGGACTGGCGGCCGCCGATCGTGAAGACGGTCGCGGCCCGGGGCCAGGGCATCGACGAGCTCGTCGAGGCGCTGGAGAAGCACCGGGCGTGGATGGACGAGCGCGGGGTGCTGGCCGAGCGGCGGGCCGCTCGGGCCGCGCGGGAGGTGGAGACCATCGCCGTCACCACGCTGCGGGCGCGGATGGCCGATCTGCACGGCGATGCGCACCTGGACGCGCTGGCGGGGCGGGTCGCCGCCGGTGAGCTGGACCCGTACGCGGCGGCGGATGCGCTGCTGGCGACGCTGACGGAGGGCTGAGGCGCGGGCCGCTCGGGCGCGGGCCGCCGGGGCGCGGGTGTCCGTGCGGCGCCGTTGCCGGGGCGCTGCCCCGGATCCCGCGCCTCAAACGCCGGCGGGGCCGGATGTGCCCCGGGGCCGGATTGCGCGGCGAGTCCGGTTCAGTTGTTGTCGTTGTCGTTGTCGTCGGAGGCTGCGGTGACCTTGCCCGTCGTGGGGTCCACGTGGGCGTTCCAGGTCTTGCCGCCGGATTCCTTGACCTCGACGTGCCAGTAGGCGGCGCCGCCGTCGTCGTCCCACTCCACCGACCAGACCTTCCCGGGGTGCGCGGCGAGGGCTGCCTTCATCGCCTGCTGGGCGTCGACCTTCGCGGCGAGCAGCGCCTTGTTCCCGCCGCTGTCGTCGCTGTCGTCGTCCGCGTTCTCGGTGAACACCTTGCCGCTGCGGGTGTCGACCGTCAGTTCCGCGTGCTTGCCGTTCTTGCCGATGACGTCGACGTGCCAGACGGCGTCGTCCTTGTCGAGGGACTCCACGACGCCGGGGTACGTCTTCAGGGCCGCCGCCGCGGCCGCCTGGGCGTCCACGTCGGCCGGGGCCACTGCGGCGGGGGCGGTTCTCGCCGTGTCGGCGGATGCCGCTGCCGCGGCCGCCGCCGGGCCTCCTGCGATCAGGACCACGGACGCGGCCGCAGCGATGTACGCGTTGCGCTTCATGGCTTGGACCTCCTCAGGCCGGCCATGGCGCTCACGGTTGCTCGGCGGTCGGCCGGCAGCGGGCGGATAGTGCCCATTGTCCGGCCGACCGCGCGGTGGCGCCCGGCGGGCCTCAGGCCTTGCCGCGGTTGGCGCGCAGGTGCTCGGCCACCGGGGTCAGGGAGGCGCGGATGGCCGCCAGGTCCTCCGGGGCCAGCAGGTCGATGAAGTGCCGGCGGACCGATGCCACGTGGTGCGGGGCGACCTTGCGCATGGTCTCCATGCCCTGGTCCGTGAGCACCGCGTACAGGCCGCGGCGGTCGGACTCGCAGTTCACGCGGACGACCAGGCCGGCCGCCTCCATGCGCGTGATCTGGTGGGACAGCCGGCTCTTGGACTGCAGGGTGGCGGTCGCGAGATCGCTCATCCGCATGCGGTGGTCGGCCGACTCCGAGAGGTTCACGAGGATCTCGTAGTCGTTGTTGGTGAGCCCGAAGGGCTGGAGATCCTTCTCCAGCTGGTGCATCAGCAGCCTGCTGACGTCCAGGTGGGTGCGCCAGAGGCACTGCTCGGCGTCCGTCAGCCAGCGTGTGGCGGTCTCGGTGTCGGTCTCCATGGTCTCCATGAGTGAATTCTACCTAAGAAGTTGAATTACGTACAAAAATCGGTCGGGGCGGCCGCGCGGATCACAGTCCGAAGCGCCGCTGCAGGTCACCGAGCTGCCCCGGCATCCGCGGCACGCCCAGCTGCCCCAGCGGTCCCTGGCCGGCCCCCGGAACGCCCTGCGCGTTGCCCGTGGCGGCGCCGGTGCCGACCGCCCCCACGTTCTGCTCGGCCATCAGCATCTCCGATGACTGCAGCAGCACCGTGCCCGCCCCCACGAACTCGAACTGGTGCTCCTCACCCGAAGTTCCCCCGATGCCGGTGAGCGACCGCAGCCCGCCCATGACCCCCGACATGTAGCCGTGGTCGTAGTGGTGGCAGGGCGACGGGCAGTCCGCCCAGCCCACCAGCGCCTGCGGGTCCACGCGCAGCGGCGGCTCCATGAACACCACCGGTCCGTTGGACGCAGCCACGAACTTGCCGGTTCCGATCAGCGTCAGGAAGCCCGGGACGATCGACTGCTTGAGGGCGAGCGACGGCTGGTAGGCGAGCAGGTTGCCCGACCGGATCGTCAGGTTGCCGTTGTCCAGGTCGTACGAGTTCACGTCGAAGGCGCGGTCGGCCAGCAGCATCTTGCCCTGCCCCTCGGCCACCACCCAGTCGCTGGCGTGCAGCGGCGAGTGGAAGCTGGTGCGCAGCAGCCGGTCGAAGCGGCCGTTGCCGATGCCGTTGAACTCGATGCTCCCGTAGTACGAGATCATCTTGCCCTTCTGCAGGAACCACTGGCTCCCCTTGAGCTCCACGCAGAAGGTGTAGGCGTTCACGTTGTCGTCGGAAGGCAGCGTGTACGGGTCGAAGACCGTCGGGCCGCCGGGGCCGCCGAGGCTCGTGGGCGGGGGCCCGAAACCACCCTGGCCGGGGACCGGGGCCGAACCGTATCCGGATGCGGGTCCGTAGTTCACAGCTTCTCCTCCGAGGCCTGTACGTACACCGCGCCCTGACCGGACAGCTCCAGCTGGAACGCCTCGCCCGAGCCGCGTCCCACCATGTCCCGCCAGCCGAGCGCCGTGGAGAGCTTGTTGCGGACGTCCCCGTGGTGGGCGACGTACGCCTGCGGGTCCACGTGGACCGGCCGGTTCGGGTGGATCGGGAGCTCGATGACGCCGCCGTGGGCCATCACGGCCACCGAGCCGTGTCCCTTGAGGGTGGTGGTGAACAGGCCCTGGCCCGTCACCTGGCCGCGGACCATGCCCATGACCCCGCCCTGGGAGCCCATGAACATCGTGCCCTGCTGGAGGGTGCCGTCGAAGGCGAGCAGCCGGTCGGCCTCGACGTAGAGGGTCTCGCCGGTCAGGTTGATCACCTGGATGTGGTGGCCGCCGTGGCCGAACATCACGGTGCCGCTGCCCTCGACCGCCATCAGCGGGGTCTGCTCGTTCGCCACGCGGCGCCCGATCATGCCCATCACCCCGCCCTGACCACCTGTCAGGCTCGGGGTGAAGGAGACCTCTCCGCGGTACGCGAGCATCGCGCCGCGCTGGCTGTACATCTTCTGGCCCGGGATCACCTGGGCCTCGACCATCTTCGAGTTGATCTCTCGGAACGGCATCAGAGGTCGCCGCCGATCGTGTTGCGCTCGCTGGGCTGCACGTACACCAGGCCCTCGCCCTCGAAGCGGATCTGGAACGACTCGCCGGAACCCTCGCCGATCAGCGTGCGGAAGTTCACGCCGGACTGGAACGACTGCGACAGGTTGCCGGTGTGCGCGATGTACGCCCCCGGGTCGACGGACAGCGGGTACTGGGAGCTCACGCGGAGCACGACCGCCGGGCCGTCGGAC
Organism: Streptomyces sp. NPDC085524; assembly: GCF_044541755.1. Lineage (NCBI taxonomy): Bacteria > Bacillati > Actinomycetota > Actinomycetes > Kitasatosporales > Streptomycetaceae > Streptomyces > Streptomyces sp. NPDC085524. The sequence continues at coordinate 163,687 of NZ_JBITTH010000013.1, forward strand.
ATGATCGCCGCCTGCCCGGAACCCTCGACGGTCGTCGTGAACAGGCCGTTGCCCGTCGTCGCGCCGCGCAGGCCGGTGAAGGTCGTGCCGGTGCGCAGCCCCGCGTCGGTGCACAGCAGGTTGCTGGACTCGACGTAGAGCTTCTCGCCGCGCAGATTGACGAGATTGATCTCACTCGCGCGGTCCGCGAAGAAGCAGGTTCCGTGCCCCTGTACCTCCATCACGGTCATCTGTTCGCCGGTCAGCCGGCGCGTCACCATGCCGCGCAGGCCTTCGCCGCCGCCGGTCATCTTCTTGAAGGCCATCTGACCGTCGTACGCGACCATGGAGCCGTTCTTCGCTTTCACGGCATCCCCGGTCAGGTCGACGGCGAGCACCTTGCTGCCTTGGAGTCGGAACTGAGCCACGGGGAGACGTTATCGGCAGCGGGCGGACCCGAACAGGGCGCGGCGGCCGATATACGCCACACCGGGGCACGAAGGACGGCGCGGGGGCCGGGTCAAGATCCGACAAAGCGGCTGAGACACTGGGACGGACCGCCTCCGGACCGAGCCCGGGGGCACGCCCGGCTCCAGACACCCCGAAGGTTCCCCGTGGACATCAAGACCGCCTCCGCCCTGCACCGGCTGCGCCTCATCTCCGTCCCGGAGGCGCTGTCGTTCCCGGCCCTGCTGATCTTCGGCTCGCTGCTGAGCCGGATCTCGGACATCGACTACCTGATGATGCCTCTGGGCATCCTCCACGGGATCCTGTTCGTGATCTACGCGATCTTCCTGCTGGACGTCTGGAACAAGGCGAAGTGGCCCCTCAAGAAGGTCGCCCTGTTCTTCGGTCTCGCACTGCTGCCCTTCGGCGGCCTGTACGGCGACAAGCTCCTCAAGCGGGACGAGGCCGACAGCGTGGTCGCGGCCCGTGCGCGCGAGGCGGCCCAGGCATGATCGTCGCGTTCTCCGTGACCCCGCTGGGGGTCGGCGAAGAGGTCGGCGAGTACGTGGCCGACGCGGTGCGCGTCGTCCGCGAGTCGGGCCTGCCGAACCGGACCGACGCCATGTTCACCACCGTCGAAGGCGAGTGGGACGAGGTCATGGACGTGATCCGGCGCGCGGTGGCGGCGGTCGAGGAGCGGGCGCCGCGGGTCTCGTTCATCCTCAAGGCCGACATCCGTCCCGGTGTCTCGGACGGGATCACGTCGAAGGTGGAGACGGTGGAACGCCACCTCGCGGAGGGCTAGGGGGTGTCCGGGAGGTTGTGGACGGGTGCGCCAGGTCTCGGCTGAGGGATCTTGAAGGGGCGTGACCCGGATGCGCCGGAAACCCGCCGGAACCTGATCTCGGCCTGCTGAGTGCCTGGCGCTGTCGGGGATCTTGGCGATGACGGTCGGCCATGCCCTCGGCATCTCGGTCTCCAAGATCCCCGACCTCGTCACCCGCGATCAGCTCGGCGTCTCCTCGCGGCGTCCGACAGCGGCCGCATCGGGTACGACGAGCAGCTTGCCGGTGGTGCGCCGAGCCTCCAGATCGCTGTGGGCCTGGGCGGCCTCGGACAAGGCGTAGCGGCCCGTTACGGTGACCTCAAGCGCCTTGGAGCGCACCCACTCGAACACATCGGCGGCCCGTCGGAGCAGTTCGGACCGATCGGCGATGAAGTCGCCGAGGCTGGGCCGGATCAGGGTCAGCGAACCGCCGTGGGCGAGCCGAATCGGATCGAACGGAGGCACGGCACCACTTGCCGCGCCGAAGAGCACGAGATGGCCGCGGGTTCGCAGGCTGGCGAGGCTCGCATCGAAGGTGTCAGCGCCGACGCCGTCGAAGACAACCGGCAGTCCCTGACCGCCGTTGAGCCGCCTCACCTCGGCTGCGAGATCGTCGACTGCGGAGGAGAGGATCACCTCAGCGGCCCCGGCACGCTTCGCCAGCTCGGCCTTCGCCGTGGTCGACGTCGTGCCGATCACCCTGCCGCCGAGACGGGTGATGAGCTGGGTCAAAAGCAGCCCCATGCCACCAGCAGCCGCATGCACGAGCACCGTGTCGCCCCCCTGGACCGGGTAGGCGTCCTTGACCAGATAGTGCGCGGTCATGCCCTGGAGGAGCACGGCGGCGGCTGTCTCGAAGTCGATGTCGTCGGGCAGCGGCACCAGCCGGGAGGAATCCACGACGGCCCGCTCGGCATACGTGCCGGGAATCTCCACCCAACCGACCCGGTCCCCGACCGCGACGTCGGTGACGCCGGGTCCGACTTCGACGACCGTGCCGGCGCCCTCAGTGCCCGGGGTGAAGGGCAGCGGGAGGCTGTAGCGGCCCTCGCGGTGGTAGACGTCGAGGAAGTTGACCCCGGATGCGGCGACCTCCACGACCGCCTCGCCCGGACCCGGCCGCGGCTGGTCCACCTCGGCCTCCTGCAGCACCTCGGGACCGCCCACTTCGTACACCTGAATCGCTCGCAAGACCCCTCCAATGACGGCTCATCCCCACCAACCCCGTTGACGGCGATCCGATTCCCGGCAAGCAGACCGGCCCGCCGCCCCTGCCGAGGGCTGAGACGCCTGCTGTGCACCCGGGTCCGGGACGGGAGACCGAGGCCGCCAAGGGCCGACGAACGCACCACCCGCCGCTTCCGCACCGCCGTACGGCCACCCACCATAAACGGCGTAGCCTCCGGCAGTTCCACCGCACGCGGCGCACGAAATCGGCCACCGCCTCCTGATTCCTCCGGCCCCGGGAACCGGCCCATCCGCTGGTCGACCGCGTCCTGACCCGCTACCGGCCGGCCCGCCCGGCCCACCTCGACCGCGCGACCGGGCACGTCATGCGCGGCTGCGAACGCGAGAAACCCGGCGAGTTCGTGCCCGTCCCCGAGCGCCCCCGGCCGCATGCGGCCCGGGGCGCTTTCGTGTGCCCGGCCTGTGGTCCGGGTCACCTTGAGCGATCGCTCAAACTCGCCTAGGGTCCCGTTTGAGCGACCGCTCAAACGGCAGGGGCAGGGGGAGGGGTGGGCGTGAGCCTGTACGTCGAGACCTTCATCAGGACGGAGATGGACGAGCTCTGGGCGCGCACTCAGGAGCCGGCCCAACACCAGCGATGGGACCTGCGCTTCACCACCATCGACCACCTCCCGCGCGCCGACGGCGAACCGCAGCGCTTCCGGTACGCGACCCGCGTCCTGCCCTTCCTCTCCGTCGCGGGCACCGGGATCTCCGCCGGCGAACGCCACCGGCCCGACGGGAGCCGGGTGTCGGCCCTGCGCTTCGCCTCGGCCCATCCGCTCTCGCTGCTCGCCGAGGGCAGCGGGTACTGGCGCTACGTGCCCGGCCCCGACGGGATCCGCTTCCTGACCGGATACGACTACCGCCCGCGCTGGGGCCGCTTCGGCGCCCTCGCCGACCGGCTGGTGTTCCGGCCGCTCATGGGCTGGGGCACCGCCTGGTCCTTCGACCGGCTGCGGCTGTGGTGCGAACGCGGGACCCCGCCCGGCCTCGCCCTCGCCCGGGCCCTCGGGGAGACCGCCCTGCGGGCGCTGCTCTGCGCGGTCGCCCTGGCCTGCGCGCCGCTCGGCGCCGCCCTGTTCGTCCTCGCCGCCGCTCTGCTCCTGCCCCCGCTGCCCGGTACCCCGGCCGCCCGCCGCTGCCTGCGCAGGCCGCCGGGCCGCACGGCCGCCCCCGCCCCCCGCCTGCTGACCACCCTGGAGCCGTCATGACCTCGATCTTCCGTGCGCACATGGGCGCCGACTTCGACCGCCTGCACCCGCAGATCCAGCGCCGCTTCTCGGTCGGGCTGGAGAGCGGCGAAGGGTCCGTAGGGCGCGGCACGATGGACCGGATCTGGCACGGGCGCCGCTTCGTGAAGCCGTTCCTGCGGATCGGCGGGACGCGCAACATCCTGGTTCCGCGGGAGGGGCGCGACGTCCCGTTCGTCATCGAGAACATGCCGTACCTCGACTCCTTCGGGCGCGAGACCGTCACCTTCGTACGGACCTTCCGGCTGCCCGGCGGACCCCACCGCTTCGACGCCACGATGGTGCACAGCCCCGAACGGGAATGCATCCTCGACTACCTGGGCACCCACCAGCACCTCGCCAGCGACCTCCACATGAGCGCGGAGCCCGACGGCTCGCTGCTCATCCGCTCCGGCGAGCACCGCTTCCGCGAGGGTCCCGTGGACGTCCGCGTCCCCGGACTCATCGGCGGCGACGCCGAGGTGCGCGAGTCCTTCGACGAGGCCACCGGCCGGTTCCGGATCCGGGTGCGCGTGGTCAACCGGCACTTCGGCCCGCTCTTCGGCTACGAGGGGTCCTTCACGGCCGAGTACGTGGACGTCGCCGCGCACGGCGTCCGCCGCGACCTGCGGCCCGTGCGCGAGGAGGTCCGCGCGTGAGCGCCGCCACCAAGGAGAAGCTCCTCGAAGGGGCCCTGCGCACCCTGGTCGAGCAGGGCATCGCCAAGACCTCGGCCCGCACCATCGCCGCCACCGCCGGGGTGGGGCAGGGCCTGATCTTCTACCACTTCGGCTCCGTCGACGAACTGCTCGGGGCCGCATGCCGGTTCGGGGCCGAGCAGCGGGTGGCCCGCTACCGCGACCGGCTCGCGGAGCTGGACAGCCTCGCCGGGCTGCTGGAGTTCGCCCGGGAGATGCACGCCGAGGAACGGGCCGGCGGACACGTCGCCGTGCTCGGGCAGCTGCTGGCGGCCGGACAGAGCTCGCCCGCCCTCGCGGCCGCCACCGCAGCCGGGCTCGGACTGTGGATCGAGGAGCTGGAGACGGTGCTCACCCGGCTGCTGGCCGCCACTCCGCTGGCCGGGTTCACCGACCCGGCGGGGCTCGCGCGGGCCACCGCCGCCTCCTTCGTCGGCATCGAGCTCTACGAAGGGGTCGACCCGCAGGGCGCAGGCCGTGCGCTCGACGCCCTGGAACAGCTCGCCGGACTCGCCCAGGTCCTGGAGGGGCTCGGGCCGCTCGGCCAGCGCGCGGTACGGCACGGCCTGCGCCGCGGCACCCGCACCTAGGCCGTCCCGGCCCGGGGTGGATGAATCGTGAGCCTTGGCTACGCGGCGGTCAGTCATCACCCGTCTGTGACACCGAGGTCAGGGCGATGGCCAGCGGGGTGCGCTCGTACAGGACCTGGTGGCCGTGGCGGGCGGAGGTGAGCAGGCCGGCCGCGTGCAGGACGCCGAGGTGCGCCGAAACGGTGGACGCGGCCAGGCCGAGCCGGCGGGCCAGCGCGGTCGTCGAGGCCGGTTCGTCGAGCGCGCAGAGCACCTCGGCCCGCGCCCGGCCGAGCAGCCGGGCCAGCGCGTCCGGAGCCGGGCCCGCCGTGGCCGCCCACAGTGCGCCGATGCCCCGCGCGGGGTAGACGAGCGTGGGCTGCCAGGGCGGGTCGTAGCCGCCGACCACCTCCGGCCAGCCGAACGCGCTCGGCATCAGCAGCAGGCCCTGGCCGGCGAGCGCGCGGTCGTGGCGGCCGGGCCGGTCGATGGTGAGGGTGTCGGTGTCCCCGTGCCACCGCAGGTCCGGATGCAGGCCGTCGAACAGCGCCTGGAGCCCGCCGGCCGCCAGCCGCCGGGAGTGGAACAGGACGTCGGCCTCCAGCAGGGCGCGCAGCCGCGGCCAGTCCGGGGCGACCAGCATCCGCCAGGCGCGCTCCATCAGGTCGGCGAGCTCGCGCACCGCGCGGGCGGGATCGGCGAGCAGGTGCTGCCCGATGTCGCTCTCCAGGGCGCCCGGGGTGCAGGCGAGGGAGCGCCGCAGATCCTCCCGGACCAGGCCCGGATCGGCGGCCCGCACCCGGGCCAGCTCCTCCTCGAACGTGACGGAGGGCCCCGGCGGGGGCGGGCTGAGGAAGTCCGGGTTGTGCCCGGTCCGCGGCATGAGCAGCCAGAGCGGCCGCAGGTCCAGCCCTTCGGCTGCCGCCGCCGCGCGGACCCGGCGCAGCCAGGGCAGGTGGTACGCCTGCCGGTGCGGGCGCAGCAGGGTCCGGACCGCCTCCTGCGTCTCCCAGCGGGGCGACACCGCGAAGCGGCACCGCAACAGGTCCCCGCGGCCGAACCGATAGTGAAACCCCATCGCTTCCCCCTCCCCCCACCCGGTCCCCGCCCGGTTTTCACCCCGGGCTCCGCCCCGTCCCCGCATGGGCTCCGCCCCCGCCCCTTTCCGGCTCCGCCGGGGCGAATCCAGCCCGCCGGAGGGGCTGGAGTTTGCCCGGCGGAGCCGGACCTGTGCGGCAAAGCGGGGATGCGCGGGACCGGGCGGAGCCCGGTGGGGCCGGGGCCGGAGCCGGGGAAGATTCGGGGCTGGGCGAATGTCTACCCGGTCACGGTAGCCGCCGCGAGGCTGCCGGCATGGCAACCGTCACCCCCGCCGCCCCCGGCGGCTACCGCTCCGTGTTCCGGATACGGGAGTTCCGGGCCGTCTTCGCCGCGCACCTGATGTCCGTACTCGGCATCGTCGTCGCCGAGATCGCCCTCACCGTCCTCGTCTACCGGGTCACCGGCTCGCCCCTGATGAGCGCGCTCACCTTCGCCCTCGGGTTCCTCCCGTACGCCCTCGGCGGCACCCTGCTCGCCGGGACCGCCGACCGGTACCCCGCCCGGCGGGTGCTCGTCGGGTGCGACCTGGTCTGTGCGGCCTGCGCGGCGGCCATGGCCCTGCCCGGTACGCCCGTCGCGCTGCTCCTCGTACTGCGCTGCGCCATGGCCTTCGTGGCACCGCTGTTCCAGGGCACCCGCAACGCCTCCCTCGCCGACGTCCTCGGCCCCGGCGACGCCTTCGTACTGGGCCGCTCGCTGCTGCGCATGGTCGCCCAGAGCGCCCTGCTCATCGGGTTCGGCCTCGGCGGGCTCCTGCTCACCGTCCTCGCGCCGCGCGGCGCCATCGCACTCACCGCCGCCGGGTTCCTCGCCTCCGCCCTGCTGCTGCGGTTCGGCACGCTGCTGCGGCCCGCCCGCGGCGCGGGCACCCGTACGTCTGCGCTCGCCGGAGCCCGGGCCGTGCTCGGGGACCGCCGGCTGAGGGCGCTCACCCTGCTCTTCTGGCTGCCGCCGCTCTTCGCCGTCGTCCCCGAGGCGCTCCTCGCCCCGTACGCCTCCGGCATCGGGGCCGGCACCGCCGTGCTCGGCCTGCTGATGTGCGCCATGCCCGTCGGCACCATCGCGGGCGAACTCTGGGCCGGCTCCGCCCTCACCGCCCGAACGCGTTCCCGGATCACGGCCCCGCTCGCCGCCGCCGCGCTCCTCCCGCTGCTCCTCTTCGCGGTCCGGCCGGGCGTGCCCCTGGTCCTCCTCGCCCTGCTGCTCGCAGGCCTCGCGCACGCCCACACCCTCGGGCTCGACCAGTGGTACGTCGACGCCGTCCCCGAAGAGCTGCGCGGCCGTGCGATGACCCTGCTCAGCACCGGACTGATGACCCTCCAGGGCGTCGGCATGGCCCTGGCCGGCCTCGCCGCCGAGTTCCTGCCCGTGCACGCGGTCGTCGCCGCGTCCGGGACCCTCGGCACGGTGGCCGTCCTGCTGCTCCTCGCCGAGCTCCGTAGCTGCGCCCGGCCGCGGCGAGGGCCGAGGAATGAGACGGGGGTGGCCACCAAATGACCGCCCGGTAGGGTCGGGTGCGTGCCCAAGCCGCTCAGCCTTCCCTTCGACCCCATCGCCCGCGCCGACGAGCTCTGGCGGCAGCGCTGGGGGCCGGTGCCCTCGATGGCCGCCATCACCTCGATCATGCGGGCGCACCAGATCCTGCTCGGCGAGGTCGACGCGGTGGTCAAGCCGTACGGACTGACGTTCGCGCGCTACGAGGCGCTGGTGCTCCTCACCTTCTCCAAGGCGGGCGAGCTGCCGATGTCGAAGATCGGCGAGCGGCTCATGGTCCACCCGACGTCGGTGACGAACACGGTGGACCGGCTGGTGCGCTCCGGGCTGGTCGACAAGCGGCCCAACCCCAACGACGGGCGCGGCACGCTCGCCTCCATCACCGACAAGGGCCGCGAGGTCGTCGAGGCCGCCACCCGGGACCTGATGGAGATCGACTTCGGTCTGGGCGTCTACGACGCGGAGGAGTGCGGGGAGATCTTCGCGCTGCTGCGCCCGCTGCGCGTGGCGGCCGCCGACTTCGACGAGAAGTAGGGCGGGAACCGGCCCGCGTCAAGATCGCTCAAAACGGACGGCTACGCTCGACGGCATGAAACGAAGCGTGCTGACCCGCTACCGCGTCATGGCCTACGTGACCGCGGTCATGCTCCTGATCCTCTGTGCCTGCATGGTGGCGAAGTACGGCTTCGACACCGGCGCCGACCTGACCTTCGCGGTCTCGCAGGCCCACGGTGTCCTCTTCATGATCTACCTGGTCTTCGCCTTCGACCTGGGCTCCAAGGCCAAGTGGCCCTTCGGCAAGCTGCTGTGGGTGCTGGCCTCCGGCACCATCCCGCTGGCCGCGTTCTTCGTCGAGCGCAAGGTCCGCGCCGAGGTCGAGCCGCTCGTGCTCGGCGTTCCGGCCGCCGCGAACGCCTAGTGACCGGCTAGAGCCGCACCGCGACATCCGACCCCGGGGAGACACTCCCCGGGGTTGCCCATCGACATTTACTAGGACGTCCTAGTAAATTCATGGGTATGGACGCAGACGCCATCGAGGAGGGCCGCCGCCGCTGGCAGGCCCGTTACGACAAGGCCCGCAAGCGCGAGGCAGACTTCACCACGCTCTCCGGGGATGACGTCGATCCCGTCTACGGGCCCCGGCCCGGGGACTCGTACGAGGGGTTCGAGCGCATCGGGTGGCCGGGGGAGTACCCGTACACCCGCGGCCTGCACGCCACCGGCTACCGGGGGCGGACGTGGACGATCCGGCAGTTCGCCGGCTTCGGCAACGCGGAGCAGACCAACGAGCGCTACAAGATGATCCTGGCCGCCGGCGGCGGCGGGCTCTCCGTGGCCTTCGACATGCCGACCCTCATGGGCCGCGACTCCGACGACCCGCGCTCGCTGGGCGAGGTCGGGCACTGCGGGGTCGCCATCGACTCCGCCGCCGACATGGAGGTCCTGTTCAAGGACATCCCGCTCGGCGACGTCACGACCTCCATGACGATCTCCGGCCCCGCCGTGCCCGCCTTCTGCATGTACCTGGTCGCCGCCGAGCGGCAGGGCGTCGACCCGGCCGTGCTCAACGGCACGCTCCAGACCGACATCTTCAAGGAGTACATCGCCCAGAAGGAGTGGCTCTTCGAACCGGAGCCGCACCTGCGCCTCATCGGCGACCTGATGGAGTACTGCACCAAGGGCATCCCCGCCTACAAGCCGCTGTCCGTCTCCGGCTACCACATCCGCGAGGCCGGGGCCACGGCCGCGCAGGAGCTCGCGTACACCCTGGCGGACGGCTTCGGCTACGTGGAGCTCGGGCTCTCGCGCGGCATGGACGTGGACGACTTCGCGCCCGGCCTCTCGTTCTTCTTCGACGCCCACCTCGACTTCTTCGAGGAGATCGCCAAGTTCCGCGCGGCCCGCCGGATCTGGGCGCGCTGGATGAAGGAGGTCTACGGCGCCAAGAGCGACAAGTCCATGTGGCTGCGCTTCCACACCCAGACCGCCGGTGTCTCGCTGACCGCGCAGCAGCCGTACAACAACGTCGTGCGCACCGCCGTGGAAGCCCTCGCGGCCGTGCTCGGCGGCACGAACTCCCTGCACACCAACGCCCTCGACGAGACCCTCGCGCTGCCGAGCGAGCAGGCGGCCGAGATCGCCCTGCGCACCCAGCAGGTGCTGATGGAGGAGACCGGCGTCGCCAACGTGGCCGACCCGCTGGGCGGTTCGTGGTTCGTCGAGCAGCTCACCGACCGCATCGAGGCCGACGCCGAGAAGATCTTCGACCAGATCAAGGAGCGCGGCCTGCGCGCCCACCCGGACGGGCAGCACCCCATCGGCCCGATCACCTCGGGCATCCTGCGCGGCATCGAGGACGGCTGGTTCACCGGCGAGATCGCCGAATCGGCCTTCCAGTACCAGCGTTCGCTGGAGAAGGGCGACAAGCGGGTCGTCGGCGTCAACGTCCACCACGGCTCGGTCACCGGCGATCTGGAGATCCTGCGGGTCAGCCACGAGGTGGAGTGGGAGCAGGTCCGTGCGCTCGGTGCGCGCAAGGAGCGCCGCGACGACGCGAAGGTGACGGCCGCCCTGGAGGCCATGCTGGCTGCTGCCCGTGACGGGTCGAACATGATCCCGTCCATGCTGGACGCGGTGCGTGCCGAGGCGACGATGGGCGAGATCTGCAACGTGCTCCGCGAGGAGTGGGGCACGTACACGGAGCCTCCGGGCTTCTAGCCGGTCCGGCTCCGCCGGGGTTCGGGGGCGGGTGCGGCGCCGTTGCCGGGGGCCGGCCCCCGGTCCCCCGGGCCTCAAACGCCGGACGGGCTGGATGTGCCTCCGGCTGCGCCTCACACGCCGGCGGGGCTGGAGTTCCAGCCCCGCCGGCGTGTGAGGCGCGGGGTCTGGGGCGGAGCCCCGGGGAACGGTGGAAGGGCGGGTAGGGGACGGGCCCCGCAGGGTTGCCCGACCCGCAGTGCCGGGTCAGGCCGGGGCCGGCCCGCGGAGGCCGTGCATCAGGAGGGTCGTGAACATGCCGACCCACAGTTCGTCCACCGGTTCCGAGCTGACCAGCGCGCGGTGGACCACCGTCCCCGCGATCACGTCGAAGATCAGGTCCGTGGTGTGGCCGGCGACGGCCGCGTCCTCCTCGTACGCGAGCTCGCCGCGGGCCTGCGCCCGCTCGCGGCCCAGTACGACGAGACGTTTCTGCCGGTCCACGATCGCCGACCGGATCCGGTCACGCAGGGCCTCGTCCCGGGTGGACTCGGCGACGACCGCCATCAGGGCCGTACGGGCCTCCGGGCGCCGGAGCAGCCCGGCGAACTGCAGCACCACGTCCTCGATGTCGGCTTCGAGCGAGCCCCGGTCCGGGAGTTCGAGGGCGTCGAAGAGTTCCGCCACCGCGTCCACGACCAGCTCGTTCTTGCCCGCCCAGCGGCGGTAGAGGGTGGTCTTGGCGACGCCGGCCCGGGCCGAGACGTCTCCCATCGTCAGCTTCGACCAGCCCAGCTCGACCAGCGCGTCCCGCGTCGCGGCCAGGATGGCCGCGTCCGCTGCGGCGCTGCGAGGACGGCCGGTCCGGCCGGGGCTGGGGTTGCGCATGGCCGAGACCATACCCGTCAGTAGCGGAACCGTCGGGTCCCGAATCGGTGTGCTTCAAATCACGGGGCGCCGAGGACTCCGGAGGAGTTACGCTACGGCTCGTAGCGTAAGAGCGACAACCACGCGAAGAGCTACAGGCGCCAGGTGGGGACCCGGCGCCGACCGCAGGACACGGCATCACGATCGCGCCACGGCGGCACTACGGCCAAATCACGCGATCTTTTTCGTCGGCGCGCGCACACGGGGGAGGATGTACGCATGCAGCCCAGAAACATGTCCATGAGCGGCGTCGTCGACCTCGCCGCGGTGAAGGCGGCCGGCGAGGCCAAGGCCAAGGCCGAGCGGGCCCGCGCCGAAGCGGCGCGCCAGGCCGGCCAGGGCGGCGGGAGCGGCCCGGCCGCCGGAGCCGTGCCGCCGTCCGCGCTCGTCATCGACGTAGACGAAGCCGGCTTCGAACGCGATGTGATCCAGCTTTCCGCAGAGGTTCCGGTCGTCCTGGACTTCTGGGCCGAGTGGTGCGAGCCGTGCAAGCAGCTCAGCCCCCTCCTCGAGCGGCTGACCGTCCAGGCGAACGGCCGCCTCGTGCTGGCCAAGGTCGACGTCGACGCCAACCAGATGCTGATGCAGCAGTTCGGCATCCAGGGCATCCCGGCCGTCTTCGCCGTGGTCGCGGGCCAGGTCCTGCCGCTGTTCCAGGGCGTCGCGCCCGAGCAGCAGATCCGCGAGACCCTCGCCCAGCTGGTCCAGGTCGCCGAGGAGCGCTTCGGGATCATCGGCATCGAGGTGGACCCGAACGCGGAGGCGGCCGCTCCGGCCGAGGCGGCGACCGAGGTCCCGGCCGGTCCGCACGACGCGCTGCTGGAGGCGGCCGTCCTCGCACTGGACGCGGGCGACCTGGGCGGAGCCGTGCAGGCGTACAAGAACGTACTCGCGGACGACCCGGCCAACAGCGAGGCCAAGCTGGGCCTGGCGCAGGCCGAGCTCCTCGCCCGGGTCCAGCACATGAACCCGCAGGCGGTGCGCGCCGCGGCCGCCGAGAACCCGCGCGACCCGGCGGCGCAGATCGCCGCGGCCGACCTCGACCTCGTCGGCGGTCACGTGGAGGACGCCTTCGGGCGGCTCGTGGACACCGTGCGCGTGACGTTCGGTGAGGAGCGGGACGCGGTGCGGCTGCGGCTCCTGGAGCTGTTCGAGGTCATCGGCGCGGACGACCCGCGGGTCACGGCGGCGCGTACGGCGCTGGCGCGGGTGCTGTTCTAGAACGGGCTCCGCATCGGGCCCGGATCGGGCCCGATGCCCGGTCGGCGGAGGCTCGAGAAGCCGACGATTTGTTGACACGGAGATAAACAGCGGCCGCACTTTGCCAAAACTTGGTAATCGCGGCCGCTGTTACTCGTAGTAAGTCGAACCCCGTGAACTGTCCGGAGTGTTCACTCTTCCGCCGTTCTGTCGTGGCCTTCGGTGACACCCTGTGTCGTCACCCGGCGGCAGCGGGTCGCGTCCCGGTTATCTTGCCGTTACCCGCCAGTAACGAACCCCCTTGTGCCCCGGCCTGGAATGGACCACGATCGGCGACGCTCGGTCCTTCCCGCAGAGCCGCTCACTCGGAACCGCGGTGGAGGGTCCCCACCGAGCCGGCCGGTGGCAGTGGCACCGGCCGTGGGACAGGGGGGTTCCTGCCACACGGTGGGGCCTGTCCTCCAGGTTGCGCGAACGCGTGGCCCAGTGGTTGTCGCTCGGGGGTGATCGCCGGTGTTTCGGACGTGGCATTGCCGCGGCCCGGCCGCCTGCGCTCCTTCCCGAGGACGTAGCACTTCTCCCATCCCAGGACGGGCAGGGCCCGGACCGGAGATGTACGTCCGAGAAGGAGGAACGAAATGAGTTCTCAGGTTCGTGGCGGGACCAGATGGAAGCGCTTCGCGCTCGTCATGGTGCCGAGCATCGCGGCCACCGCCGCGGTCGGTGTGGGTCTGGCGCAGGGTGCCCTCGCGGCGTCCTTCAGCGTCTCCGGCCAGGACTTCAAGGTCTCGGCCGACAAGCTCGACGGTGACAACCTCATCCAGTACGGCGGCATTGCCGAGGGCCACGACCTCAAGGGCAACGCGCAGCACCACCCGGTCACCATCTCCGGGTTCAGCCACGCCGAGATCACCAACATGTGCCAGTCGCTGGTGACCCCGACTCCGCTGGGCAACATCACGCTGCAGCTGCGCACCGGCCACAAGGGCAAGCCGGCCGTCGCCGACAACATCTACCTGGATGTTGCGGAGCTCGACACCGACGCCGAGTTCAAGAACCTGGACATCGGTGTCGCGGTCGGCGACCCGAGCCACAAGACGAAGCCGCAGGCCGGCACGGTCGCCAGCCCGTACGCGTTCTCGCAGCGCGCGGACAAGGCGATCCTGACGAACGTGCGCCAGAAGGCGTGGGCGACCACGGCGGGCACGTTCAAGCTTCCCGACCTGAAGCTGCGTCTGCTCGGCGGCGACCAGCCGTGCTACCAGGACGAGAAGTAGTCCGTCCCGGTTGAGCGACCGGAGGGGCGGCCGGCGGCGTGATTTCGCCGCCGTCCGCCCCGTCCGGGCTCCACAGAGTTCTCCGTACCACCGTTTCCAGGGAGCTGTTGTCCATGAACCCCCAGGCCCCGGTTTACGTTCGCGCCGAAGACGACGCCTGGCTCACCGTGGTGTACTACTACGTCCACGCCTGGACCGGTAGGCGTCCGTTCTGGGCCGGGCTGTTCACGCTCGTCAGCGGCTTCCCGATCGCGTACTTCCCGTACGCCGACCTCCGCCTGGGCAACATCACCCTCGCCATGGCCACCACGGGTGGCGCCGGTGCGCTGATCATCGGCGTCCTGCTGATCACGCTGGGCCTGGCCCTGTGGTTCCAGCAGGCCATCCGCGTCTTCGCCGGTGTCGCCGCGATCCTGCTGGCCCTGGTCTCGATCCCGGTGTCCAACCTCGGCGGATTCGGCCTCGGCTTCATCCCCGCGATGATCGGCGGCGCCCTCGCGCTGTCGTGGGCCCCCGGGCAGCCCGCGGAGGAAGAGCCCGCGGACCAGCCGCCGGCCGCCGGAGTCGACATGGCCAAGGCGGAGCCGATGGCGGGCCCCCAGGGCGTACCCGCGCCGCGCGGGGCGGAAACGGCACACCCGAGCGAGATGACTGCCCACGCCGATGGCGGGAGGAACAGTGCGGGGTGACGAGACGCAGCGGGGTGTGGCCCCAGGCGCAGAGTCCCGTGAGATCAAGGGTCCGCGGCACGCGGCCCCCAGGAAGTCGCTGCTGAACAAGCTCCAGATACCCGTCGGCAAGACGATGGCGCTGGCGGCGATGCCGACGGCCGTGTTCGTCGGGATGGGCATGGCGCCGAAGCTGGCCGTGGCCGACGACAAGGACATCCCCTTCGCGCCCGGGCCGTGCGTGACGCGGTCCGACGAACCCGCGGAGACCGAGTCGAAGTCGCCGTCGCCTTCGCAGTCGCCGTCCCCGAGCGCATCGGCGAAGGAGACCCCCAAGCCGTCCGCGTCGGCGAACCCGAAGCCGAGCGGTACGACGTCCCCGAGCCCGACGGCCACCAAGCCCGCGGCCGGCACGTCCACGGCGGACAAGAAGGCGGCTCCCGTGGCGGCGGCGCCCGCTCCGGCCAAGACCACCAACCCGCTGGACCCGCTGGGCGTCGGAGACGCGCTCAAGGGCCTCGTCGACGGGCTCACCAAGCCCCTGACGGACCCGACGGCCACCCCCGCGCCCACGCCGTCCGCGACCGCGTCCACGCCCCCGGCCAAGACCCCGCCGAAGGCCCCCGCCCCGGACCCGGCCGCGGACGCGATCCGCGACGCCGCGAAGACGGCGGGCGTCGACGTCACGGAGCTGTCCGACGAGGTCAAGGACACCGTCAACACCCCCAAGGACGAGACGGGCAAGAAGGCCGACGAGGAAAAGGCCAAGGAAGAGGCGGCGAAGGACCCGGACGGGAAGGAACCCTTCCCCTGTCCGACCTACGACGCCAAGGCCCTGGCCGACGCCGAGCTGGAGCAGGGCATCCCGCTCCTGCCGGACGAGCCCTGGTACCTCGACAGCTCGCTGCTGACCCTCTACGGCCTGGACTACCACGGCATCGTCGAGGTGAAGACGGCCGGCGGCAAGACCAAGAAGGTCCTGAAGTTCACCGCGGACTCGCTGGACATCAAGGACCTGTACCAGACGGTCGGCAAGGACGGGAACGTCGCCCACCTGAAGTCGCGCCCGGGCTCCACGTCCAGGATCCGCGGCGGCACGGTGACGATGTACACGGAGAGCCTCAAGGGCAACCTCTTCGGCCTGATCCCGATCGAGTTCACCCCGAACAGCCCTCCGCCGCTGAACGTCCCCTTCGCGTTCTTCACGAACGTCAAGGTCGTCCAGGCCGGACAGTTCGGCGGCACCCTGACGGTGCCCGGTCTGAAGAACTACATCGGCCCGCCGGAGTAGTCACGGGCGGTCCCGCAGCGCACAGGAACACATGCCGAGGGCCGGCACCCCGATCGATCGGGGTGCCGGCCCTCGGCCTCTGTGCGGCAGAGTTGCAGCGGTGTGGCGCAGAGCCCGCGACGTCAGTCGCGCTCGCCGCCGCCCAGGTGGTGGACCCGGACCATGTTGGTCGTGCCCGGGACGCCGGGGGGCGAGCCGGCGGTGATGACCACGGTGTCGCCCTCGTTGTTGCGGCCGAGCTTCAGAAGCTCGCCGTCCACCAGGTCGACCATCGCGTCGGTGGTGTCCACGTGCGGGACGATGTACGACTCGACGCCCCAGCTCAGCGTGAGCTGGTTGCGGGTGTGCGGGTCGGTGGTGAAGGCCAGGATCGGCTGCGTGGCGCGGTAGCGCGACAGGCGGCGGGCCGTGTCACCGGACTGCGTGAAGGCGATGAGCGCCTTGCCGTCGAGGAACTCCGCGATCTCGCAGGCCGCGCGGGCGACGGATCCGCCCTGGGTACGGGGCTTCTTGCCCGGCACCAGCGGCTGCAGGCCCTTGGAGAGGAGCTCCTCCTCGGCCGCCGCGACGATCTTCGACATCGTCTTGACGGTCTCGATCGGGTAGGCGCCGACCGAGGACTCGGCGGACAGCATGACCGCGTCGGCACCGTCGAGGATCGCGTTGGCGACGTCGGAGGCCTCGGCGCGGGTCGGCCGGGAGTTGGTGATCATCGACTCCATCATCTGGGTCGCGACGATCACCGGCTTGGCGTTGCGGCGGCACATCTCGATGAGCCGCTTCTGGACCATCGGGACCTTCTCGAGCGGGTACTCGACGGCCAGGTCGCCACGGGCCACCATGACCGCGTCGAAGGCCGCGACCACGGCCTCCATGTTCTCGACGGCCTGGGGCTTCTCCACCTTGGCGATGACGGGGACCCGGCGACCCTCCTCGTCCATGACCTTGTGGACGTCCTTGACGTCGTTGGCGTCGCGGACGAAGGACAGGGCGACCATGTCGCAGCCCATCCGCAGGGCGAAGCGGAGGTCGTCGACGTCCTTCTCCGACAGGGCGGGGACGTTGACGGCGGCACCCGGCAGGTTGATGCCCTTGTGGTCCGAGATGACACCGCCCTCGATGACGATGGTCTTGACCCGGGGGCCGTCGACCTCGGTCACCCGGAGCTCGACGTTGCCGTCGTTGATCAGGACCTGGTCACCCTTGGCGACGTCGCCCGGGAGGCCCTTGTAGGTGGTGCCGCAGATGGACTTGTCACCCGGGACGTCCTCGGTGGTGATGGTGAACTCGTCACCGCGCACCAGCTCGACGGGACCCTCGGCGAAGGTCTCCAGACGGATCTTCGGGCCCTGGAGGTCGGCGAGGACGCCGACGGCGCGCCCGGTGTCCTCGGAGACCTTCCGGACGCGGTCGTACCGCTCCTGGTGTTCTGCCTGGGATCCGTGGCTGAAGTTGAATCGGGCCACGTTCATACCTGCCTCGATGAGCGCTTTCAGCTGCTCATACGAGTCGACGGCGGGGCCCAGCGTGCAGACGATTTTGGAACGGCGCATGAAGCGGATCCTATCCGTTTGTTTCGTAGCGGAATATTCCGTCTGGCGGAAAGTCCAAAGTGACTACCGGGTAACCAGCGCGTAGGCCTGGGAGGCGATCTCCAGTTCCTCATCGGTCGGGACCACGGCCACGGCCACCCGGGCGCACTCCGCCGAGACCAGCCGCGGCTCGGGGGAGCGCGCCGCATTGGCCTCCAGGTCCAGCGCCAGGCCCAGCTCGGCAAGACCCTCCACGGCAGCCTTCCGGATCCAGGAGGAGTTCTCCCCGACCCCGGCGGTGAAGGCGACCGCGTCCACCCGGCCCAGCACCGCCGAATAGGCGCCGATGTACTTCTTCAGCCGGTGCACGTACGAGGCCAGCGCGAGCTGCGCCGAGGCGTCGCCCTCCTCCGCCCGCCGCTGCACCTCGCGCATGTCGTTGTCGCCGCACAGGCCCAGCAGACCGCTCTTCTTGTTCAGGAGCGAATCGATCTCATCCACCGAGAGGCCCCCCGCCCGGGCCAGGTGGAAGACGACCGCCGGGTCGAGGTCGCCCGAGCGGGTCCCCATGACCAGCCCCTCCAGCGGGGTCATCCCCATGGAGGTCTCCACGCAGACCCCTCCGCGCACGGCCGAGGCGGAGGCGCCGTTGCCCAGGTGGAGCACGATCACGTTCACGTCCGAGGGCGCCCTGCCGAGGAGCGCCGCCGTCGCCCGCGACACGTAGGCGTGCGAGGTTCCGTGGAACCCGTACCGCCGGATGGCGTACTTGTCGGCCGTCGCGGCATCGATCGCGTACCGGGCCGCGTACTCCGGCATCGTCGAGTGGAAGGCCGTGTCGAAGACCGCCACCTGCGGGATGTCCGCGCGCAGCGAGCGCGCCACCTCGATGCCCGTCACGTTCGCCGGATTGTGCAGCGGGGCGAGCGGGATCAGGGACCGGATCTCCGCCAGCACCTCGTCGTCGATCACCGTCGGCTGCGTGAACCGCGTCCCGCCGTGCACCACCCGGTGCCCCACCGCGGCCAGTTCGGGGGAGTCCAGGCCCAGCCCGTCGGCGGCCAGCTCGGCCGCGACCGCCTCCAGGGCGGCCCCGTGGTCGGCGATCGGGCCGAGCCGCTCCCGCCGCCCGCCTGCGGCGCCGCTTCCGGTGAGCGGCTCGTGGACCAGCCTGGAGGTCTCCTCGCCGATGCGCTCCACCAGGCCTGCCGCGAGACGGGACCGGTCCGCCATGTCGAGGAGCTGGTACTTGACCGACGAGGAGCCGGAGTTGAGGACGAGTACGCGCGATGCGGTCACGATGAGGGGTCTTTCCTTCGGGTGCGGTGGAGGATCAGTGGGCCTGCGGCAGCGGCTGGGACTGCGCCTGGATCGCGGTGATCGCCACGGTGGTGACGATGTCCTGGACCAGCGCCCCGCGCGAGAGGTCGTTGACCGGCTTGCGCAGGCCCTGGAGGACCGGTCCGACCGCGACGGCGCCCGCCGAACGCTGCACGGCCTTGTACGTGTTGTTGCCCGTGTTGAGGTCGGGGAAGATCAGCACCGTCGCACGGCCGGCCACCTCGGAGTCGGGCAGCTTCGTCGCCGCGACCGAGGGCTCCACGGCCGCGTCGTACTGGATCGGCCCCTCGACGGCCATGTCGGGGCGCTGCTCGCGCACGATCTCGGTGGCCTTGCGGACCTTGTCCACGTCGGCGCCCGAACCCGAGGTGCCCGTCGAGTACGACAGCATCGCGATCCGGGGCTCGACGCCGAAGGCGGCGGCGGTGGCGGCCGACTGGACGGCGATGTCCGCCAGCTGCTCCGCGTTCGGGTCGGGATTGACCGCGCAGTCCCCGTAGACGAGGACCTTGTCGGCCAGGCACATGAAGAAGACCGACGAGACGATCGAGGCCTCCGGCTTCGTCTTGATGATCTCGAAGGCCGGGCGGATGGTCGCGGCCGTGGAGTGCACCGAGCCGGAGACCATGCCGTCGGCCAGGCCCTCCTGGACCATCAGCGTGCCGAAGTAATTCACGTCGGTGACCACG
The DNA here is from genome assembly GCF_044541755.1 of Streptomyces sp. NPDC085524. Taxonomy (NCBI): domain Bacteria; kingdom Bacillati; phylum Actinomycetota; class Actinomycetes; order Kitasatosporales; family Streptomycetaceae; genus Streptomyces; species Streptomyces sp. NPDC085524. The sequence goes on from NZ_JBITTH010000013.1 coordinate 182,882, forward strand.
TCGTTGGCCAGCTCGACGGTCATGCCCTTGTGGGCGCGGGCCCTGGCGTAGTACTCGGAGAACCGTTCCCGCAGCGGGGAGGTCTCGGGGTCGATCAGCTCCGCGCCCGAGATGTCGACGCCGAGGTCGGCGGCCTTCTTCAGGATCGCCCGCTCCTCGCCCAGCAGCGTCAGGTCGCAGACCCCGCGGCGCAGCACCACGTCCGCGGCGCGCAGCACGCGCTCCTCGGTGCCCTCCGGCAGCACCACCCGGCGCCGCTCGGAGCGGGCCCGCTCCAGCAGCCCGTGCTCGAACATCATCGGGGTGATCCGCTCCGAACGGGCCACCGACAGCAGGCCGCGCAGCTCCTGGATGTCCACGTGACGCTCGAACAGGCCGAGCGCGGTCTCCAGCTTGCGCGGGGTCGCCGAGTTCAACCGGCTCTGCAGGGAGAAGAGTTCGGCGGCGGTCGGGAAGCTGTTGCCGGCCACCGAGACGACCGGGGTGCCCGGCGCGAGCTTCGAGGCCAGGGTCAGGATGTCCTGCGTCGGGCGCTCGTTCAGCGTCAGCAGCACGCCGGCGATCGGCGGGGTGCCCGAGGAGTGCGCGGCCAGCGCGCCCACGACCAGGTCGGAGCGGTCCCCGGGGGTGACGACCAGGCAGCCGGGCGTCAGGGCGTTCAGGAAGTTCGGCAGCATGGCGCCGCCGAAGACGAAGTCCAGGGCGTCGCGGGCCAGCCCGGCCTCGTCGCCGAGCAGCACCTCGCCGCCGAGCGCCCGGGTGATCTGGGCGACGGTCGGGGCGGACAGCGACTTGTCGTCCGGCAGCACGTAGCAGGGCACGGGGAGCCGGGCGGCAAGACGCCCGGCTATGACGTCGCGGTCCTCGGGGGCCACCCGGTTGACCACCATCGCGACGACGTGGCAGCCCAGGCTCTCGTAGGCCCGGTAGGCGTTGCGGGCCTCGGCGCGCACGGCGTCGGCGGGGTGCTTGGTGCCGCCCACCACGGGGACGACCACCGCACCGAGCTCGTTGGCCAGGCGGGCGTTGAGGGCGAGTTCGTCGGGGAGGTTCGTCTCCGCGTAGTCCGTACCGAGGACGAGCATGACCTCGTAGTCGCGGGCCAGCCGGTTGTAGCGGTCGACCAGCTGCGACACCAGCTCGTCGGTGCCCTTCTCCGCCAGGATCGCCGAGGCCTCCTGGTACTCCATGCCGTAGGCCGTCGCCGAGTCCTGGTCTATCCGGTACCGGGCCTTCAGGAGCTCGAACAGCCGGTCGGGTCCGTCGTGGAGCAGGGGACGGTAGACGCCCACCCGTCCCGTCTGCCGGGTCAGGATCTCCATGATCCCCAGCTCGACGACCTGACGGCCGTCGCCCCGCTCGATGCCGGTCACGTACACGCTGCGCGTCACGCGTGAATCTCCGTCCCGTGGTGGAGTCGATTGACCCGATTGGTAGGGGCTTGCCCTCTTGACGATACCGCCGCGGACGGATAGCACGCCCGCCGGAAATGGGCCTGTCAGGGGGGTCGAAAGGCCTTCGGAGCCGGGCGGCACGAAGCGCGCCCCACCCGGTGCCCGTGGAACAATCGGACACGCTTCACCAATACGCCCTTCATATGTACGGCCGGTCGGTCGCCCGCACGCGCAGGCCGGACGATCAGGAGCAGGAGACACAGCACGATGCGTATCGGAGTTCTCACCGCAGGCGGCGACTGCCCGGGTCTCAACGCTGTCATCCGATCGGTCGTACACCGCGCCCTGGTCGGCCACGGGGACGAGGTCATCGGCTTCGAGGACGGTTTCAAGGGCCTCCTCGACGGCCACTACCGCCCACTCGACATCAATGCCGTCAGCGGCATCCTCGCCCGCGGCGGCACCATCCTCGGCTCGGCCCGCATGGAGCGCGCCCGGCTGCACGAAGCCGCCGAGAACGCGCAGGAACTGGCGAAGCGGTACGGCATCGACGCACTCATCCCGATCGGCGGCGAGGGCACCCTGACCGCCGCCCGGATGCTGGCGGACGCCGGGATGCCGGTGGTCGGCGTGCCGAAGACGATCGACAACGACATCTCCTCCACCGACCGCACCTTCGGCTTCGACACCGCCGTCATGGTCGCCACCGAGGCCATCGACCGCCTGAAGACCACCGCCGAATCGCACCAGCGCGTGATGGTCGTCGAGGTCATGGGCCGCCACGCGGGCTGGATCGCCCTGGAGTCCGGCATGGCCGGCGGCGCCCACGGGATCTGCCTGCCGGAGCGCCCCTTCGAGGTGGACGCCCTGGTGAAGATGGTGGAGGAACGGTTCTCCCGCGGGAAGAAGTTCGCCGTCGTCTGCGTGGCCGAGGGCGCGCACCCCGCCGAGGGCAGCATGCCGTACGAGAAGGGCGAGATCGACGCGTACGGACACGAGCGCTTCGCCGGCATCGGCAACCGCCTCGCGATCGAGCTGGAGCGCCGCCTGGGCAAGGAGGCCCGCCCGGTCATCCTCGGCCACGTCCAGCGCGGCGGCACCCCCACCGCCTACGACCGCGTCCTCGCGACCCGCTTCGGCTGGCACGCCGTCGAGGCCGTCCACCGCGGTGAGTACGGCAACATGACCGCCCTGCGCGGCACCGACATCGTGATGACCCCGCTGGCCTCCGCCGTCACCGAACTCAAGACGGTCCCCGAGGACCGCATGTACGAGGCCGAATCGGTCTTCTGAGTCCCGCGGCCCCTGTGGCCCCTCGGGCCTTCGCGGCCCCTCGGGTCCTTTGCCGCCGGACCGGGACCTTCGACCCCACTCCGGCAGCCGAACGGCCCCGGTTCCGTCCCTCTCCAGGACGGACCGGGGCCGTTCGCACAGGCCCGGACGTGTCCTAACCCGCACCGCCCGCGAGGCTCCAGAACCGGTCCACGATGCCGGCGAGGAACTCCCGCCCCGCGTCCCCGCTCGCCGCCTCGCCCCCGCCGCCGCCCCAGCTGAGCGTCGCCACCATGCGCGACTGGTACTCGGCGTGCAGCTTCTCCAGCGCCTGCTCCAGGTGGCCCCGGGGGATCGGCAGCAGCTTGCCCAGCGGCTTCACGTACGCCTGCCAGCGGGTGGTCACCGCACTGCGCAGGGCCTCGGCGAGCTCGTCGTTCTTGCCGGTGGCGGTCAGGAACTGGGCCAGACTCAGCCCCAGCACCGTCGCCAGCGCGGCGGACTGCCGCTCGTTGCCCTTCCAGCGCCCGGAGTCCTCCATCTTCTGGTAGGCCCCCGGTTCCACACCGATCCGCCGGGCCAGCTCCTCGGGTGCCAGCCCGCGGGCGATGCGGTGCTCCCGCAGGGTGACCGGCTCGGCGAGCAGCTCCCCGGGCGAACACCACAGGACGCCCGCCAGCGCGGTGAGCTCGGCGGACGTGGGTGATATCTCGCCACGCTCCCACGCCATCACGGTCTCGGGCGCGACGACGAGTCCGTACTGGGCGTGAAGGCCGTAGGCGACGTGACCGGGTGCCATGCCCAGGGCCGCGCGCAGGCGGCGCGCGGCGGGGGCATTGAAAGGTGGGCTGGATTGCACACGGCACACCGTAGAAGTGGCCAAGGCGCGGCGCCTACAGACCAAACAAACAAGCCCATAACTCGTAGGAAAGTCCTACGGAGTTAAGGGCTTTTGCCGGTCTACGAGGCGACTGTCCGGTAATCGGGGCACTTGAAGATCCACTTCCGTATACGGTTCCAGGTGGAGCCCGTCCGCGCAAGGGTCTTCACAGCGGCTTCACCAAGAATCCGGAAGTGCGTCGTCCTCCGGGCCGAGGGAGCAAGGCTGCCCCCGGCTGCCGGGCCGAGGAGGGCTCCCACCAGGGCACGGCCTGAAGGGGCGACGGATCGGCGGAGGCGGGGGAGGGCGGGTGCGCCCGGTACGCCTTCCGGCGTGAGTCAGAAATCCCGAGGGCCCAGCGGCACTTCCTTGCCTTGACGTCGGCGTCAAGGAATAGCGTCGGGGCATGCGAATCGGCGAACTGGCGGAGCGGGCCGGGACCAGCACGCGGGCCCTGCGCTACTACGAGTCCCGCGGGCTGCTGTCCGCGCGGCGGAGCGGCAACGGGTACCGCACCTACGACGAGGAAGACCTGCGCCTGCTGCGCCAGATCCGGATGCTCCAGGACTTCGGCTTCGAGCTGGAGGAGACCCGCCCGTTCGTCGACTGCCTGCGGGCCGGGCACCCCGCCGGGGACTCCTGCCCGGCCTCGCTGGCCGTCTACCGGCGCAAGCTCGCCGAGATGGACGCGCTGATCGGGCAGCTCGCCGACGTACGGGAGCAGGTCGCGCGCCAGCTGGCCGAAGCCGAGGCGGTCGCCGGGGAGGAAGCCGTTCCGCGCTGCGAGATGACCGGCTGAGGAGCGGGCGCGCGGCCGCGCCGGAGCGCTCGCGGGACGATCGGCGAACCGGCTTGAGACGAGAGACGAGAGGGGAAACGACATGATCCGTGCCCACGGTGTGCCCGAGGTGACCGACGACGACTTCGAGGCAGAGGTGCTGGAGGAGCGGGGGCGGCCCGTCCTCGTGGAGTTCACCGCCGACTGGTGCCCACCCTGCCGCCAGCTCGCGCCCGTGCTGTCCGCCGTGGCCGCCGAGGAGGCCGACAGGCTCAAGGTCGTGCAGCTCGACGTGGACAGCAGCCCCGGAACCGTCGCCCGGTACGGGGTGCTGTCCATGCCGACCCTGCTCGTCTTCCGCGACGGCGAGCCCGTTCAGCAGATGGTCGGGCTGCGCGCCAAGCGCAAGCTCCTCCAGGAGCTGGAAGAGGAGATGGCGAAGGCCGTTACGGCCTGAGCCAGATCGTCGCCAGCGGCGGGAGCGTCAGGCGCAGGCTCGCCGGCCGCCCCTGCGCCGGCACCGGCTCAGGCCGCAGCGGCCGCGCGTGGTGGACACCGCTGCCGCCGTAGAGCTCCTGGTCGGTGTTGAGCACCTCCCGCCACAGCGGCACCTCCTCCGGCACACCGATCCGGTACCCGTGCCGGACCACCGGGGAGAAGTTCGACACCGCCAGGAGCTGCGAGCCGTCCTGCGCGTACCGCAGGAAGGCGAACACGTTGTCCTCCGCCGCGTCGGCCTCCACCCAGGCGAAGCCCTCCGGCACGGTGTCCCGCTCCCACAGGGCGGGCGCCGCGGCGTACGTACGGTTCAGGTCGCGCACGAGGTTCCGTACGCCCCGGTGGTCACCGGCCGCCGCGTACGAGTCGTCCAGCACCCACCAGTCCGGCCCGTACACCTCCGACCACTCCGACCCCTGCGCGAACTCCTGCCCCATGAAGAGCAGCTGCTTGCCCGGGTGGGCCCACATGAAGCCCAGGTACGCCCGGTGCGCGGCCCGCTGCTGCCACCAGTCGCCGCCGGGCATCTTCGACACCAGCGAGCGCTTGCCGTGCACCACCTCGTCGTGCGAGATCGGCAGCACGTAGTTCTCGCTGAAGGCGTAGATCATCCCGAAGGTCATGTCGTGGTGGTGGTACTTGCGGTGCACCGGGTCCTTCGACATGTAGCGCAGCGTGTCGTGCATCCAGCCCATGTTCCACTTCAGGCCGAAGCCCAGCCCGCCCGAGTCCGTGGGCCGGGTGACCCCGTCCCACGCCGTGGACTCCTCCGCGATCGTCACCACGCCGGGGCAGCGCCGGTACACGGTCGCGTTCATCTCCTGGAGCAGCGCCACCGCGTCCAGGTTCTCCCGCCCGCCGTGCTCGTTCGGCGACCACTCGCCCTCGCCGCGCGAGTAGTCGAGGTAGAGCATCGAGGCCACCGCGTCCACGCGCAGCCCGTCGACGTGGAACTCCTCGCACCAGTAAACCGCGTTGGCGACGAGGAAGTTGCGGACCTCCTTGCGGCCGTAGTCGAACTCCAGCGTCCCCCAGTCCGGGTGCGCGGCCCGGCGCGGATCCTGGTGCTCGTACAGCGGCCGCCCGTCGAACTCCGCGAGCGCCCAGTCGTCGCGCGGGAAGTGCGCCGGGACCCAGTCGACGATCACCCCGATCCCCGCCCGGTGCAGCGCGTCCACCAGGGAGCGGAAGTCGTCCGGCGTGCCCATCCGCGAGGTCGGCGCGTAGAAGCCGGTGACCTGGTAGCCCCACGAGCCGCCGAAGGGGTGCTCGGCGACCGGCATGAACTCCACGTGGGTGAAGCCCAGCTCCTTTACGTACGCCGGGAGCTGCTCCGCCAGCTGCCGGTAGCTGAGCCCCGGCCGCCAGGAGGCCAGGTGCAGCTCGTACACCGAGAACGGCGCCTGGTGGGCGGGGCGGGCGCCGCGCGCCGCCATCCACTCCGCGTCCTGCCACTCGTAGCGGGAGGAGGTGACCACCGAGGCGTTCGCCGGCGGCACCTCCGCCGACCGGGCCATCGGGTCGGCGCGCAGGGTGTGGCTGCCGTCGGGGCGCGTGATGTCGTACTTGTACAGTGCGCCGGCGTCCACACCCGGCAGGAACAGCTCCCACACGCCCGTGGACCCCAGCGAGCGCATCGGGTAGGCGACGGAGTCCCAGTACGAGAAGTCCCCGGTGACCCGGACCCCCTGCGCGTTCGGCGCCCACACCGTGAACCGGGTCCCGGCCACGCCCTGGTGCTCCATCGGCTCGGACCCGAGCGCCTTCCACAGCTCCTCGTGGCGGCCCTCGCCGATCAGGTGCAGGTCCAGCTCGCCGAGGGCGGGCAGGAACCGGTAGGGGTCGTGCACCTCGATCTCGTCGCTGTCGTAGGCGACCAGCAGCCGGTAGTCGGGCACCCCGGTGAGCGGCAGCAGCCCGGAGAACAGCCCGTCGCCCTCGTCGAAGAGTTCGGCGCGCAGCCCCTTGGCGACGACGGTCACCGTCTTGGCGTAGGGGCGCAGCACGCGGAAGGCCACCCCGCCCCGCTGGGTGCGGGCGCCGAGCACGGAGTGCGGATCGTGGTGGCGGCCCTCCAGGAGCCTGGCCCGTTCCTCCCCGCCGAGCGCGGGCGCCGGCCGGACCCCGCGGGGCGGGGCGGCGCGGCGGGCCCGCGGGGCGCGGGCCTTCTTCGCCGGCGCCGCCGCCGGTACGGGTGCAGCGGCTTCGTCGCGGACGGTCGGTGACGGCTGTCGTGCGGCGCTCACGCGAGCGGCCTCCTCGGGGGCTTCGGGTGGGGGGTGGTGCCCGGGGTGGGCGGGGGCATGCGGTGGGCGGGCCGCTGCGGCTCCGACAGCCGGCGGATCGCGGCCATCGGGACGTGCAGCCAGTCGGGACGGTGCCGGGACTCGTAGCGGGCCTCGTACACCGCCTTGTCGGTCTCGTACGCGCGCAGCAGTACGGGGTCCTCGCGCGGGTCGCGGCCGGTGGTGCGGGCGTAGCCCTCGCAGAAGGCGGCCCGGCAGTCGTCCGCCCAGGCAGGGGCGAAGGGCCGGTGCGAGCGGGCCGCGTAGTCGAAGGAACGCAGTATCCCCGCGATGTCCCGGACGGCCGGTTCGGGGCGGCGCCGGTCCGCGAGCGGCCGGGCAGGCTCGCCCTCGAAGTCGATCAGCGCCCAGCTCCCGTCGGTGGTGCGCAGGGTCTGGCCCAGGTGGAGGTCGCCGTGGATGCGCTGGGCGGACACCCCGGTGCCGCGGGAGGCGGCCAGTGCGTCGAAGGCGCCCCGCAGCCCCGCCTCGTAGGGCCGCAGCGCAGGGACCTCCCGGGCGGTGGCCGCGAGCCGCGCCGTCATCCCGGCGGCGAGCCGGGCCGTCTGCTCCGGGCCGAGGGCGAGGGTGGGCAGGGCCGAGGCGAGCGCGCTGTGCACCTCGGCGGTGGCCCGGCCGAGCGCGTAGGCCTCGGGGGTGAAGTCCGCCCCCGCGCCGAGCCGGCGCAGCGCGAGCTGCCAGCCGTCGTCGGAGCCGCGCAGGTAGGGCTGGAGCACGCCCAGCGTCAGCGGCTCGCTGCCGGGCAGCCCCGCCTCGTACCAGGCGACCGGCGCCGGGACGCGGGAGCAGCCGGCGGCGGCCAGCGCCCGGGGCAGCTCCAGGTCGGGGTTGACCCCGGGGCCGACCCGGCGGAACACCTTCAGGATGTACGAATCCCCGTAGATCAGCGAGGAGTTGGTCTGCTCGCCGGACAGCTGCCGGGGCACCAGCCCGGCCGGGATCGGCGCGCTCGGGTCCCGGTCGAAGCAGAGCGGCCCGAGCGTGCCGGGGGAGCGCAGCCGTTCCAGCAGCATCGCCGCGAGCCGGGGGTCGCCCAGCGCCTCGTACACCGCCCGGCCCCGGTAGGGGCCGTCCTCGGCGTGCCCGATCAGGGCGGGTGCGAGGCCCGGCGGGAGCGGGGACGGGCGGATTCCCAGGAGCAGTTGGTAGCAGTCCCCGTCGACGTCGAGGAGCAGGTGGAGCAGCCCGGGCGTGGAGCCCGGCGGCAGCAGTTCGGCCGCCGAGACGGCCCTGAGCCTGTTGATGGTGCGGCCCTTGCCCGCGAACCATCGCTGTGCGGGCAGCCAGGCCCGCAGCATCGGTTCCAGCGGGCCGATCCCGGCGGCCCGGTCGGCGGTCAGCCGGTTCCGGGCGGATGCAGCCTCCGACATGGCGTCGCGTCCTTTCCCCGGGCCGTCACAGAATGCGCAGAGTGTCCCGGATGTGCGGCAGTTGCTTCTCCGGTATGTGGGGGTGTCGGGTCAGGATGATCCGTACAGGGGCGGGCGATTGACCCATCCGAGCTGCCCGCCCCGTACCGGGTCCTACTCGGCGCGCAGTTCGGTGCGCTGTTCCTTGCGTAGCCGGAACCAGTAGAAGCCGTGTCCCGCCAGCGTCAGCAGGTACGGCCACTCGCCGATCGGCGGGAAGCGCACGTCACCCGTGAGCTCCACCGGAACCCGCCCGTTGAACGACCGCAGATCCAGCTCGGTGGGCTGCGCGAAGCGGGAGAAGTTGTGCACGCACAGCACCAGGTCGTCCCCGAACTCGCGCAGGAACGCGAGCACCGCCGGGTTGGACGAGGGCAGTTCGGTGTACGACCCGAGGCCGAAGGCCGGGTTGGCCTTGCGGACCTCGATCAGCCGGCGGGTCCAGTGCAGCAGCGAGGAGGGCGAGGACATCGCGGCCTCGACGTTGGTGACCCGGTACCCGTAGACGGGATCCATGATGACCGGCAGGTTCAGCCTGCCCGGATCGCAGGAGGAGAAACCGGCGTTGCGGTCCGGGGTCCACTGCATCGGCGTGCGGACGCCGTCGCGGTCGCCCAGCCAGATGTTGTCGCCCATGCCGATCTCGTCGCCGTAGTAGAGCACCGGCGAGCCGGGCAGCGACAGCAGCAGGGCCGTGAACAGCTCCATCTGCTTGCGGTCGTTGTCCAGGAGCGGGGCGAGTCGGCGCCGGATGCCGATGTTGGCCCGCATGCGCGGGTCCTTGGCGTACTCGGCGTACATGTAGTCGCGCTCTTCGTCCGTGACCATTTCGAGGGTGAGCTCGTCGTGGTTGCGCAGGAAGATGCCCCACTGGCAGCGGTCCGGGATCGCCGGGGTCTTGGCCAGGATTTCGGAGACGGGGTAGCGGGACTCCCTGCGCACCGCCATGAAGATGCGCGGCATGACGGGGAAGTGGAACGCCATGTGGCACTCGTCCCCGCCCTGCCGGAAGTCGCCGAAGTAGTCGACGACGTCCTCCGGCCACTGGTTGGCCTCGGCGAGCAGCACGGTGTCCGGGTAGTGCGCGTCGATCTCGGCGCGGACCCGCTTGAGGAGCTGGTGGGTGCGCGGGAGGTTCTCGCAGTTGGTGCCCTCCTCGGCGTACAGGTAGGGCACGGCGTCGAGGCGGAAGCCGTCGATGCCGAGGTCCAGCCAGAAGCGCAGCGCCGAGATGATCTCCTCCACCACGGCCGGGTTCTCGTAGTTGAGGTCCGGCTGGTGGGAGAAGAAGCGGTGCCAGTAGTACTGCTTGCGCACCGGGTCGTACGTCCAGTTCGACGTCTCGGTGTCGACGAAGATGATGCGGGCGTCCTGGTACTGCTTGTCGTTGTCGGCCCACATGTAGTAGTCGCCGTACGGGCCGTCGGGGTCCTTGCGGGACTGCTGGAACCACTCGTGCTGGTCGCTCGTGTGGTTCATGACGAAGTCGATGATCACCCGCATGCCGCGTTGGTGGGCGGCGTCCACGAACTCCACGAAGTCGGCGAGGTCGCCGAACTCGGGGAGCACGGAAGTGTAGTCGGCGACGTCGTAGCCCCCGTCGCGCAGGGGCGAGGCGAAGAACGGCGGCAGCCACAGGCAGTCGACGCCGAGCCACTGGAGGTAGTCCAGCTTGGCGGTGAGCCCCTTGAGGTCGCCCACGCCGTCGCCGTTGCTGTCGTGGAAGGAGCGGACGAGGACCTCGTAGAAGACGGCCCGCTTGAACCAGTCGGGGTCGCGGTCCTTGGCGGGGGTGTCCTCGAAGGTGTCGGGGACGGGATCGTTGATCATCATGTGGTGGGTGACCCTCCGGTGGGCGGGGACGGTCGCAGAGCGGCCAGTACGTGCGCGGGCGTGCGGCCCGGCTCTAGGCGCACGTAGTTCGCCCTGCCCCAGTGATAGGTCTCGCCGGTGAGCTCGTCGCGCACCGCGAGGGACCCGTGCCAGTCGAGGCCGAGTACCGGCATGTCCAACGAGACCGTCGCCTCCTGGGTGTGGTGCGGATCGAGGTTGACGACCACCAGTACGGAATTGGCGCCCGCGTGCTTCGAATAGGCGATCACCTGTTCGTTGTCGGTCGAATGGAAGTGGATGTCGCGCAGCTGCTGGAGCGCGGGGTTCCGGCGGCGCAGCCGGTTGAGGGAGGTGATCAGCGGGGCGATGCTGCGCCCCTCGCGGTCGGCGGCGGCCCAGTCGCGCGGCCGCAGCTCGTACTTCTCGGAGTTCAGGTACTCCTCGCTGCCCTCCCGCACCGGCTCGTTCTCGCAGAGCTCGTAGCCGGCGTAGACCCCCCAGGTGGGCGAGAGCGTGGCGGCGAGCACCGCGCGCACCTCGAAGGCGGGGCGGCCGCCCTTCTGGAGGTACTCGTGGAGGATGTCCGGGGTGTTGACGAAGAAGTTCGGCCGCATGACCGAGGCCGAGGGGGTGTCGGCGAGCTCCGTCAGGTACTCGGTGAGCTCGGCCTTGGTGTTGCGCCAGGTGAAGTACGTGTACGACTGCTGGAAGCCGATGGAGGCGAGCGCCCGCATCATCGCGGGCCGGGTGAAGGCCTCCGCGAGGAAGATGACGTCCGGGTCGGACTTGTTGATGTCCGCGATCACCTTCTGCCAGAAGACCACCGGCTTGGTGTGCGGGTTGTCGACGCGGAAGATGCGGACGCCGTGGTCCATCCAGTACCGCAGGATCCGCACGGTTTCCTCGACGATGCCGGCCATGTCGGCGTCGAAGTGGATCGGGTAGATGTCCTGGTACTTCTTCGGCGGGTTCTCGGCGTACGCGATCGTCCCGTCGGCGCGGTGGCGGAACCACTCCGGGTGCTTCTCCACCCACGGGTGGTCGGGGGAGCACTGGAGGGCGAAGTCCAGGGCGATCTCCAGGCCCAGCTCGCGGGCGCGTTCGACGAAGGCGTCGAAGTCCTCGATGGTGCCCAGGTCCGGGTGGACGGCATCGTGCCCGCCCTCGGTGGAGCCGATGGCCCAGGGCACGCCCGGGTCCCAACAACCGGCGGAGAGCGTGTTGTTCGGGCCCTTGCGGAAGGTGGAGCCGATGGGGTGGATCGGCGGCAGGTAGAGCACGTCGAAGCCCATCGCCGCGATCGCGGGCAGCCGCTCGGCGGCCGTCCGGAAGGTGCCGCTGACCGGCGCCTCGCCGGGCTCGACCACCGCCCCCTCCGACCGGGGGAACATCTCGTACCAGGAGCCGAAGAGGGCCCGACGGCGCTCGACCACCAGCGGCAGCGGCTTGGAGGCGGTGACCAGCTCGCGCAGGGGCTTCTTCGCGAGGGCGGCGGCCACCTCCGGGGCGAGGGCGGCCGCGTAGCGCTCGGCCACCTCGCCGTCGTCGTCCCGCATGAGCTCGGCGGCGGCCAGCACGGCATCGCGGCCGTCGCGCTTGGGGATCTTGGCGGCGGCCCGGGTGTAGAGCTCGGCCCCCTCCAGGAGGGTCAGCCCGGTGTCGATCCCGGCGGGGATCTTGATGGCGGCGTGGGCCCGCCAGGTGGCCACCGGGTCGCTCCACGCCTCGACGGTGTACGTCCACCTCCCCTCGACCTCGGCGTGGACCCTTGCCCCCCACCGGTCGGTGCCGGGGGCGAGCTCCCGCATCGGAACGGGCGGCCGCAGCCGCCCGCTCGGATCGCGGAGCACGACGTGTGCGGAGAGGGCGTCGTGGCCCTCGCGGAACACCGTGGCGGAAATCTCGAACACCTCGTCCACGACCGCCTTGGCGGGTCTGGCGCCGCAGTCGACGGCAGGGCGGACGTCCAGCACGGGAATGCGACCGATCATGATGGGATCACCTGGGGGCAGTTCGCAGGGCTCGGTGACAACAGGCCAGCCGGTATCACGGCTGGTAGTGCACGCTCTGTTCGCTCTGTTTCTAGCCGCTCAAGGGACGGCTGGGCTGCGGGCATGGCCGCTCCTGTCCGCGTTCACTCGGGTGGCGGGGAAAGGTTGTGTGCGGGTGCGCCGTGCGTGTACGGCGCGTGCACCGTGTCGTGCGACGTGCGTACCCGGGGAGCCCTTCCCACTCTCGCCCCGCCCAATCCGGGTGCTTGGTTAACTACTCGTACGTACTGGCACGGTCGATACCAAGAGCCGGGTCGACATCCGCCGAGGCTCCGTCAGGTCGGTGTCGGCGCAGCGTCCGTGGGCGGCGCGCGGGGGAGAATGCCCTGTCACCCCGAGGGGCGGGAGTGGCCGATGTGGCGGGCGGGGGTCCTGGAAGATGTGGTCGAAAATGTCCTCGGCCGCGGTACCGCCGGCGGACCGGTTCGCATGGTTCGCCGACGTCGTCGCCAACGAACTGGCACCGACGGAGCTCCTCGGCCCACCGGCCGCCGGCGGCTTCCGGGCGGAGGCGGGGGCGCTCGTTTTGGACGTCCTGCAACTGTCCACTTTCGAGTGCACCCCGTGCCGATCGCGGCGTACGCCCGCACAGGTCAGGCAGAACGACCCGGAGCGGTACCAGTTCTCGCTCATCACGGGATCTCCCATGTGGCTCGAGCAGAACCGCAACGGGTGCGAGGTCAACCCCGGCGACATGGTGCTTTTGAACACCTCGCACCCCAACGCCGTCGGGGCCCGCGGTGAGGACCGCGCCATCCGCAACGTCGTCGTCCAGCTCCCCAGGGACGAGCTGCCCCTGGCGTCCGGCAAGGCGGACCGGCTGGTCGCCCAGCGGATCTCCGGGGAGTCGGGCATGGGCGCGATCCTGGCCGGATTCATGACCACGCTGGCGACCCACGGCGCCGAATGCGGGCCCGGTGAGCGTCGCCGGCTCGGCCGGGTCGCCGTCGACCTGATCAGCGCCTGCCTCGCCGAGCGCTGCGACGGCTACGACGACCTGCCGTCCGAGTCGCGCACGCGGGTCCTGATGGAGCGGATCGACTCCTTCATCGACCACAACCTCGGCGACCCGGCCCTCACCCCGCAGCTCATCGCCGACCGCCACCACATCTCGGTGCGCCGGCTGCACCGGATGTTCCAGGACCGGAGGGAAGGCGTCGCCGCCTCGATCCGGCTGCGCCGCCTGGAACGCTGCCACGCGGACCTCGCCCGCCCCGAACTCCGCGCCCACCCCATCGCCGCGATCGCCGCCCGCTGGGGCTTCGGCAACCCGGCCGTCTTCAGCCGCGCCTTCCGCGAGGCGTACGGCATCAGCCCGAGCGAGTGGCGCGCGCTCGCGCCGGGGGCCCGGCACGGGGCCTGAGACCGGCCGGACTCCCGGCGGCGGCCAGGGCCGCCGCCGAGGCGCCATGGCCGGGAGGGAGGCTCGTCGCTAGCCTTCCGGGGGTGTTGCGCGGGTGCACAGCGTGGTGCGGCCGCTCCGATCCGCAATCCCCTGCGAAGGTGGAACACGTGAAGGCTATCCGTCGATTCACCGTGCGCCCCGTCCTCCCGGAGACCCTGCTGCCGCTCACCGACCTCGCGCGCAATCTGCGCTGGTCGTGGCATGCCGAGACCCGCGAACTCTTCCAATCCGTCGACCCCGAGGGCTGGCAGGCCGCAGGCGGCGATCCCGTCCGGCTGCTCGGCTCCGTCTCCGCCGCCCGGCTCGCCGAACTGGCGGGCGACCGCCGGTTCCTGCGGCGGCTCGCCGTCGTCGCCGCCGATCTCGATGACTACGTGAACGGCGGGAGGTGGTACCAGGGACAGGAGTCCGAGAGCGGTCTGCCCGCGGCGATCGCCTACTTCTCGCCCGAGTTCGGGATCACCGCCGCCCTGCCCCAGTACTCCGGCGGCCTCGGCATCCTCGCCGGGGACCACCTGAAGGCCGCCAGCGACCTCGGCGTCCCGCTCATCGGAGTGGGACTCCTCTACCGGCACGGGTACTTCCGCCAGTCGCTCTCCCGCGACGGCTGGCAGCTGGAGCACTATCCCGTGCTCGACCCCAACGAACTGCCGCTCTCCCTGCTGCGCGAGGCGGACGGCGCACCCGCCCGGGTGTCCCTGACCCTGCCCGGCGGACGCGCCCTGCACGCGCACATCTGGCAGGCCCGCGTGGGCCGGGTGCCGCTGCTGCTCCTGGACTCCGACGTCGAGGACAACGACGCCGCGGCCCGCGAGGTGACCGACCGGCTCTACGGGGGCGGCAGCGACCACCGGCTGCTCCAGGAGATGCTGCTGGGGATCGGCGGGGTGCGCGCGGTGCGTGCGTACTGCGCGATCACCGGACATCCGGATCCCGAGGTGTTCCACACCAACGAGGGGCACGCGGGGTTCCTGGGGCTGGAGCGCATAAGGGAACTGGAGCGGGAGCAGGGGCTCGGCTTCGACGCCGCCGTCGAGGCGGTGCGCGCCGGGACCGTGTTCACCACGCACACCCCCGTCCCCGCCGGGATCGACCGCTTCGAGCGGTCCCTGGTCGCCCGGCACTTCGGGGAGGGAGGGGAACTGGCCGGCGTACCGGTCGACCGGATCCTGGAGCTCGGGGCCGAGAGCTATCCCGGCGGTGATCCCGGGGTGTTCAACATGGCGGTGATGGGACTGCGCCTGGCGCAGCGCGCCAACGGGGTGTCCACCCTGCACGGCGCGGTCAGCCGGGAGATGTTCGCCGGGCTGTGGCCCGGCTTCGACCCGGCCGACGTGCCCATCACCTCCGTGACCAACGGGGTGCACGCCCCGACGTGGGTGGCCGCGGAGGTGGTCCGGCTCGGCGCCCGGCAGATCGGTGCGGGCCGCACCGAGGACGCCCTGTCGGTGGGCGGCTCCCAGCGCTGGGACGCGGTCGCCGAGATCCCGGACCAGGACGTGTGGGACCTGCGCCGGGTGCTGCGCGAGCAGTTGGTGCAGGAGGTGCGGGACCGGCTGCGCGCCTCCTGGCGCCAGCGCGGTGCGGCCGACGCCGAACTGGGCTGGGTGGACTCCGTACTCGACCCGGACGTGCTGACGATCGGCTTCGCCCGGCGCGTGCCCTCGTACAAGCGGCTCACGCTGATGCTGCGCGACCCGGAGCGGCTGCGCAGGCTGCTGCTGGACCCGGACCGGCCCGTGCAGATCGTCGTCGCGGGCAAGGCGCACCCGGCGGACGACGGCGGGAAGCGGCTCGTGCAGGAGCTGGTGCGGTTCGCGGACGACCCGCGGGTGCGCCACCGCATCGTCTTCCTGCCCGACTACGGCATGGCGATGGCGCAGAAGCTCTACCCGGGCTGTGACGTCTGGCTGAACAATCCGCTGCGGCCCCTGGAGGCCTGCGGGACGAGCGGGATGAAGGCCGCGCTGAACGGCTGCCTCAACCTGTCCGTACTGGACGGCTGGTGGGACGAATGGTTCGAGCCGGACTTCGGCTGGGCCATCCCGACCGCCGACGGGCTCGGCGCGGACGAGGACCGGCGCGACCACCTGGAGGCGAACGCCCTCTACGAGCTGATCGAGGGCCGGGTCGCACCGCGCTTCTACGACCGGGTCGGCCGCACCGGCCTCCCCGTGCGGTGGATCGAGATGGTCCGGCGCACCCTCGTCTCACTGGGACCGAAGGTGCTCGCGGGCCGGATGGTGCGCGAGTACGTGG
Source organism: Streptomyces sp. NPDC085524 (assembly GCF_044541755.1). NCBI lineage: Bacteria > Bacillati > Actinomycetota > Actinomycetes > Kitasatosporales > Streptomycetaceae > Streptomyces > Streptomyces sp. NPDC085524. Next base: position 198,967 of record NZ_JBITTH010000013.1, read on the forward strand.
AACGGCTCTACACGCCGGCCGCGCTCGCCCACCGGGCCCTGACCCCCGAGGCGGCCCGCGACCTGGCCTGGTGGAAGGGCCGGGTACGGGCGGCCTGGCCGCGGGTGGGCGTCGAGCACGTGGAGGCGCTGGCCGCGGCTCCGGTGAACGGCACCGCCGAGCTGGGGGCCACCCTCACCCTGCGGGTGCAGGTGTCGCTGGACGCGCTGAACCCCGAGGACGTGGAGGTGCAGGCCTTCGCGGGCCGGGTGGACGCGCAGGACGTGATCCGGGACGGGCGGAGCTTCCCGCTCAAGCCGGCCGCCGGGCCCGACCTGGAGGGCCGCTGGGTGTACGAGGGCCCGCTCGCCCTCGACCGCACGGGTCCCTTCGGCTACACGGTACGGATCCTGCCGACGCACCCGCTGCTGGCGACCGCGGCCGAACTGGGCCTGGTCGCCGCCCCGGTGGACACGGACGCGGGGGGCGGCGTACTGCTGCGCTGAGCCCGGCTCACGGCAGTGCTAGGGGACGGGCGGCGGGTCGACCAGCCGCCCGTCCTCCACGAGCATCCCGGCCCGTTTGACGCTGCGCAGGGCCGGGATCACCTCCACCTGGCCCACGCCGTCCACCGCGCCGATCCGCTCGGTCAGGTACGTGTACAGGGCGTCGGTGTCCCGGCACACCACCACCGCCATCAGGGAGGCCGCCCCGGTGACGGCCGCCGTGAAGGCCACCTCGCGGTGGCCCGCCAGCGCGGCCCCCACCTGCGCCAGCCGGGCCGGCGGGACGGTCAGCACGAGGGTCGCCTCCGCCTCGTAGCCGAAGAGCGCGGGGACGAACTCCACGTCGAAGAAGATCGCCTCCAGGTCCCGCAGCCGCTCCACCCTGCGCCGCGCGGTGGACTCCGACAGGCCGGTGGCACGAGCCAGTTCCGGATACCCGGCCCGGCCGTCCCGCCTCAGTACGGCGAGCAGCGCGAGCTCCGACTCGTCCATGACGTACCGCTCGGGGGCGGGTCCGGCCGGCGGCCGCCGCAGGGCGGCGATCTGATCGGGGCGCAGCACGTCCATGCCCACCCAGGCCTCGTGGCCGCCGAAGAACTTCCGCAGGATGGTGTGGGCACTGATGCCGGTCACCCGGCGGGTGCGCGGCAGCTTGTCCAGCAGCAGGGCGTCCCGGTCCTTGCGGGTCCGGGACCGGGTCATGCAGTGGATCTCCGTGCCGCCCGAATTCAGGGTCACCCAGGCGATGTCCGGGCGGCGGGCCAGCGCCTCAGCCACCGGGAGCGCCACGTCGGGGGCGCACTGCACCCGCAGCCAGGACTCGAACAGGCCGAGGCGGCTGCCCGTCGGCAGCCCGACGACCCGGACCAGGCCGGCGGTCCGCAGGCGCCGGTAGCGGCGCACCGCGGTCTGGTCGGACACCTCCAGGACCTCGGCGAGGCGGCTGAAGGAGGCCCGGCCGTCGAGCGCGAGGGCCTGGACCAGGGACCGGTCGAGAGCGTCCAGCTCCGCCGGCTCGGCCGACTGCTTCTCCGTGATGTTCACGGTTTCCATCATCACAGAGCCCGCCATGGCGGATATCCGGCGGATCGGGGCTTGCGGGTGGGGGATGCGGGCGGGGCGCTGGAAGCCTGGGGCCACCGGGGAACCGCCCCGGAAACCCTCCGCCTCCCCATCCGAGGAGAACTCCCATGCGCAAATGGCTGCCGTTGACGGCCGTCTGCCTCGGGGCCTTCATGCTCCTGGTCGACGTCACGATCGTGACCGTGGCCCTGCCGGACATGGCCGCCGACATGCACACCGGTTTCACCGGACTCCAGTGGACGATGGACGTCTACGCCCTCGCGCTGGCCGCCCTGCTGCTCGGCGCCGGCTCGCTCGCCGACCGGATCGGCCGACGCCGGGTCTACCTCGGCGGGATCGCCCTCTTCGCCGCCGCCTCGCTCGCGTCCGGGCTGGCCACCGGCCCGGCCGCGCTGATCGCCTTCCGCGCCGTCCAGGGCATCGGCGGAGCCGCCATGTTCGCCACCACCATGGCCCTGCTCAGCGGTGCCTACCAGGGCCGCGACCGCGGAGTGGCCTTCGGGGTGTGGGGCGCGGCCAACGGGGCCGCCGCCGCATCCGGTCCGATCATCGGCGGGCTGCTCACCGAGCACTTCGGCTGGCGGTGGATCTTCTTCATCAACCTGCCCGTCTGCGCACTGGCCCTGTACGTCACCCTGCGCGCGGTCGCCGAGTCCCGCGATCCGCACGCCCGGCGCCTGGACCTGCCGGGGATGGCCACCTTCACCACGGGCGCGGCGGCCCTCACGTACGCCGTGATCCGGGGCGGCGAGAACGGCTGGACCTCCGCCACCACCCTCGGGCTGCTCGGCCTCGGCGCGGCCGCCTTCGCCGGCTTCGTCCTCGTCGAACTGCGCAGCTCCCACCCGATGCTGGACCTCTCGCTCTTCCGCAGCCGCACCTTCGTGGCGGTCATGGCCGCCGGACTGCTGCTGACCGGCGCCGCGTTCTCGTACCTGATGTACGTGTCCCTGTGGCTCCAGTCCGCCGGGGCGATGAGCCCGGTCGGCGCGGGGCTGGCCCTGCTGCCGATGAGCGCGGCCGGCTTCGTCGTGGCCGCGGGGGCCGGGCGGCTGCTGCACGGGGTCCCGCCGCGGCTGACCATCGGCGGCGGGCTGCTGCTGGTCGGGCTGGGCGCGCTGCTCCAGGCCTGGCTGCTGGACGCGGGCGACGGCTGGGCGGCGCTCGTCCCGGGCCTGCTCGTGACCGGTGTGGGCGTGGGTGCGGCGACCCCGGCGCTGGCCGCCACCGCGATGGGGGCCGTGGCCCCGGCCCGGGCGGGGATGGCCGGCGGCGCCCTGAACACGGCGCGGCAGCTCGGCACCGCCCTCGGCATCGCGGTGCTCGGCGCGGTCTTCCACGCGGGGCTGCGGTCGGGGCTCGGCGAGGGCGGCCGGGGCCTGGCGGAGCCGCTCGCCTCCGGCGGGGCGGGGCAGCTGCTCGCGGCCGCCCCTGCGGGCGCGGCCCGCGACGCAATGGCGGCGCTGGTGGACGAGGCCTTCGCGAGCGGGCTGCGCGGGACCTTCCTCACCTCGGCGCTGATGGGGCTGGCCGGCGCGCTGGCCGTCTTCCTCCTGCTCCGGCCCTCGCCGCGGGCGACGGCCCCGACCATCCCTGCCCCGGGGGCCCCGGCCCAGGCCCCGGTCACCCGGCCCTGACCCCGGCGGGTCCGGCCGGCTCCTGGGGGTCCGGGGGCGGAGCCCCCGGTTTCGGGAAGGGGCGGGGTGGGGGAGAGCAGCACGCAGGGCCCGCCGTCCCGGCCCGTACCCCCACCCGACCGGGCCGAAGGCTGCCCGGCCTCTTGGGTGAACCACGTACGCGGCTGGGGTGGTGAATCGTTTCGGCAAGGGTCCGCGCTCCTACGCTGCCCGCAGATGCCGGGCGGAACCGGTGTCCGCGGACCCGAGGAACGGACTTCCACCCATGCGTCTTCGCACCACCGCCGCCGTGCTCGCCGGCGCCGTCGCGCTCGTGCTGCCCACCGCCGGCCCGTCGCTGGCCGACGACCACGACGGCCGGAACCTGGGCCTGCTGCACTACCGGTTCCTCGACGAGGCCGGCGAGGAGCGCACCGGGCAGATCCGGCCCGCGGAGAACGACACCTGCTACGTGCTGACGCACACCTCGCGGGACGAGCCCGCCATCGAGGTCTGGAACGACACGGAGTCGCTGGCCGTGCTCTTCGGCAACCGCAGCTGCAACGGCCACGCGGAGCGGGTCCTGGACCCCGGCGAGCGGGCCCACAACGTGGACGTCGTCTCCGTCTTCTTCAAGCCGGCCGGGCAGGGCGGCGACGGCCACCACTGGAACGGCGGGGGCGGTGACGGGGGCGGCCGCTGGGACTGGAACGGCGGTGGCGGCGACGGCGGTGGCGACGGCCGCGGGGACTGGAACGGCGGCGGTGGCGACGGCCGCGGGGACTGGAACGGCGGCGGCGAGGAACTCCTCCGCCGCTTCAGCGGATTCCTGAACCCGCGCCGCTAGGGGGTGTCCGGCGGGCCGGGCCCGGCCCTGATCCGCCGGACACCCCCTAGGCGCCGGGCGCGGGTCCGTGGCGAAGGTCCCCGGCCGGTGGGGCGGTGGTCCCGCGCGGCGACGGCCCAATGGGACAGGGCCGCCCGGGGAGATCTTCCTCCCGGGCGGCCCCGTGTCTGGCGGTTCAGCAGGTGCTCATCCGGCCCCGGTGGGGGTCAGAAGGTGAGCTTCCAGCTGTCGATCTTGCCGGTGTCGAGGGACGCGTTGTCGTTGACGCGCAGCTTCCACACGCCCTGGGCCACCTCGGAGGAGGCGTTGACCGTGTAGGACTTGATGATGTTGTCCGCGCTGCTGCCGGTGCGGTTGTGCAGGTTGTACACGCTGCCGTCGGGGGCGACCAGGTCGACCTTCAGGTCACCGATCCAGGTGTGGAGGATGTTGACGTCCACCTTGAGGGTGCTCGGCGCGTTGCCGGTGCGGTTCACGGTGATCGGCGACTCGACGGTGGCGTTGTCGTTGATCGCGTAGTCCGTGGTGTTCTCGAACACGGTCTGCTGCTGGGTGCCGACCGTCCAGGTGAACGCCGCCGTACCGGTCTGGTTCGCGGAGTCCGTCACCGTCACGTTCACGTTGGACGTGCCCGCGGTGTTGGCCGTACCGGAGATCAGGCCGGTGGAGGCGTTGATCGACAGGCCGGCCGGGAGACCGGTCGCCGAGTAGGTCAGGGCACCGGCGTTGGTGCTGGTGGCCTGGATCTGGAGGCTCACGGCGCTGCCCGTGACGGTGTTCTGGTTACCGGGGTTGGTGACCGAGACGCCGTTCACGATGCGCGCGCCGACGCCGATGCCCGCCCACGCGTTGGCCGTGTTGTTGTAGGTCGCCGAGCCGGCGCCGTACAGGTCGGCCGCCGCCTGCAGGGTGGCCGTACGGGCCGCCGCGTAGTTGGTGTTCGACTTGAACAGACCGGTGGTCAGCGCGCGGAACCAGATCTTCGACGCGGCGTCACGGCCGATGCCGGTGACCGGGAGGCCGTCGGCGGTCGGCGAGTCGTAGCTCACGCCGTTGATGACCTTGGCGCCCGAGCCCTCGGAGGCCAGGTAGTACCAGTGGTTGGCCGGGCCCGAGGAGTAGTGGACGTCGATGGAGCCGATGCCCGAGTACCACGAGTCCTTGGACGCGCCGTCCTTGCTCGGCTTGTCCATGTAGCGCAGCGGGGTGCCGTCGCCGTTGATGTTGATCTTCTCGCCGACGAGGTAGTCACCGACGTCCGTCGGGTTGTTGGCGTAGAACTCGACCGCGGCCGCCATGATGTCGGACGTGGCCTCGTTCAGACCGCCGGGCTCACCGCTGTAGGTCATGTTGCCGGTGACCGAGGTCAGACCGTGGGTCATCTCGTGCGCGGCCACGTCGGTGGAGGTGAGCGGCTTGGCGTTGCCGTCACCGTCGCCGTACGTCATGCAGAAGCAGGAGTCGTCCCAGAAGGCGTTCACGTAGTTGTTGCCGTAGTGGACCCGGCTGTACGGGGCGACGCCGTCGTTGCGCAGGCCGTTGCGGCCGTGCACGTTCTTGTAGTAGTCCCACGTGACCGCGGCGCCGTAGTGGGCGTCGGCGCCGGCCGTCTCCAGGTTGGACGCGAGGTTGTTGCCCCAGATGTCGTCCGGACCGGAGAACAGGGTGCCGGTGCCCGAGGTGCCGTGGTTCAGGTTGTAGGTCTTGTGGCCGCCGCGCCCGGCGTCGGTCAGGTTGTAGGTGCTGCCCGACTGGGTGCTGCCGAGGGTCACCTGGCCGCTGTACATGGTGTTGCCGGTGCCGGTCTCGATGCCCTGCCACTCGGTGATCTTGGCGCCGGTCCGGGCGTCGGTGATCACGTGGAGCTGGCTCGGGGTGCCGTCGTGCTGGAGGCCGCCGACGACGGTCTCGTACGCGAGGACCGGGGCGCCATCGGCGGCCCAGACCACCTTGCGGGCGTTCTTGGCGGCCTTGGCCTCCTTGGCGCCGGAGGCGTTGGCGGCGGATATCGCCTGGCCCTCCGCGGCGGACGCGGTGACCGTGGCGGAGGTGTCCACCTTGATCTCGTGGTTGGTCGCCTTGGTGACGGACTTGGTGACGCCGCCCTTGGCGTGGACGGTGAGGTCACCGCCGAGCACCGGGAGGCCGTCGTAGGTGCGCTCGTACGTGGTGTGCGTGGTGCCGTCCGCGTCCTTCACCACGTCACGGACGACGAGCTTCTCGCCACTGCCGAGGCCGAGCGCCTTGGCGGCCTGCGCGGTGGTCGAGTTGGCCTCGGCGAGGAGCGTCGCACGCTCCGAAGCGCTGAGTTTGGCGGGGGCCGCGCCCGGGTTGGGCTGGGCGGCCGTGCGGGCCTGCGACGCGGTGGCGTCGGCGGAAGCGGTACCGGCCTGGATGCCGACGGCGAGCATGGCAGCCGCGGCAACGAGCGCGCCGGCCGCAGTGGCACGCCTCTGGGGGGTGGACCTCAACGCAGACTCCTTCTGCAAGGGGGGTTCCGGACGGCTGGGTGGGCCTCCGGGCAGATCAGGGCTGTGCGATGAACGGTCGAAGAGTGCCACCCGCGGGACATAATGTCAGGACCGCGTCAAAGGATTGGCCGGAAACGGTTCGTTGTTCGAAGAGACATATCCGGTATCCGGACTGTTCACTTTTGCGTGCATGTCACGGAGTCCGGTATTCGGAGCGATCGGTACCGCTTGCTAACACTTGGGCAACGGGAGGGCCCGTTGCCCCAAACGGCATTTACCGTACTGGCGTTTGTCGTACTGTTTCTCGGTGCGACACATGTCCGTTGCCTGGGGAAGCCGTGGACAGTCGCCGCTGTCATCGACCACGTGCCAGGGGGGCCCATGAGGCATGTCCATATTCCTGCGCAAAGGTTGGCCAGGGCGGCCCGGGACACCCTGGTGCCCGCGAGGCGCCTGAGTGACAAGGCCCGTTGGTACCTGCCCGCCGCCCTCGCCGCCGACTTCCTCGGGGCCGCCGTGCCCGTGGGCCTCGTCTTCCATGCGGCCCAGCAGGTACGACCTCTGTACTGCGCCCTCGCCGCCGCGCTCGCGTGGACGGGAGTGCAGGCGCTGCGCCGGCGTTACGCGGCCCGGGTGCTCGGAGAATCCCGGGGCGTGCTGCCCGTCGTGCACGACTGGCTGATTCTCATCGGCGTCCTGGCCGTCGCCCGCGTGGTGACCGAGGAGGACACGCCCAGGCTGTCCGCGCTGGGCGCCCTCGTGCCCGCCCTCCTCATCACCGTCGCCTGCCACAAGCTGACCTACCGCCACCTCTCGGCCGCCCGCCGCGAGGCCCAGGCCGTCAGCCGGGTCCTGGTCGTGGGCGAGCCCGACGCCGCCGAGGACGTCATCGCGCACCTCGCCTCGCGCACCGACCACCCCTACGTGGTCGTCGGCGTGGTCCCGGTCGGCGACGGCCCGCTCGGCAGCGGCGTACCCGAGGCCGCCCGGCTCGCCGCCGACATGCCCAAGGCCCCGAACGGCGACTCCGCCGCGGTGCTCGGCGCCGTCGGCAGCTTCAACGCCGACCTCGTGCTGGTGGCACCGGGCGCGCGGATCGCGGGGGAGCGGCTGCGCCGGGTCGCCTGGGCCCTGCACGACGCCGGACTGGAACTCGCGGTCTTCCCCGGGCTGGTGGAGGTCTCCGTCAAGCGGCTGGAGACCCTGTCCGCGGGCGGGCTCGCCGTACTGCGCGTCGCGCCGCCGGTCAGCCGGGGCGTGCAGACCCTGCTCAAGTCCGTCCTGGACCGGGCGGGCGCCGCGGGCGGGCTGGTCCTGCTCGCGCCGGTGTTCCTCGGGATCGTCCTCGCCATCCGCTTCGGGTCGCGCGGCCCGGCCTTCTACCGGCAGCAGCGCATCGGCCGGGACGGGGTCCCGTTCACCATGTGGAAGTTCCGCACGATGGTCGTGGACGCCGAGGAGCGCAAGGCCGAGCTCTCGGGGTCCAACGAGAACGACGGCCTGATGTTCAAGATGCGCCGCGACCCCCGGGTGACCCGGGTGGGCCGGCTCCTGCGCCGCACCTCGATGGACGAACTGCCGCAGCTGATCAACGTGTTGACCGGCCACATGTCCCTGGTCGGCCCGCGCCCGCCGCTGCCGGAGGAGGTGGCGCAGTACGACGAGGTCGAACTGCGCAGGCTCACCGTGCGGCCCGGGATGACGGGGCTGTGGCAGATCAGCGGGCGGTCGGACCTGTCCTGGGACGAAACCATCCAGCTCGACCTGCAGTACGTCGACAACTGGTCCTTCACCAGCGACGTCGACGTCATGGGCCGTACGCTCCGCGCCGTCGTCGACGGTCGCGGAGCCTACTGAGGGAACCCGGAGGGATCAGCCGTTCCGCCCGTCCTGCCCGCCCTGGTCCCGCAGCCACCACCGGTAGGTGGCTGCGATGCCGTCGCGCAGCGGGATGCCCGGCTTCCAGCCGAGGGAGGTCAGGCGGGCGACGTCCAGCAGCTTGCGGGGGGTCCCGTCCGGCTTGGAGGTGTCCCAGGCGAGCCGGCCCCCGAAGCCGGTCACCTCGGCGACGGTCTCGGCGAGTTCCCGGATGGTCAGGTCCTCGCCGCAGCCGATGTTGACGGGTTCGTCGCCGTCGTACGACTCCAGCAGCACGGCGCACGCCGCGGCGAGGTCGTCGACGTGCAGGAACTCCCGGCGCGGGGTGCCCGATCCCCACAGGGTGACCTCCTCGCGCCCCTCCGCCGCGGCCTCGTGGAACCGGCGGATCAGGGCCGGCAGGACGTGGGAGGACTGGAGGTCGAAGTTGTCGCCCGGGCCGTAGAGGTTCGTGGGCATGGCCGAGATGTACGAGGCCCCGTACTGCTTGCGGTACGACTGGACCTGGACGATGCCGGCGATCTTCGCGAGGGCGTAGGCCTCGTTGGTCGGCTCCAGGGGGCCGGTCAGCAGGGCGTCCTCGTGGATCGGCTGCGGGGCCATCTTGGGGTAGATGCAGGACGATCCGAGGAACAGCAGCCGCCCGACTCCGGCGGCGTGCGCCCCGGCGATCACGCTCAGCTGGATCTGGAGGTTCTCCTCCAGGAACTGCACCGGATACGTGCTGTTGGCCATGATCCCGCCGACCTTGGCCGCGGCCAGCACGACGGCGTCCGGGCGGACGTCCTTCAGGTACGCCCCGGTCGCGGCGGCGTCGCGCAGGTCGAGGTCGGCGCGGCCGCGGGTGAGCACCTCGTGGCCGTCGGCGGTCAGTCGCCGGGCGACCGCGGAGCCCACGAGGCCGCGGTGTCCCGCGACGAAGACGCGGGCGTTCGGGGGCAGAAGAGGCGTGCTAGTCATACGGCCGATGATGCCAGTCCGCTCCCGCGGGGGTGGCGGCAGTCCGGACCCCGCCGGTCCGGGCCCTGCCGGTCCGGGCCCTGCCGGTCCGGAGCCTGCCCCTCCCGGGCAGAGCCCCCCACCCAGCCCCGTCGGCGTTCGAGGCAGGGGGTACCCCCAGCCTTAGCTGGGGGAGGGTCCGGGCGGAGCCCGGGGAACGGTGGAAGGGCGGGTGGGGGACGGCTCCGCGCAGCGGCCCACCCCCCGCCCCGCACGGGCCGGTTCCGCCGGGGCAGGGCGCCCGCCGGGGCACCTCCTCGGCCGTCGAACGTTTCCGGGAAGCGGACGTGTCCGAGGTGGTTGCGTGCGACGCCCTGCGGGGGCGTCCGGCGCACACCCGGCCCCGTCGGAACCGGGAGGGGCGTGTACGGTACGCATCCAGTCCAGGGTTCCGGACGGCGCCGGACCGGGGGCCGCTGCGCGGGGGCGCGACCGCCGGGCCACGGAACCCGCAGGACACGACCGACCGCAACGAACAGCAACGCACCCCAGGGGGACCGCATGGGCAAGACCGCACTGATCACCGGAGTCACCGGGCAGGACGGCTCGTACCTCTCCGAGCTGCTGCTCTCCAAGGGCTACACGGTGCACGGGCTCGTGCGGCGGTCCTCCAGCTTCAACACGGAGCGCATCGACCACATCTACCAGGACCCGCAGACGGCCAACCGGTCCTTCGTCCTGCACCACGCGGACCTCTCCGACGGCGTGGCCCTGGTGAACCTGCTCCGCGAGATACGCCCCGACGAGGTCTACAACCTCGGTGCGCAGTCGCACGTCCGCGTCTCCTTCGACGCCCCGCTGTACACCGGCGACGTGACCGGCCTCGGCGCCCTGCGCCTGCTGGAGGCCATCCGGGCCAGCGGTGTCGACACCCGCATCTACCAGGCCTCGTCCTCCGAGATGTTCGGCGCCACCCCGCCCCCGCAGAACGAGGGGACCCCGTTCCACCCGCGCAGCCCCTACGGCGCCGCGAAGGTGTTCGCGTACTGGACCACCGTGAACTACCGCGAGGCGTACGACATGTTCGCCGTCAACGGGATCCTCTTCAACCACGAGTCCCCGCGCCGCGGCGAGACCTTCGTGACCCGCAAGATCACCCGCGCGGTGGCCCGGATCAAGGCGGGCCTGCAGGAGAAGCTCTACCTCGGCAACCTCGACGCCGTCCGCGACTGGGGCTACGCCCCCGAGTACGTGGACGCCATGTGGCGGATGCTGCAGCAGGACGAGCCCACCGACTACGTGGTCGCCACCGGAGTGGCCGCCACCGTCCGCGAGTTCGTCGAGGCCTCCTTCGGCCACGCCGGTCTCGACTGGAACGAGCACGTGCGCTACGACCCCAAGTACGAGCGCCCCAGCGAGGTCGACGCGCTCATCGGGGACGCCTCCAAGGCCGAGGAGCTGCTCGGCTGGAAGCCGACGGTCCTGGTCGCCGAACTCGCCCGGATCATGGTCGACGCCGACATCCGCCAGGTCGAGGACCAACTGGCGGGTGTGACGGTCCGTATCGACCGCTGAGGCCTTATATTTCGCCTACGATTTGCCGTGTCCCGGTCAGCCCGTCAGGTATGACCGGGTCAAACCTGCCGTATGTCCGTCGTGCACCCTCCAAGCGGAACCTGTTGATTCCAAATTGGTAGCAATGGGTCAAGCATGGTGACCGGGTCCTTAGCAGGGCCCTAGTCTGCGCAGGTACATATGGCTGTTCGGATAGTTCCAGCCATCAATACCGGGCACTTGCCCTGGGGGGCTCATGCGTAGATCCAGAGGGCTGACTGCTGCCCTCGTCCTGTCACTGGCCGGTGCCGGCACGGGCATAGGCCTGGTGCTGATGCCCGAGGCGTCCGCCATCACGCCTCCGGTGGCGTTCACCGCTGACGAACTGCCCACCTGGCAGACGAACGGCGTGGTCTGGGCGATGGCCCAGGCGAACGGCACCGTCTTCGCCGGAGGTACCTTCTCCGCCGTGCGCCCGCCCGAGGGCACCGCCGGCGCCGAGCAGGAGGCCGTGAACTTCGTGGCGCTGGACGCCGCGACGGGCAACCCCATCTCGTGCAAGCTGGCCTTCACCATCGGCGACGGCACCGCCACGGTGCGGGCGCTGGCCGTCTCGAAGGACAACAAGACCCTCTACGCGGGCGGTTACTTCGGTGCCGTCAACGGCACCCCGGTTTCCAGCCTCGCCGCGATCGACATCGCGAGCTGCACCCCCAAGGCCTCGTTCCACCCGAGCGTCCCCGCCACCGTGCGGGCGCTCGCCGTCACGGACGACACCGTGTACGTGGGCGGTGACTTCAACTCCGTCGAGGGCCAGACCCGTGAGCGGTTCGCCGCGGTCGACGCCGGCTCCGGCGCGCTCAAGCCGTTCGTCGCCGACGTCGACGAGCCGGGCCGCGCCGTCGAGGTCACCCCCGACGGCAAGAGCGTGCTGCTCGGCGGCGACTTCTTCACCGTCAACGGCAAGAACAGCCACGCCCTGGCCGTGGTCGACGCCGGTACGGGCGCGGTCAAGAAGACCTACACCAACATCCCGTCGAACTCGGTCGTCAAGGACATCGCCACCGACGACAACGGCGGCTTCTACACGGGCAACGAGGGTTCCGGCGGCGGTGTCTTCGACGGCCGCATCGCCCTGAACCTCAGCGACTTCAACGAGAAGTGGCGCGACCGCTGCCTCGGCGCGACCCAGTTCGTGCTGCCGTACCAGGGCGTGCTGTACAGCTCCTCGCACGCGCACAACTGCTCCACCGAGCAGGAGTTCCCCGACGGCAAGCGGAACTTCCTCCTGGCCCAGAAGACCAACTGGGAAGGTGCCGCCCCCGCGCCCGTGGACGGCTTCGTCCGCAGCCCCGGCAAGCTCGGCTGGCACCCGACGGCCAACGACGGCATGGACGGCACCGAGGGCATCGGCCCGCGCGTCATGGCCGTGGCCGAGAAGAACGACGTCAAGTACATGTGGGTCGGCGGTGAGTTCACCCTCATCAACGGCAAGACCCAGTGGGGTCTGACCCGCTTCGCCTCCACCGGCGACCGCGGCGCCCCGACCACCCCGGTGGTCAGCGCCGGCAGCGTCAAGCCGGGCGAGGCCCAGGTCCGCTGGCGCACCAGCTACGACTCGGACGACAGCAAGCTGACGTACCGCATCTACCGCAACGGCTCGGCCACGCCGATCGCCACCGTCACCGCGGACTCCCTGGAGTGGGAGCGTCCCCAGGCCTCCTGGAACGACGCCACGGTCAAGGCCGGCCAGACGTACACCTACCGCGTGACCGCGACCGACGGCGCGGGCAACACCAGCGCCCTGTCGGCCACCGCCTCGGTGACCGTCCCGACCGCGGTCCAGGGGTACGCGAACCAGGTCCGCGCGGACGGCGCCCAGCTGTACTGGCGCTACGACGACTCGGTCAGCCCGTACGTCGCCGACTCCTCCGTCAGCGGCAACATCAGCGGTCTGCAGCTCAACACCCCGGCCCTGCGCCAGTCGCCCGGCGCCGTCTCCGGCACCAGCACCGCGATGGGCTTCAACGGCACGAGCCAGCAGGTCTACAGCGACCGCCGTCAGACCGTCGGCAACGCCTACACCCTCGAGACCTGGTTCAAGACGAACACCACCCGTGGTGGCAAGCTGATCGGCTTCGGTGACAACCAGAGCCGCAACAGCATCTCGTACGACAAGCAGATCTACATGACCAACACCGGTCGCCTGGTCTTCGGCGTCTACAGCGGCGGGTTCAAGACGATCGCCACCGGTCTGTTCGAGACGTACAACGACAACAAGTGGCACCACGTGGTCGCCACCCAGGGTCCGGCCGGCATGGCCCTGTACGTCGACGGCCAGAGCAAGGGCGGCACGCTGAACGTGACCACCTCGCAGGCCTACGCGGGCTACTGGCACGTCGGCGGCGACAACCTCGCCAGCTGGCCGAACCGCCCGACGAGCAACTACTTCGCCGGGCAGCTCGACGAGACCGCGGTCTACCCGACGGCGCTCACCCAGGCCCAGGCCAAGAACCACTTCGACCTGGCCAGCGCCCCGACCGACACGGTCTCCACGGTCAAGGCGGCCGAGGACACCTACATCAACCAGGGTGCCCCGAGCACCGCTTACGGCACGTCCACCTCGCTCGCGGTGCGCGGCACCTCGGCGTACGAGACGTACCTGCGCTTCACCCTCCCGGCCGCCCCGGCCGGGCAGGTCCTGAAGTCGGCCTCCCTCCAGTTCAAGACCACGACGCAGACGGGCGCCGGCACCGCCGACAAGGTGTCCGTGGTCCCGGTCACCGGTACCTGGAGCGGCGCGGGCACCACCTTCAACACCAAGCCCACCCTGGGCACCACCCCGCTCGGCAGCATCGCGAGCGTGCCGGACGGCTCGGCCGTCCAGAACGTCACGCTCGACACCGCCGCGCTCTCGGCGGCGCTGGGCAGCAGCTACAGCATGGGCCTGACGAGCACGGGCACCGACCCGCTGTGGCTCTGGTCCGCGGAGTCCACCGCGGCGGACGGCGCCCCGCAGCTGGTGCTCACCTTCGGCGCGAAGTAGCCGTAGGAGCGGGGCCCGGCCGGTGCGGCCGGGCCCCGCGCCCCTTTCCCACCCTGGGGGTGTGCGGCGGATCACGGCCGGGCCCCGGCCGCCGACGCTCCGCGTCGACTCCCCCTGATCCACCGCACATCCCTTGAGCAAGTACGGGAGCCATCCGATGTACCGACGCCCCGCAGCGGCTGCTGTTCTGCTGGCCGCGGCCCTGACGCTGACCGCCTGCAGTTCCGACGGGGGCAAGGGCTCCGGCTCGGAGGCCAAGGCGAAGCCGCCGGCCTCCTCGGCGGTCCCCGACCCGGCGGACACCCCCGCCCCGTCGACCGACCCCGACGCGAAGCCGACGGGCCCCGTGGTGCCCGACGCGAAGCTCACCCCGAAGACGGGCAGCTTCACCGCGCAGGAGAAGCAGTACCTGAGCGGCCGCGTTCCGGAGAAGATGGACCCGGCGGCCGTCCTGCAGGGCGGCCAGGAGGCCTGCCAGCGCGTCTCGCGCACGGCGAAGCACGACAAGGACGCGGCGACCGGATCGATCATCGCCGGGGAGATCCCGGGTGCGAAGGGCGCCATCCCGCTGCTGTGCCCGGAGCAGAAGCCGATCCTCGCGGCGGCCGAGAAGGGCTTCCCGGACGGCACCCGCCAGTCGCCCGCGGCGGGCACCTACCGGGCGCTGACCCAGGCCACGACCTGCAAGTGGGAGGCCAAGGGCAAGGACGGCTCGACCCTGGCCGCGGGCCCCGAGACCACGCCCAAGCCGGGCGACAAGATCACGGCCACCATCCCGCCCGGCACGGCGGAGTTCAACTCGACCGGCTGCTACGCCTGGATCCCCGCGTAAGGCTGCGGGCCGCCTGCCGGAGCTCCGCCCCGGACCCCGGTCCTCAATCGCCGGACGGGCTGGATTTTCCAGCCCCGCCGGCTTTTGAGGCGCGGGGTCCGGGGCGGAGCCCCGGGGAACGGTGGAAGGGCGGGGCGGGGAGGAGAACCCCTCAGCGCCGCACGGCCCCCTCGTACACCGCGAGCAGCGTGTCCAGGACCGAGTCCATCGAGAAGGACTCCCCGGCCAGCTTGCGCGCAGCGCACGAGGCGGAGGCGTTCGCAGCAGGCTCCAGCAGGTCGAGCACCGCCGCGGCGACACCCCCCGGGCCCGGCTCCACGGCCCGCCCCGCCCCGGCCCCCGCCACGTCCCGCGCGAGCCCGTTCGAGTGCGTCACCACCGCCGGCACGCCCACCGCCAGCGCCTCCAGCACCGACATCGGGAACGGCTCGTCCACCGAGGGCAGTACGTAGACGTGCGCCCGGCGCAGCTCCGCCTGCACCTCCTGCGCGGACAGCGCCCCCGGTACCGTGAACCGCTCCGACAGGCCGAGCGAGGCGATCCGCGCGCGGACGGCCCCCAGCTCCCCCTCGTCCGGGCCCGCGACCACGAAGTGCGCGTCCGGGTGTACGGCCAGCACCGCCGGCGCCGCGTCCACGAAGTCCACCGGCCGCTTGCGGGCCTGCAGCCGCGCCGAGTACAGGATCCGCGGCGGGCCGTCGGGTGCGGGCCGCTCCTCCTGCGCCGGGGTCCCGTTCACCAGCCGTACGGCCCGCTCCAGCGGCGGCGCGCCCACGACCGCGTCCAGGCCCTCCCGTTCGTGCGGGGTCAGGTACAGCACGGCGTCCGCGCCGCGCAGCACCCGGCGCACCGCCACCGCGTCGAGCACCTTCGCCAGCAGCTTCCCGCTCGGGTCCACCATCCCGTGGGTCTGGAGCACCAGCGGCCTGCCCGCCCGCAGCGCGGCGAGGGCCACCGGCAGGGTCACCAGGTCCCGCGCCAGGTGCACGTGGACCACGTCGGCCCCCCGCACCAGGCGGCCGGCCGAGGCCAGCAGCGCGGGCGAGGTCATCCCGCTGAAGCCGAGCGGGAGGAGCCGGCGGGCCGGGAACAGCCTCGCGGGCACTCCCTCGACGGAATCGGGCCACGGATCGCCGAAGCCCTCGCCGAGCGCCAGCAGCCGCGCCTCGTGGCCGCGCGCCCGCAGTCCCTCGGACAGGTTCAGCGCGACCCGGACGGGCCCGCCGAAGGCGTGCGAGGGGGAGTGCAGGGTTACGGCGTGCAGGACCCTCAGTCCCGTGTCCGGCGTGCTCACTTCGGCTCCTCGACCGGGCGGCGCCGCCCGTCCTGGGTCTGCAGGGTCAGTTCGGGCAGGTCCCGGTGCACGACCGAGCCCGCGCCCGCGACCGCGCAGCGGCCCACGGTCACCCCGGCCAGCACGGTCGCCCGTACCGCGACCCACGCGCCGTCCTCGACGGTGATGGGCGCATTGCGATAGCGGAAGTCCGCGGCGCGGTGGTCGTGCGAGCCGGTGCACAGCAGGGCCTCCTGCGACAGGCACACGTTCGCGCCGATCGTGACCGGCTCCAGGTTCAGCAGCCAGGCGCCCTCGCCGATCCAGGTGTGGTCCCCGACGGTGAGCTTCCACGGCCACAGCACCCGTACCCGGTGCCGGATCAGCACGCCCTCGCCGATCTCGGCCCCGAAGGCGCGCAGCAGCGAGACCCGCAGCCGCGCCGGGCAGAACCAGCTCATGAACAGCGTGTTCATCACGGCGAACCAGAGCGCCTGCGTCAGCAGCCCACGCCCCTTGTCGTATCCGGCCAGCGTGAAGGCAGGAAGGTCACGCAACTGAAGCCCCGATCGTGTCCGCCCCCGGACTCCATCCGGGGGGACCCCCGCGGGCGCCTCCCCTGGCGCCGCGCGCTCAGACTAGACTGCGCGCGGACCAGGCACATGGGGTGGGGGCGGCAGTGGCAACGGACATACGCAAGCCCCGGATCGCGCCCGGACCGCCCGGCGCCCTCGAGGACGAGTCGCAGTGGGGCAGGGTCACCACCCCGCGCACCCTGCTCTCGCGCGCCCTGTCGGTGCCCCTCGCCCTCGGATTCACCGTCTTCCTGCCGCTCTTCGTCGCCGTGCAGACCGGCGACGGCCAGCGCGACGCGGCCTTCTGGCTCCAGCTCCTGCTCACCATGTACGCGGGCGCCCGGCTCTCCGCGATGGTGCTGACCAGCCGCCGCAAGCTGCTCCAGGGTTCCTTCTGGCTGTTCGTCTACATGGCCATGGGCGTGGCCCCGCTCGCGCAGGCCGTCCTCGGCAGGGTCCCGACCCCCGTCGTCGGCCCCCGCTCCGACCTGACCGTCGCCATCGGGCTGGTGCTGCTCGGCTGTCTCGCGTTCGACGTCGGCGCCCTGCTGGCCCGGCACCGGCCGGCGGGCCGCGCGGGCGGCTCGCAGAAGGAGTCGCGGCCGGTCATGGCGCACCGGCGGCGCCTCCAACTGCTCACGGTGCTGGCCTTCCTGTGCAGCGCCGCCTTCATCATGAAGCTCGGCGGCCCGGCCGTCTTCTTCTCCAGCCGCCAGGAGATCATCGCCGGCATCGAGGAGGCGGGCATCTCCGACGGCGACGGCCAGGCCGGGCAGGCGCTGCTGCGCGGCTTCGGCACCGTACCGGCGCTGCTCGCGCTGCTGCTGTACACGCGCTGGCTGATCACCTCGAAGTTCGCCCGCCGCAAGGTGTCGGTCATCGTCACCTGGGGGGCCCTCGCCCTCCTCAACCTGGTGGTCAACAACCCGATCTCGAACCCGCGCTACTGGTTCCTGACGGTCATGTTCGCGCTGCTGTTCACCGTCTTCCCGGTGAGCGCCGCGATGTACCGGGTGGCGCTGTCGATGGCGGTGGTCGTCGCCCTGCTCGTCTTCCCGTTCGCGGACCGCTTCCGCTACGACGAGAAGAACTACAAGCCGGTCGAGACCACCTCCTTCCTGGAGCCGATGGCGCTCAAGGACTACGACCAGATCGGCATGTTCGCGAACACCATCACCTTCTCGAACTCCGGTCCGGGCCATTTCTACGGCCGCCAGCTCGCGGGATCGGTGTTCTTCGCGGTGCCGCGAGCGGTGTGGCCCGGCAAGCCGCGCGACACGGGCGTGATGGTCGGCCAGTGGATGGGCACGGTCAACACCAACCTCTCCTCCCCGATCTGGGCGGAACTCTGGCTCGACTTCGGGCCTCTGGGCATGGGGGCGGGGCTGCTCGGCATCGGGTACGCCTCCGCCCGCGTGGACCGCCGGTACGCCAAGCGCGCCACCCGCAGGTCCCCGCCGGGGAGCCTGATCTCGGTGGTGGTCCCGCTCGTGGCGGGGTATTCCTTCATCCTGCTGCGCGGGCCGCTGCTCCAGGCGTCGGGCCGGGTCGCGATCGCGGGGCTGTGCCTCGCGCTGGTGGCCACGTACCGGCAGGACAGGGCCACGACACTGCGCTGACCACCGCACGCAACCGCACGCACCTGCATGCAACCGCATGCAATCGACGGAAAGCGGGTCGGATGTCCTCCCTCGTCACCCTCGCAGTCGTCGGCGCCGGAGACCGGGGCACCGGTTACGCGCGCTGGGCCCTGGCCCACCCGGAGCGGGCGCGGGTCGTCGCGGTGGCCGAGCCGCGCCGGATCCGCCGGGACCGGTTCGCGGCCGACCACGGTCTGGACGCCGGGGCGGCGGTGGAGGACTGGCGGGAGCTGGCGGCCCGCGGCCGGGTCGCGGACGCCGTCCTGATCTGCACCCTGGACCGGGACCACCTGGAACCCGCCCTGGCCTTCGCCGCGCTCGGCTGCCACATCCTGCTGGAGAAACCGATGGCGCTCACCGAGGAGGAGTGCCGGCGGATCGTCGCGGCGGTCGAGCGGGCCGGGGTGACCCTCGCGGTCGGCCACGTCCTGCGCTACACGCCCTATACGCAGGCCCTGAAGGCCGTCGTCGACTCCGGCAGGCTCGGGGAGGTCGTCAGCGTCCAGCACCTGGAGCCGGTCGGGTTCTGGCACCAGGCCCACTCGTTCGTCCGGGGCAACTGGCGGCGCGAGGACGAGGCCACGACCATGCTGATGGCCAAGTCCTGCCACGACCTGGACTGGCTGCAGTACGTGCTCGGGCAGCCGCCGGTCCGCGTCTCCAGCTTCGGCCGCCTCTCGCACTTCCGGCCCGAGAACAGGCCGGACGGCGCCGCCGACCGCTGCCTGGACTGCGCCGTGGAGACGACGTGCGCGTACTCCGCCAAGCGCGAGTACGGGGAGCGGCTCGCCCGGGGCGAGCGCGGCTGGCCGCTGCGCGTGGTGGTCGACGAGTTCGACCCGCAGGCGCTGGAGACCGCCCTGCGGGAGGGACCCTACGGGCGGTGCGTGTACGCCTGCGACAACGACGTGGTCGACCACCAGGTGGTCGCCATGGAATTCGCCTCCGGAGCCACCGCGACCTTCACGATGACCGCCTTCACCGAATCGGCGGACCGCCTGACCCGCGTCTTCGGCACCCGGGGCGAACTGCGCGGCGACGGGAAGCGGCTGACCCTCTACGACTTCCTCACGCGCACGGAGGAGACGATCGGGCTCGCCGGCCAGGGGGCGATGGACGCCGCCGGCGGCCACGGGGGCGGCGACGCCGGGCTGATGGACGCCTTCGTCGCCGCCGTCGCCACCGGGGACCCGAGCCGGGTGAAGTCCGGCCCCCGGGAGTCCCTGACCAGCCACCTGACGGTGCTGGCGGCCGAACGGGCCCGGCTGGCGGGCACCGTGGAGAGCGTCTAGTGCCGTGACCGCAAAGGTTCACCGTGTCGCGACAGCACTAGGCGGCGAGGGCGGGGGCGGGCTCCGGCCGCAGACGCCCGACCCGCAGCCAGCCCGCGGTGGCCTTCGCCGCCGAGCCGGCCGCCAGGCCCCACGCGGCGCCCGCCACGCCCCACAGCGCGTAGCCGCCCAGCAGCACGGCCACCGCCAGCAGGGAGTAGACCACCTGGAGGGACAGCGTGGCCTTCGGGGCGAGCACGCGCAGGGTGAGCAGCGCACAGGTGCCGAGGCCCATCACCGCGTACTGCGCCCCGGTGGCCGGGAGCAGCGCGGACGCCGCCGCCCAGGTGTCGCCGAGCAGCGAGGAGCCCACCCGGTCGGGAAGCGCGTACAGGACGGCCCCCCAGCCCGCGCCGAGCGTGGCCAGCACCAGGCCGAGCAGGGCCGTGGCCCGGACGGTGGCCCGCTTGCCCCGCAGCCGCCCGAGGAAGGGGGGCGCGAAGGCGTTCGCGGAGTTGAACAGGACGTTGAGCGGCCCGAAGAGGGTGGTGGCGCCGCGCAGCGCGCCGACGGCGAGGGGGGTCGCGAAGACGCCCAGGCCCAGCACGGCGAGCTGGCTGGAGCCGTTGCCCACCGCGAACTCGACCACGAACCGCTGCCCGAGGTGGCCGCGCCGCAGGTACGGGCGCAGGTCCGCGCGCCGCCCGCGTACGTACGGCCGCAGCAGGAACAGCCCGAGCGCCAGCGCGGGCAGCGCGGAGACGCCCCACACCAGCACCAGCCGCCCCGCCGAAGCCCCTTCGGGCTGGACGCCCAGCGCCGCGACCACGCACACCAGTCGCAGCGCATCGGCGGCCAGCGCCCGCTCGGGCGTGCGCAGCGCGGAGAAGCAGTACCGCAGCCCGTCCTGCAGCAGCACCAGCGGCAGGACGAGGCCCAGCGCGAGGAAGGCCCGCCCGGTCGCCCCGGGCAGTACGAGGCCCACCGCCGCGAGCACCGCGCCCACGGTGGCCGACGCGGCCCCGGTGAACCCGGCCGCCGACCGGGCGAGGGCGCCGACCCCGTCGCCCTTCTCCAGGACCAGGCTCTGGCCGACGTAGGCCATGTTCAGCCCGAGGAGCACGCTGAAGGTCACGTAGACCATCGAGAAGTCGGCGAAGCCGGAGGCCGAGGACAACCGGGCGGCCAGCACCAGCACCAGGA
Organism: Streptomyces sp. NPDC085524; assembly: GCF_044541755.1. NCBI lineage: Bacteria > Bacillati > Actinomycetota > Actinomycetes > Kitasatosporales > Streptomycetaceae > Streptomyces > Streptomyces sp. NPDC085524. Next base: position 219,680 of record NZ_JBITTH010000013.1, read on the forward strand.
TGTTCGTGGCGCTGGAGGCCGCCTGGTCCAGGACCGACGCGATCGCCGCGAGACCGCGCCGGCTCACCGCCGGCCCGGGCGGACCGTACGCAGGGCGACCGTGTCCGTGCCGTCGCCCGGGATGTGCTGCTCGGTCTCGTCGACCTCGTAGCGCAGCGGCTGCGGCTGCGGCTGCGGTGCGGAGGGCGCGGCCGGTTCGGCCGCCGCGGACCCGCCGCGGTCCTTGCCACGGCCCCGCTTCTGGCCGGGCAGCGGCGCGTGCAGCACCGCGCCCAGCACGGTGCCGCCGGCGCCGCTGATGAGCTCGCGGATCCGGGACAGGTCCGAGCGGTGGACGGCGCGCGGGTCGCAGACGACCAGGACGCCGTCGACGCGGTCCACGAGCGCGAGGGCGTCGGCGTAGGAGAGCACGGGCGGCGCGAGCACGACGACGGTGGAGTTGGGGGAGTCGGCCTCGGAGATCAGCCGGGAGGCGCGCGAGGAGGTCAGCGAGCGGGCGACGTTGCGCACCGGCCGGCCCGGGATCAGGTCGAAGGCGCCGGACTCACCGGCGTCCACGACCAACTGGCGCCCGTCGGGCCACTCCGTGTCCCCGTGCTGCGCGGGGGCCTTCCCGGAGCCCGCGCCCTGGCTCCAGCGCGGCCGTCCGCCCGCGTCGGTGGGCAGCTGGCTGGCCAGCACGGGGGTGCGCAGGTCGGCCTCGATGAGCAGTACGTCCTTGCCGGTCTCCGCGAAGGAGGCGGCGAGGTTCACGGCCACCGCGGCGGCCGTCTCGCTGCTGCCGCGCGGGGCGACGACGAGGAGGCGGCGCCGGTCTGCGAAGCGGGCGTCGTAGGCGAGCCGGAAGGCCACCGAGCGGTACTCCTCGGCGAGCTTGGGGTCGGCCTCGCCCGCGGCGAGCAGCGGTCCGCCGCCGGTCCGGTCGCGGGGCAGGTAGCCGAGCACGGGGGAGCGCAGGGCCCGGGCCACGTCGCCCTCGGAGCGCGGCGCCGGGTCGAAGACGAGCCGGACCCAGGCGGCCAGCAGGCCGAGCGCCAGGCCCACGGCCGCACCGAGCGCGAGCGACATCACGATGCCGGGGCCGTCGGAGCCGGGAGGCGCGATCGCGGCGCTGGTGACCCGGCCCGGGGTCATGTCGAGGGCCTGGAGCTTGGTGATGTTGCTGTTGAGCGTGTTGACCTTGCCCTGCAGGTCCGTCTTGGACGCGTAGGCGGCATCGCGCGCGGCGCCCGCCGGCATCGTGTTGACCTGCTTGACGAGCTCGTCGAGCTGCTTGGCGACCGGGTCCCGCTGCTCCTGGTAGCTCTTGACCATCTTGTCGCGGGTGACGTCGAGGGCTTCCTGCCGCTTGGTCAGGTACGCCTCCGTCATCACGTTGGCCCGCTTGGCGGCCTCCTGGGGGGAGGACGCGGTGTAGGTGAAGCGGAGCACCATCGTCTGCGGCGGGTTGGTCACCTGCAGGCCGCTGCGCAGGGCCGCGAAACCGGAGGCGCCCACGCCGAGCTTCTTCGCGGCCTCGTTGGCTATGGAGGAGCTGAGCGCGACCTGGCGCTCCGAGCCGATGTTGATCGCCTTGTCGGGGGCGAGGCTCGGGTTGAACGGGTCGTCGGTGGGCGCGCGCAGCACCACATCGGCGGTGGCGACGTAGGTGTCGGCCGTGGAGACACCGAGGTAGACACCGCCCAGCAGCCCGACCCCGATGCCCGCGCCGATGAGCCGGCGGTACCGCAGGAGCTGTCGGAACTGGTCCCGGAGGAGGTCTGGTTCGTCCTCTGCCGGGGCCGCTGCAGGGCGGTTCGTCTCGATCACGGCCGGGGACCCCCAAGTGCTTCGTCCATCAATGCGTCGATCCGGGCCAGGCCCGCTTCGCGGCTCAGGTGGGCCGCCACGTGCCGCGGTCCGGCCGCTCCCAGTGCGTCCGCCCCGTCCGGGTCCTCGGCGAGGATCCGGACCGCCTTCAGGAGGGCCTCCGGGTCCTCCGGCGGCACGAGCACCCCCGCGCCCGAGCGTTCCACTTCCTGGGCCGTTCCGCCCTCCGCCGCCACGGAGGCGACGACGGGCCGGCCGGCCTGGAAGTAGGAGGTGAGTTTCGACGGCACGCTCATGTCCAGTACGGCGGCGTGCTGCGTGACCGCGAGCACGTCCGCCGCCGCGAGGATATCGGGGAACTCGCCGTCGGCGGCAGGGGGGATGATGTCGAGGTTGGGCACGTCGGCCGCGAGCTCGGCGAGCGCCGAGCGCTGGCTGCCGTCGCCCATCAGGACGAAACGGACGCCGGGGTCGAGGCGGGCCGCGCCCACGAGGACCTCGAGCCCCTGCTTGAGCCCCATGTTCCCGGAGTGCAGGACGACGGTCTGGCCCGGGGCCCAGCCCAGGTGGTGGCGGGTCTCGTCGCGCGGCCTGGTGGGCTGCGCCACGTGCGACCAGTTGGGGACCAGGCGGATCTTCGCCGGGTCCACGCCCATGCCCACGACCCGGTCCACGAAGGTCTCGTGGATGACGCCGACCAGCGTGGCCCGCTTGAGGGCGTACGCCTCCGCGCGGCCCGCGATCGCGGCGGCCTTGTCACCGCCGCTGATCCCGCTCTGCGCGGCGGCCGCGCCCATCAGGTCCTGGACGACCGGGACGTAGGGGACCTTCCAGCGGGCCGCGAGACGGGCGGCTATTACCCCGCCGGCCAGGCTGGGCATCTGCGCGAGGACGGCGTCCGGCTTCGGCATCCGCGGCGGGGCCACGCTGCCGTGCAGCAGAATCGATCCTTCGAACAGGGCCCGTCTGACGGCAGTCTGGCGCGGCGGGACGGTGTGCGCGCGCCGGTGCACGGTGACCCCCGCGCGCCGTTCCGTGCGCTGGAGCGCCCCCTTGTACTCCGGCTCGACCGACCACGCCGGGTAGTGTGGCATGCCGGCCAGCACGTGCGTCTCGTGGCCGAGATCCGCCCAGTGCTCCGCGATCTGGGTGGCGTACGGCCCAATCCCCGCGTGCTCGGGAGCGTAATTCGTGGAAACCAGCAGCAGCCGCCGGTTGCCGGATCTCGACACTGAACGTTCCTTCCACCCCTGGATGATGCGCAGGCCACCCTATTCGTTCACCGGCATGCTGCGGAACGTGCACGCTATTGTCTGCTAATCCGCCGCGCCGGGGGGCGCGGCTCTGGGGGTAAAGAGATGACGGAGCGGGAGATGTCGGACTTTGGCGAGCCCGCGCGGCGCGACCACGCCAGGCCCTACCGGGTCGGATACGCACCGGGTGCCTACGATCTGTTCCACATAGGACATCTCAACATCCTTCGGCACGCCCGGAGTCGGTGCGACTACCTGGTGGCCGGAGTGGTATCCGACGAGATGGCCGAACTCGCCAAGGGCAGGCGGCCGATGATCCCGCTCGTCGAGCGGCTGGAGATCGTCCGCAGCGTGAAGTACGTGGACGCCGCCTTCGTGGAGACCGTCCCGGACAAGGTGGAGACCTGGAAGCAGGTCCGCTTCGACGTCATCTTCAAGGGCGACGACTGGCGCGGTACCCCCAAGGGCGACAAGCTGGAACAGGACTTCGCCGCCCACGGCGTGGACGTCGTCTACTTCCCGTACACCGTCCACACGTCCAGCACCCAGCTGCGCCGGGCCCTGGACGCGCTCGCCGAGGCCCCCGCCGCCCCGGGCCAGCTCACCGCCGAACTGCGCTGAGCTCCCGGAACCACTTCGTGAGGAACGCCGCAAGGAACAGCGCGGCGACCGCCCCGAAGGCCGCGTACGCGCAAGCGAACAGCCGCCCGCCGCCGAGCAGCAGGAAGACCAGGCAGAACACCCCGTAGTCCACGGGCAGCAACGCCACCGCGCGCAGGGCCGACGGCGCCTCGGCGGGGCTGCCGGGGGCCGGCTTCGGCTTGAGCTTCTCGGTCAGCAGCCCGCCGAAGAAGGTGACCACCGCCGCGAGCTGGAAGCCCAGCGGCACCAGCAGCCAGCCGGCCGACCCCGTCCCGTAGGCGTCGGGGAACCGGTAGAAGGCGATCAGCACGCAGCTGTGCAGGGCGGTGAGCTTGGCGGCGTCCACGACGTGGTCGAGCCACTCGCCCGCCGCACTGCCGCCCCCGCGCAGCCGGGCCAGCTGGCCGTCGGCGGAGTCGAAGGCGAACCCGAGGGCGAGAGCCGCCCACACGGCGGGCCCCAGCCCCCAGGACGGCGCGGCCACCGCTACCAGGCCCGCTCCGGCGAAGCTGAGGGCGGCGCTGATCAGCGTCACCTGGTTCGGGGTGAGCCCGAGCGCGTACGACCCGGCCGCCAGGTACCGCCCCACGGGCCGGTTGACGAACCGTGAGTAGAGCGACACCCCCTTCGCCGACTTCTGCGCCCCGCGCAGCTCTCGCAGCGCGGTTCCGACTCTGCCCATCCGGCGACCCCCTCGGTGACGACGTTCGAACACATCATCGCAGGGCGGCGCCGGGCCCCCGTCAGTCAGCCGCTCCCGTCGGCCGGAAGCCGCCCACCCGGAGCAGGAGCACCGAGCGGGCCGGGACCGTCACCGTCTCCCCGCCCCGGTGCCGGGTACCCGGAGGCTCGGCCTGGTCCTCCCGGGAGGTGTCGAGGACGACCTCGTACGCATCCGCCCACGGCGCCCCCGGCAGCACCCACGCCAGCGGCCGGTCCCCGGTGTGCAGCAGGACGAGGAAGCTGTCGTCGGTGACCTGGCGGCCCCGTTCGTCACGGCCCGGGATGTCCCGCCCCGACAGGTACATCCCGAGCGCGGACGCCGGCGCGTACCAGTCCCGCTCCGTCATCTCCGCCCCCGCCGGGGTGAACCAGGCCAGGTCCCGCAGCCCGTCCGCCCCCTGCGGCCGCCCCGAGAAGAACGCCCGGCGCCGCAGCACCGGATGCGCGTGCCGCAGCGCGACCAGCCGGGAGGCCAGGGCGAACAGCGACTGCCAGGCCGGGTCCTCCAGCAGCGACCAGTCCACCCACCCCGTCTCGTTGTCCTGGCAGTACGCGTTGTTGTTACCGCCCTGCGTGCGCCCGAACTCGTCCCCCGCCACCAGCATCGGCACCCCGGTGGACAGCAGGAGCGTCGTCAGGAGGTTGCGCAGCTGGCGGCGGCGCAGCACACCGATGCGGGGGTCGACGCCCTCGGCCGGCTCCCCCTCCACCCCGCAGTTCCACGACCGGTTGTCGTGCGTCCCGTCCCGGTTGTCCTCGCCGTTGGCCTGGTTGTGCTTGCGCTCGTACGACACCAGGTCCCGCAGCGTGAAACCGTCGTGCGCGGTGACGAAGTTGACGGAGGCGTACGGCCGCCGACCGCCCCACGCGTACAGGTCGCTCGACCCCGACAGCCGGTACCCCAGATCCCGTACGTCGGGCAGCGCGCCCCGCCAGAAGTCCCGCACGGCGTCCCGGTAGCGGTCGTTCCACTCCGTCCACAGCGGCGGGAACGCGCCCACTTGGTACCCGCCCGAGCCCACGTCCCACGGCTCGGCGATCAGCTTCACCCGCCGCAGCACCGGGTCCTGGGCGATCACAGCGAGGAACGGCGACAGCATGTCCACGTCGTGCATCGAACGGGCCAGCGCCGCCGCCAGGTCGAAGCGGAAGCCGTCCACCCCCATCTCCGTGACCCAGTAGCGCAGGGAGTCCGTGATCAGCCGCAGCACGTGCGGCCTGCCCGGGTGCAGGGTGTTCCCGCAGCCCGTGTAGTCGGTGTACCGCCGCTGGTCGGACTGGAGCCGGTAGTAGCCGCGGTTGTCGATGCCGCGCAGCGACAGGGTCGGACCGAGCTCGCCCGCCTCCGCCGTGTGGTTGTAGACCACGTCGAGGATGACCTCGATCCCCGCCGCGTGCAGGGCCTTGACCATCCGCTTGAACTCACCGACCTGCTGGCCGGCCGTCCCGCTGGAGGAGTAGCCCGCGTGCGGCGCGAAATAGCCGATCGAGTTGTAGCCCCAGTAGTTGCGCAGGCCCCGCCGCAGCAGGTGGTCCTCGTGCGCGAACTGGTGCACCGGCAGCAGCTCCACCGCCGTCACGCCGAGCCGCGTCAGGTGCTCGACCGCCGCCGGGTGGGCGAGCCCCGCGTACGTGCCGCGCAGCTCCTCGGGAACACCCGGATGGCGCATCGTGAAGCCGCGCACGTGCAGCTCGTAGATCACCGAATCGGCCCAGGGGGTCTTCGGCCGGACGTCGTCCGCCCAGTCGTCGTCATCGTGGACGACGACCCCCTTGGGGACGAACGGCGCGGAGTCCCGGTCGTCGCGCACGGTGTCCGCGATGTACTGTTGCGGCCAGTCGCGGACGTGCCCGTACACCTCCGGCGGCAGGCGGAAGTCGCCGTCCACGGCCCGCGCGTACGGATCCAGGAGCAGCTTCGCCGGATTGAACCGGGCGCCCGTCCACGGGTCCCAGCGGCCGTGCACCCGGAACCCGTACCGCTGCCCCGGCCGCACGCCGGGCAGGAAACCGTGCCAGATCTCGTGCGTGAGCTCGCCCAGCGGGCACCGGGTCTCCGTGCCGTCGGCGTCGAAGAGGCACACCTCCACGGCCTCCGCGCCCTGCGCCCACAGTGCGAAGTTCGTGCCCTCCGTCCCGCCGGCGCCGTCCCCGCCCGGACGGAACCGGGCCCCGAGCGGATGCGAGGACCCGGGCCACACCGGTGGCCCGGGGCGCGTGGACACCCTCGACAGCAGGCCCCCGGCCTGGCCGTTCGGCTGGATCCCGGCGCCGTCGACCTGCGGTGCGGGCGCGGCAGTGCCGCTCCGCACCGCCGGTACGGCGCCCATGACGGCTTCCACCGCCTCTTGCTCGGCTGCGCTCGACACTGCCCGCCTCCACGGCTCCTGGGTACCGGCGGGGGTGCGGCCCGGGCGTCCCGGCCCGGGACCGCCCCCGTCTGGTCCTTCACACTGTTCTGCCCGGACTGCCGTACCCGGAACGTCGACCGCGCTCACGTTTCCCCCGGAGGGGCCCGGTCGTTGGAGGGATCGTGACACTTCTGACGAGGCGGGCAGGGGCGGGCTTGGCCGCCGTGGCGGCATGGGCGGGCCTCCTCGGCGGCCTGACGGGATGCACGGAGGACGGCCGGTCCCCGGTCGAGATCGCGCTCCCGGGCAAACCCCGCTCGCCGGACGAGGCCATCCGGATCACCCCCGAGGACAACGCCAAGGAGGTCCCGGCCGACGGGCGGCTCGTGGTCGCCGTGCCCGAGGGCCGGCTGGAGCGGGTCGTGGTCACCAAGGTGGAGGACGCGCAGCAGGAGCAGGTCCCCGGGTCCATCTCCGAGGACGGGCTCAGCTGGAGCCCCGACCCGGCGTCCGCCCGGCTCGCGCTGGCGGCCAAGTACACCGTGGACGCCGTGGCCCTCGACGGGCACGACCGCCGGCAGGCCCGGCACACCACCTTCACGACCTACGTCCCCGAGGAACGGTTCATCGGCTACTTCAAGCCCGAGAACCGCTCCACCGTGGGCACCGGGATGATCGTCTCCTTCGGCTTCAGCCACGCCATCGAGCGCAAGGTGGAAGTGGAGCGGGCCATCACCGTCACCTCCGAACCGCCGGTGCAGGTCGTGGGCCACTGGTTCGGCAAGGAACGGCTCGACTTCCGGCCCAAGGAGTACTGGAAGCCCGGCACCCGGGTCACCGTCAAGGTGAACCTGCGCGACGTCGAAGGCGCCCCCGGCTCCTACGGCATCCAGGACAAGACGATCACCTTCACGGTGGGCCGCTCCCAGACCTCCCTGGTGGACGCGGCCGCGCACACCATGGAGGTGCGCCGGGACGGGCAGCTCCTGTCGACCGTGCCGATCAGCGCCGGAGCACCCAAGACCACCACCTACAACGGGAAGATGGTGGTGATGGAGATGTTCGACGTCACCCGCATGAACGGCCAGACCGTCGGCTTCGGCGGCGAGTACGACATCCCCGACGTGCCCCACGCCATGCGGCTCACCTCCTCCGGGACCTTCCTGCACGGGAACTACTGGCTCAGCCCCGACACCTTCGGCTCCAGCAACATGAGCCACGGCTGCGTGGGACTGCGCGACGACAAGGGCGGCGGCTCCGACACACCGGCGGGATGGTTCTTCGACAGGACCCTGGTCGGCGACGTGGTGGAGGTCGTGAACTCGCAGGACAAGACCGTGGCCCCCGACAACGGCCTGGGCGGCTGGAACATGTCCTGGGCGGACTGGGTGGCCGGCTCCGCCGTCGCGTGAGCCGTGCGGGTGGTCCGTGTGATCGGAATGCCGTAGCCCCCGAGTGTCCTCCCGCACTCCCGTACGAGGCTCCGCGCAGCCTGTCAGGGCGGACGGGCCGCCCCACGGACGGAGTGCCATGACAGGCAGGACAGCACGTACAGCGGCGAGGGCGAAGGCGTGGGCGCTCGGCCTCGCGGCCGTGGCGGTGATCGCCGCGGCCCCGGCGGCCGAGACGACCAGGGTGGTGCTGCGGCAGACGGACGTGGACACCGGGGCGCCCCTGCGCGGCGCCCGGTTCGAGCTCTGGCGGGAGGCCAACGGCCGCCCCGGCCTGCAGACCACCGGCACGGGCGCCGACCGGCTGCGCGGCAGCGGCTGCGTGACCGACGCCAAGGGCACGTGCACGACCACCCAGCCGGTCGGCGAGACGTACTACTGGCGGCAGACCGCGGCCGCCCCGGGCTACGAGGGGACCGCGGACCCGGTCACCCCCTTCGACCTGGAGGAGGAGGACCGCCCGGAGGGCATCGTCCTGGGCGTCCCGCAGCGCAGGAAGGGCGCGGTGCACCGCGGCTCGATCCGGATCCTGAGCAAGGACGCCAAGACGGGCCGGCCGCTGCGCGGCACGGTGTTCGAGGTCTGGAAGGAGACCAACGGCACCAAGGGCCTCCAGGACCACGGCCTCAATGCCGACCAGCCGACCGGGGGCCCCGGCCTGGCCTCCGACGCGGGCGGCCAGAGCGACTTCGGCGGCCTCTCGGACGGCTCGTACTACCTGACCGAGCGGGACGTCCCCGAGGGGTACGTGCTGCCGGACCAGTCGGTGACCGGCCCGCTGAGCCTGGGCGCCGCGACCCCGGGCCGCCGGCTCGTCGTCACCGTCAAGAACGAGCGCGACTACTACGGCAAGCTGCCCGACACGCGGGCCCGCTGAGCCGGCGGGGTGAAGCATTCACCCCCCCGGCCCACCCCCGGGCGCCCCCGCCCCGGCCCTGCGGGTTGGCTGGAGGCAGCGGGGCCCGGCCGGCGGGCCCGAGGAGGCTTCGATGGCCGCACCCCGGACGACAGCCGTGACGGCCCGCGCGGCTGCGCTCGCCGCGGTACTCGCCCTGGCGGGACCGACCCAGGCGACGGCGGCGCAGGCCCCGGCCGCGGAGGGGCCCGGCCCGGAGCCGGTCTCCGCGTGCTGGTCCAACACCGGCCCCTACCAGCGGGAGCTGGAGGCCCATCTGCACCGCCCGGTCGACGGCACCGAGTCCGTGGCGGACTGCCTCGCCATCCGCTCGTTCCAGTGGAAGAACGGGGTCCGCCCGGCTGACGGCTACGCGGGCGTGGACACGTACCGCATGATGCTCGTCGTGACGGCCCGGCCGAACCCCAATGCCGGAGGGGACTGTCCCGACGAGGAGGAGCGGGTGACCTGCGTGGACCTGGACCGGCAGCTGCTCTGGGTCCAGGAGGACGGCCGGATCGTCTTCCCCGTCGTGCCCATCCGCACCGGCCGGGACACGGACGAGACCCGCCGGGGCCGGCACGAGATCTACTGGCGCAGCAAGGACCACAAGTCCACGCTGTACAACAACGCGCCCATGCCGTACGCCCAGTTCTTCGACGGGGGGCAGGCCATCCACGCCCGCTCCGACTACCTCTACGCCCACGGCGGCTCCGGCGGCTGCGTCAACCTCGCCGAGCCGGACGCCGTACGGCTGTGGAACCTGCTCACCGAGGGCGACACCGTCTACGTCTGGGGCACCAAGCCGGGCACCGACGGCTGAGCCCGGCCCGGCCGGCGGCCGCGGCTTCTTGGGACGGAACGGTGACACGACCGTTTCTCTTCGTGATCCCCCCGTGTGATTTCCTGTCAACATGCGCGCGACTGTCCGCGCGCGGGGGACATGGGGAGAACACGAGTGAACCTGCAGCCGATTCGCGGTCGCGCCCGCACCGGCCTGCCGGCCCTTCTGCTGGGGGCGGCCCTGCTGTTCACCACCGCGTGCAGCGGCGGGGGCGGGGGCAACAACGCGGGCACGGGCGGGGACAACGCCGGTGGCGGCGGAGGCAAGACCGGTACGGAAGCCTCCAAGGCCGTGGTCAGCGTCCAGCCCGAGGACGGGGCCAAGGAGGTCGCCACCAGCGGCGTCCTGAAGATAACCAGCACCGGCGGCAAGCTCGCCACGGTGACCGTCGCCGACACCAAGGGCAACGCGGTCGAGGGCAAGATGGCCGCCGACGGCGCGAGCTGGGAGCCCGCCCGCAACCTCGCCTCGGCCACCGAGTACAAGGTGCACGCCGTCGCCAAGGACGAGGCCGGCCGGGAGTCCGCCAAGGACACCACCTTCACCACCCTCACCCCGCAGAACACCTTCGTCGGGCACTACACGCCCGAGGACGGAGCGGAGGTCGGCGTCGGCATGCCGGTCTCCATCAACTTCACCCGCGGCATCACCAACACCGAGGCCGTCGAGAAGGCCATCACGGTCACGGCCGAGCCCGCCGTGCAGATCGAGGGCCACTGGTTCGGCAACGACCGCCTCGACTTCCGCCCCGAGAAGTACTGGGCCGCAGGCACCAAGGTCACCGTGAAGCTCGCCCTCGACGGCGTCGAAGGCCGCCCCGGGGTCTACGGCAAGCAGACCCGCACGGTCACCTTCAAGATCGGCCGCTCCCAGGTCTCCACCGTCGACGCCGGCGAGCACACCATGCAGGTCGTGCGCGACGGCCAGGTCATCAAGGACCTCCCGATCACCGCAGGTGCCCCGTCGACGACCACCTACAACGGGCAGATGGTCATCAGCGAGAAGTACAAGGTGACCCGGATGAACGGCGCGACCGTCGGCTTCGGCGGCGAGTACGACATCTCCGACGTCCCGCACGCGATGCGGCTGTCGAACTCGGGCACCTTCGTCCACGGCAACTACTGGGCCTCCTCCGGCACCTTCGGCTCGGAGAACGTCAGCCACGGCTGCGTCGGACTGAAGGACGTCCGCGGTGCCGGTGACGACAAGCAGCCCGCGGCCTGGTTCTTCAACGAGTCCCTGATCGGCGACGTGGTCATCGTGAAGAACTCCAAGGACAAGCAGATCGCCCCCGACAACGGCCTCAACGGCTGGAACATGGACTGGTCGGAGTGGATCAAGTAGTCCCGGTCCGTACGTAGTCCGGTGGCCCGGTGCTGTGACCCACAGCACCGGGCCACTTCGCGTTAACCGGCGCTAACCTGACCCGTATGACCATCTCTCTCGAAGTCTCCGAAGGCGTCGGCACCATCCGCCTGGACCGGCCGCCCATGAACGCCCTGGACATCGCCACCCAGGACCGGCTGCGCGAGCTCGCGGTGGAGGCCACCGACCGGGCGGACGTCCGGGCGGTCATCCTCTACGGCGGCGAGAAGGTGTTCGCGGCGGGCGCGGACATCAAGGAGATGCAGCTGATGGACCACGCGGCGATGGTCGCCCGGTCCCGCGGCCTGCAGGACGCCTTCACCGCGGTGGCGCGCATCCCCAAGCCCGTCGTCGCGGCCGTCACCGGCTACGCGCTGGGCGGCGGTTGCGAGCTCGCGCTGTGCGCCGACTACCGGATCGCCGCCGACAACGCGAAGCTCGGCCAGCCCGAGATCCTGCTCGGCCTGATCCCGGGCGCGGGCGGCACCCAGCGGCTGTCCCGGCTGGTCGGCCCGTCCAAGGCCAAGGACCTGATCTTCACCGGGCGGATGGTCAAGGCCGACGAAGCGCTCGCCCTCGGCCTGGTCGACCGGGTCGTGCCCGCCGCCGAGGTGTACGAGCAGGCGCACGCCTGGGCCGCCAAGCTGGCCCAGGGTCCGGCGCTCGCGCTGCGCGCCGCCAAGGAGTGCGTGGACGCGGGCCTCGAGGCCGACATCGACACCGGGCTCACCATCGAACGCAACTGGTTCGCGGGCCTGTTCGCCACCGAGGACCGCGAGCGCGGCATGCGCAGCTTCGTCGAAGAGGGCCCGGGCAAGGCGAAGTTCGTCTAGATCCTCCCTGGGGGTGGATTAGCCAGGCCTTAAGGCAGCCTTAAGGGGAATCGGTGATCCACTCACGGTGATCGCCTCCGTGCAGTGCGTAACGGCAGGTCAGGGCCGGTTTTTCGGTCCTCTTCATGCCTCCCGCATATGACAGGACACCCCCTTGGATTCGTTGAATCCGGGGGGTGTTTTCCTGTGGAACGGCCCGGAGGGGCGGTGCGGCCGTCCATGATGGGTGCATGGCGGGCCTGGAGGGTGTGGAACAGCCGCGGCAGCGCAGTGGCGCTTCGGCCGTGCGGCTCACGGCGGCTCTTGAGGACGAACAGGGCCTCAAAGCAATGGAGTCGTACGGGAATCCGGCCGAGGCCGAGGTGACGCTGCCGTCCATGCCGGAGTCGGCGAGCACGGCCCGCCGGCTCACCCAGTGCGTGGTGGTCCGCCTCTGGGGCCTCTCTCCGCAGACCGCCGAGCACGCCGTCCTGCTGGTCTCGGAGCTCGTCGGCAACGCGGTCCGGCACACCGGGGCCCGCTCCTTCGGCTTACGCATGCTGCGCCGGCGGGGCTGGATCCGCGTCGAGGTGCGCGACCCCTCGCGCGGGCTGCCCTGCCTGATGCCGGTCCACGAGCTGGACACCACCGGCCGGGGCCTCTTCCTCGTGGACAAGCTGTCCGACCGCTGGGGCGCCGACCTGCTGCCGCGCGGAAAGATCACCTGGTTCGAGATGCGCGTGGCCGACCGCCAGAACGCCTGAAGCCCCCGGGTCGCCTTGGTGGGGCTCGTGCGGGGGCTTCATGAGGGTGCCGAGGATCGAATGGGGTGTGTGATCCTCGGCAGTGCGACTTCGCTCGGGTCAATGGGGAAGTCGTGGTCTCGACTATGGCAGACGAGGGCTCAAACGCCAAAAGTCCTTACTCGGACATAAGTGTGCAAATCAGAAGGCGTGCGCGTTGAATCCTAGGTGAGGTGGGCCACTCACCTCGTATTCGATGAATAAATATCGAACGGTACGTGTGAATCGTTGCCCGGATACCGGACGGAAGCCTCCTGGATGAACATCCGGCGAACGTCCTGAATTGGGTCAATCATTACCTTCCGGGCCATCCACCCCTTAAATGGGCAGGTGCTCTCACAACCAGGCCGCCGCGCGGCCCTGCGCGCGGCCGCTCTCGGGACGGCCGGCGCGGCGACGGCCGGCCTCACCGCCGCCTGCGGATCGGGCCGCCCCGCCACCGCACCCTCCGCCCCGCCCCCGGGCCCGGCCAGACCCTCCCCCCGGCCCGTGCCGGCCGCCGCGGCCTCCCCGCGCCGGTTCCCCGGGCAGCCCGTCGAGATCGGCCACGGTCCCCGCGACCGCCCCCGGGTCGCCCTCACCTTCCACGGCAACGGGGATCCCGCCATCGCCCGCGCGGTGCTGGCCGAGGCCGAGCGGGCGGGCGCGCGGGTCACCGTACTGGCGATCGGGAGCTGGCTCGACGCGCACCCGGACATGGCCCGCCGCGTCCTCGACGGCGGGCACGAGCTCGGCAACCACACCCAGCGCCACCTCGCCATCAACGAGATGCCCGAGGCGGAGGCGTACGCCGAGATCACCGGCTGCGCCCAGCGGCTCAAGCGGCTCACGGGCTCCATCGGCACCTGGTTCCGGCCCTCGCAGACCCAGTACGCCACCCCGCTCGTCCGGAAACTCGCCCAGCGGGCCGGGTACCCGCACGTCCTCTCCTACGACGTGGACTCCCTCGACTTCACCTCGCCCGGTGCCGCGGCCGTCATCCGCACCGTCACCGGGACGATCCACGGCGGATCGGTGGTGAGCCTGCACTTCGGCTACGCGGACACGGTCGCCGCGATGCCTCCCCTCCTCGAAGAACTCGCGCGCCGCAAGCTGCGCGCGGTGACCACCACGGAGCTGCTGACCCCATGACGACCATCCGCCTTCCCCGGAAGGCCACCGTGCTGCTCGCCGGTCTGGTCCTCGCCGCCCTGGCCGGCTGCGGATCAGCCGACAAGGGTCCCGCCGAGGCCATGGGCACCAAGGGCCCGGCCCAGCCCGTCAAGGCCGTGCCCGCCGTTCCGCCCGGGCTGCCCGGCATGCCGCCCGTCCTCGACCCCCACGACGTCTACGCGGCGGACCGGCCGAACAAGCTCTCCCCGGTGGTCAAGGACTTCCCGTCCCGCGTCTACGTGCCGAACACCAACTCCAACACGGTGTCCGTCATCGACCCGGCGACCTACCAGGTCATCGACACCATCCCGGTCGGCGTCCAGCCCCAGCACGTGGTCCCGTCCTGGGACATGAAGACCTTGTGGGTCAACAACAACCGGGGCCACACGCTCACCCCGATCAACCCGGCCACCGGCGAGGCCGGGAAGCCGGTGGAGGTGCACGACCCGTACAACCTCTACTTCACGCCCAACGGCAAGTACGCCGTCGTCATGGCGTCGATGGACAAGGAGCTGGTCTTCCGGGACCCGCACACCATGGACCGGGTCAAGACGGTCCCGGTGAGCTGCTACGGCGTCAACCACGCGGACTTCTCGCTCGACGGCCGCTACTTCATCGTGAGCTGCGAGTTCTCCGGCGAGCTCCTCAAGGTCGACACCGAGAAGATGGAGGTCATCGGCCAGCAGAAGCTGCCGTTCGAGGGCGCGATGCCGCAGGACGTCAAGGTCTCGCCGGACGGGAAGACCTTCTACGTCGCCGACATGATGGCGCACGGCATGTGGGTGCTCAGCGGCGACAAGTTCGAGACGCCCAAGCTGCTGCCCACGGGCAAGGGGTGCCACGGCTTGTACGTGAGCCGCGACTCCAAGGAGATGTACGTCTCGAACCGGGGCGAAGGCACCATCTCGGTCTTCAACTTCCCGCAGAACAAGCTCACCAAGAAGTGGGAGCTGCCCGACGGCGGCAGCCCCGACATGGGCGGCGTCTCGGCCGACGGCAAGGTGCTGTGGCTGTCCGGCCGCTACAACTCCGAGGTCTACGCCATCGACACCGTGACGGGCAAGGAGCTCGCCCGGATCCCGGTGGGCAGCGGCCCGCACGGCCTCGCCGTGTACCCGCAGCCCGGCCGCTACTCCCTCGGCCACACCGGCATCTTCCGGTAGCCGACGGGCGGGAGGGGCCCCGGGAGCTCGCACTGCTCCCGGGACCCCGGTCCGGTGCTACCAGGCGACGGGCAGCCGCTCCGTGTCGTCGGTCAGGTGCGCCGACTCCGGGTCCCCTCCGCGACGATCCGGTCGAGGAGCTCGCCGGCCTTGGCGCGCAGCCGGTCCTGGAGCCCGGCCTGGCGCGGGTTCAGAGCCTTCATCACGGCGCTCCGCAGCCCCGCGCTGTTGATGTCGCCCACGCTGTTCACGACCTCGGGCGGGATCGTCGGCGCGTACTGGCGCGGGACCCCGGCGTTCGCCGTGTCCTTCAGGCTGAAGCGCTCGTCCTCCAGCTCCTGCCGGGCCGGCGCGCAGCCGCTCACCAGCCAGGCCGGGCCCCCGGTGAGGGTGCGGACCTTCGCGACCGGCGCCTTCTCGCGGAGCCGGGCGCACTCCCCGGGCAGGACGTCGCCGCGGCGCGAGAGCGGGAAGTCGAGGACCGGCTGCGCTTCCGGAGCGTTCGGGTCAGGCTGCGCGACGCTCATCGACGTCCCCTCCGGCCGTGGTGTTCTCGGGTCGGACGACGGCGTACGCCTGGTTGCGGGTCGCGCGCAGACCCCCGCCGCGCGCGAAGAGGACGTCCGTCAGCGGCATCTTCACGTGGTACGCGGCCACGGAGGACGGCACGTCGAGGATGCTCGGGGTGTCCACGAAGAACGGCAGTTCGGCTGCCATGTAGTCGAAACAGACGCGCAACTGCTCGTCGGTGATCGATTCACCTTCCGGCAGCTTCGACCCGACAAAATGAAGGGCCATCTCCTCGCAGCCCTTGCGGAATTCGTCGTCGGTTTCCAGGAAATGCAGAATCCGCCGGTGCAGCAGTTGGTAAACAGGGTTCGACTGGAACTCGGAAAGCGCCCTCACCCGAATTTCCACCTGCGGAGCGGTCGACTCCGACACGCCTTTGGCGATCCTGCGCCGGACGGCCTTGATCTCCTTCGCCGCCCGTTTCTCCGCGTGCTCCCGGGTGTAGCCGAGGGCGGCGAACATCCGGTCCACGTGGAGGTCTGCGTACACGAAGTCGACCTGCGCGAAGCGGGTTGCGGCCCACTGGGCGAGGCCGGCGATGCGCTCGGAGCTGAAGTAGCTGTTTCCGGGGCTCACCCCGATGAGCACGTGGTCGCCGTCTTCCCAGATGTGTCGGCAGGTGCGGGTGAAGGGCAGAACCTCGAATGATGCGCCGACTGTGATCGTCATTTGATTGATCGCCCTTTATGCCACTAGTCCCGGGGAGCCCTGCGCTCCTGGTGTGGCGGCAATGCCGTTACGTTATGCGTTGATCCCGGAGCGTGACAAGGGGGTGCCGCAATTGTTGGGTGGAATTATAGATTCCGCCTACCCGGGAGTTAATTGAATTTCTTTCTGCCGCTTGAACGGGACCCGCGGCGGCCCCCGCCCCGCGCGGCCGCTACCCTGGGCCGGTCAACAAGCACCAAGAAGGGGTGGACCCAGTGGCGGACATCGAGAGCGCACGGGCGACGTTCGACAAGTTCGACGTCGACGGCGACGGCTTCATCACGGCCGACGAGTACAGCGCTGCCATGAAGGCGATGGGTGACGCGTTCGTCACCGCGGCGGTCGCCGACGCCGTGGTCGCCTCCAAGGACCTGAACGGCGACAAGAAGCTGAGCTTCGACGAGTTCTGGGCCTCCCTGAACAAGTAACACCCCACCGCACGCCCCCTCCCCGTCCCTCGGGGCGGGGGCGCGGTCACGCCGCCGGACCTGCGGTCCCGCCGTCCCCGGTCATGTCCTCGACCTCGGCCAGCGCCTCCTCCAGCCAGTGCAGCCAGAACGTCTCCAGGGCGATCCCGCCGTGCAGGACGAGCCGGCGCAGCCGGTCCTCCACGGCGTCGCGGCCGGGCGGGAAGTCCTTCTCCTCGATGGCCTCGTACTGAGCCAACTGCCGCTGGTGAAGCTCCAGATGGCGCCGCAGCTCCGGTCCGAGCCCCTGCGGCCCCACGACACCCGCCGCACGGATCCGCAGCAGCAGCGGATCGCGCATCGGCTTCGGGTCCTGGCTCTCGCCGACCCACCGCGCGAGCTCCGCGCCGCCGGCCGGCAGCACCTCGTACTCCTTCTTCTGCCCCCGCAGCGGCACCTCGCTGGGCAGCTCCCGGATCAGCCCCGACTCCTCCAGCCGGCCCAGCTCCCGGTAGATCTGCTGGTGGGTCGCCGACCAGAAGTACCCGATCGACCTGTCGAACCGCCGGGTCAGCTCCAGCCCCGACGAGGGCTTCTCGAGCAGGGCGGTGAGGATGGCGTGCGGGAGGGACATGCCGCCATCCTAGATACGCCGGGTCCGCCGACCCCGCGTCCGGCTACTGCCAGGCGGCCAGGTCCACGTCGTGCGTGGCCATCGCCACCGCGCCCGCGATCGCCGCGCGCTTGCGCTGGCCGTCGGAGAGCAGGTGGGTCGGGCGGTCGCGCAGCGCCGTGATGTCCAGGGCGGCCAGGGACGACTCGACGCGCTCGCGGACCTCCGCCGCGGGCAGGCCCAGGTTCATCGGGCCGAAGGAGACGTCCTGCTCCACGGAGGCCGCGAACAGCTGGTCGTCCGGGTCCTGGACCACCAGCTGGACCGCCGTCCGCAGCCGGGTCAGGCCGCCGCGGTCGTACGTCACCATCGCGCCGTCGAGGTGCAGCGCGCCCGAACCGGGCCGCAGGCCCCCGCTCAGCAGCCGCATCAGCGTGGTCTTGCCGGAGCCGTTGCGGCCCAGCAGGACGAGCGCCCGGCCCTCGGCGATCCCGAAGTCCACGCCGGACAGCACGGCGGGCCCGTCCTCGTACGCGTAGCCCGCGCCCACCAGCTCCACCAACGGCCTCACAGGTACAGCTCCTTCAGTACGAGGGTCACGGCCACCAGGGCCGCGAGCAGTGCGCCGGACGCGGCGAGGAAACGCCAGGACAGGGCCGCGTCGGGGACGAGCACCCGCAGCGCCCCGTCGTAGCCGCGCCCGGCCAGGCCCGACTGGAGCCGCCCGGCGCGGTCGAAGGCCCGTACGAACGAGGTCGCGGCCAGCCCGGCCACCGAACGCCAGGCCGCCGCCCGGCCGGTGTTGCCGAGGCGGGCCGCCTGGGCCTGGCGGATCCGGGCCAGGGAGTCGAGCAGCAGGAAGGTGATCCGGTACATGACCAGGGCCACGTCCACCACCGGGGCCGGCACCCCCGCCCGGACCAGCCGGGCAGCACGTCCGACACCGGAGTGGTGAAGGCGAAGAGCAGCACGCCGAGCGAGGCCGCCGAGGTGCGCAGCAGCAGTTCGGCGGCGTGCCGGGGCCCGTCGGGGGCCAGCGCGAACCAGCCCGCGGGCCCGCCCACCGAGAACAGCAGCGGCAGCGCGCCGGTGAAGCAGAAGCCGAGCGGGATCCGGAAGGCCCGCCACAGCTGCCGCCCGGCCACCCCGGCGGGGCCGAGCAGCACCCCCAGCGTGGCGGCGGCGACCAGCGGCCCCCGGGCCAGGGCGGCAGGCACACGGCGGTCACCGTGAGCCCGATGCCGAGCAGGGCCTTCTCCAGGGGGTGCCGGCGCCGCCACCGGCTGCTGTGCGCGGCGACATCAATGGGCAGCACCGTCAGCGCCCCGCACCGCCGGCCCCGGGCCCCGTGCCGGGATCCGGGGCCGGCCCGGTGCCAGGGGCTCCGGCGGGAGCCGCGCCGGCACCCGGCCCGGTGTCCGCGCACCCGCGCGCGGCGGCGCCGACGGCTCCGCCGGCCGGGCCCGCGGTGTCGTCGGCCAGGCCCGCGGTGTCCTCGGCCGGGGGCTGCGCGCCGTGCCCTGCCGGCAGGCCCGCAGGGTCACCCGCCGAGCCCGCGGCAGCGTCGGCGGCGCCCTGCCGGCGGCCCTTGCGGAGGCCGAAGCAGTACGCCAGTACGCCCGCGCCCAGGGCCGCCTGGAGGGCGAACAGCGCCGATTCGATCTCCGCCGAAGGGGGTTCGTACAGCGGGGAGAACCAGGGCTCGCAGTCCGGCTTCAGCTCGGTGATGGCGGCCTCCGCCTGCGAGTCGGCGCCGGTGAACGGCTCCTCCTTGCCCTCGCCGAGCCCCAGCGCGAGCGGGAGCGCGGCCAGCGCCGCCACCAGGAGCAGCAGCAGCGTGTTGATCTTCGCGTTCCTGCTCACCGGGCCACGGCCTCCTTGGCCTTCGCGATGCCGAGGCGGACCAGGTCCGACCGGCTGGACCGCATCAGCAGCCGCATCACGAGCACGGTCAGCAGCCCCTCGCTCACCGCGAGCGGGAGCTGGGTCACCGCGAAGATCCCGCCGAACTTCCCGAGCGCGCCGAGGAAGCCCGTACCCGGGTCCGGGAAGGCCAGCGCCAGCTGCACCGAGGTCACGCAGTAGGTGACCAGATCGGCGGCGAAGGCCCCGAAGAACACGGTCACCATCAGCGGGACGCCCAGGCCCCGCAGCAGCCGGTAGGCCCCGTAGCCCGCCCACGGCCCGGCGACGGCCATCGAGAAGGCGTTGGCGCCGAGGGTGGTCAGCCCGCCGTGCGCCAGCAGCAGCGCCTGGAAGAGCAGGGTGATGGTGCCCAGCACCGCCATGACCGGCGGCCGGAACAGGATCGCCCCGAGCCCGGTGCCCGTCGGGTGCGAGCAACTGCCCGTCACCGACGGGATCTTCAGCGCGGACAGGACGAAGGCGAACGCTCCGGACGCCCCGAGCAGCAGCGTGCTCTCCGGATCGGCCTTCACCTCACGGGTGAGGGCGCGGACACCGTGTACGACGAACGGGGCGGACGCGGCGCCCCAGGCGACCGCGTGCCATGGGGGCAGGAACCCCTCGGCTATATGCATGAGTCGGGAAGACCTCTCCAGCACCTCGTGGATGGACAGCGCGCCCAGGCCGGTCTCCTGGCTCACGGGTACTGATGCCCTGGCTCCGCCTTCCCGGGGCCGTGCGGTCTCCCCCGCGGTCCCAGTGACTTCCCTGCAGGAATGGAGCGGACTTCCCGATCACAGTGGCGAGGGCCGCACCGGTTTCCCACCGGTTTCCCGAACACCAAGGCCCACTGACCCCATCCCGTCCGGCCGCGCCCCGGTGGCGGTGCCTCCGGGCCCCGGCCAGGCTGGGGGAATGGCTGCCGAACCCGACTACTCGAACCTCTCCGCCCTCTTCGTGAACTGCACGCTCAAGCGGTCACCCGAGGTCAGCAACACCGAGGGCCTGATCGACAAGAGCCGGGCCGTCATGGAATCGGCCGGATGCCGTACGTCGCTCGTCCGCGCCGTCGACCACGACATCGCGACCGGCGTCTGGCCGGACATGACCGAACACGGCTGGGAGACCGACCAGTGGCCGGTGCTCTACAGCCAGGTCATGGACGCCGACATCCTCGTGCTCTGCGGCCCGATCTGGCTCGGCGACAACAGCTCCGTGATGAAGCAGGTCATCGAACGGCTCTACGCCTGCTCCTCGATCCTGAACGAGCAGGGCCAGTACGCCTATTACGGGCGGGTCGGCGGCGCGCTCGTCACCGGCAACGAGGACGGCGTCAAGCACTGCGCCATGAACATCCTCTACAGCCTCCAGCACCTCGGCTACGCGATCCCGCCGCAGGCCGACGCGGGCTGGATCGGCGAGGCCGGACCCGGGCCGTCCTACCTCGACCCGGGCTCGGGCGGCCCCGAGAACGACTTCACCAACCGCAACACCACCTTCATGTCCTGGAACCTCATGCACCTGGCCGCCCTCCTCAAGGGCGCGGGCGGCATCCCGGCCCACGGCAACCAGCGCTCCCTGTGGGACGCCGGCTGCCGCTTCGACTTCCCGAACCCCGAGCACCGGTAGGTCCCCGGCCCCGGCTCCCGCCGGCGTGATCAGCAGACGTTCCGGTGCGCGATGTCCAGGACGAAGCGCTCCGGGGCGTGCAGCCTGAACGAGGTGAAGGCGGGCTTGGTGTCGAAGGCGGCGCCGAAGGTGACGTACCCCTCGTAGTCGCCGGTCAGGGCGAGGCCCTTCAGCTTGGGCAGATAGATCTTGAGGAGCTTGGGCCCGCGGTAGACGTTGCGGCCCGCGTCGTCGTGTCCGGCGGCGGGGTGCAGGCGGATCTCCAGGAAGTACCGCCCGGCCAGCGGGACGGGCTTGCCGGACCCGTCGTAGACCAGCGACGGGACGGGGGTGACGGTGACCGGGGGGACGTATCCCTGCAGGTCGACGACCACGCGGTCGTACGTGCAGTGCCCGCCCCAGCGGGCATTGACGACGAGCGGGGTGACGGTGGCGGCCGTGCCGGTGGCGGCGGCCGCGGCTGCGGCGGAGGCCGGTGCGGCGAAGGCGAGCATGGAGGCGAGCAGTGCGCCCGACCCCACTGCGGTGGCCTGCCGGCGACGTGGACGGTTCATGGCGTCCCCTCGATTCCGAGAGACGGGGAACGGTGTCACCTGTGAAGACGCGCCCGATACATCCGCGGTTGCACCGGTTTATCGCGGGGCGGGGCCCCGGCCGGAACCGGGGGAGCCTGCCCGCCTGCCCGCCTGCCCGGCGCCTACGGAGACGGCCGCCCCTCCCGGGTGGGAGGAACGGCCGTCGTCCTGCGGTTACGGGTGGATCAGGGAGCCGCGTCCAGGGTGGGGATCGGAAGGGGCGCGGTGCCCAGGGTCACGGCGGTCCAGCGCTGGGCGTCGGAGCTGTTGCAGTCGTACAGCCAGAGCTGGTGGCCGGGCGTGGTGTCGAAGTTGCCGAGGTCCATGCACCGGCCGGATACCGGGTTGTAGATCGAGCCGTCGGCGCGGGGCACGAAGATCTGGGCCGGCGTCGGGGTACCGCCGCAGGTCCGCAGTTCGAGCGGGGTGGTGTTGCCCGTTCCCGCGTTGACCGCGTTCACGCACTTGCCCTGGATCCGCAGCGAACCGTCGCCCCGGACCTCGAAGTCCTGGGCGGGCGTTCCGTTGCAGCCCGTGATCTGGATCGGGTTGCCGTCATCGGTACGGGCGTAGTCGTTGTCGACGCAGGAGCCCGGAGCCGCGGTCATCGAGATCCGGCCCAGGGTCGCCGGGGCGGTGGGGGCGGCCGCGTAGGGGTACGCGGCGAAGTTGCTGACGCCGCCGTTGAGGACGTCTGAGGGGGCTCCGCCGAGCTTGTAGCGGCCGAAGACGATCGAACCGCTGGGAGCGGGGCTGGTGGAGGCCGCGTGGTGGCCGGTGCTGGCCAGGACGCCGTTGACGTAGAGGCTCATCAGGCCGCTGCCGGCGTTGTAGACGGCGGTCAGGCGGGTCCAGGTGTCGGCGGTCCACCGGGCGTTCTCGTTGGCCACGTGGGTGTAGTCGTAGGGCCATGCCCCGCTCGGCGCGTTGGCCATGGCGAAGTGCCACTGACCGCTGTTCTTGTCGCCGTAGATCATGAACGAGCTGTTCTGCGTGCCGTCCTGGCTGACGATCATGCTGGTCGTGGGCCCCGGGGTCGTCGACCCGTGCTTGGCCCAGACGCTGATGGTGAAGTCCTTGCCGGTGTCGACACCCGTGTTCGTACCGGACGCGGTGATGGTGGAACCGGCGCCGCCGAACGCCGCGTACGGGGTGCTGCGGCCCTCGATGGTCGCGGTCGGGAAGGTGACGGCGCCCGCGATGGTGGCGGGGTACTTGTTGCCGCCGGCGCTCGGCGTCTTGCCGGCGGTCGCCGCGTTCAGCTTCCACTGGACGGCGGGGGTGTTGAGGTTGCCCTGGAGGGTGAAGGTGGAGGCGATGCCGGTGACGGTGGGGTAGGGGACGGTGGTGCCGTCGGGGGCGGTGCCGAGGCCGTTGAAGGCGACGAGCTGCTGTTCCTTGTCCACGGCCCAGAGGTCGGGGATGTTGTCGCCGGTGAGGTCGCCGTCGGAGCCGACGCGGGGGTAGCGGGCCGGGTCGATCTTGCCGGTGATCAGGCCGGCGGCCGGGTTGGT
>NZ_JBITTH010000014.1:0-234706 GCF_044541755.1 Streptomyces sp. NPDC085524
GCCGAGTACTGGCACGCACGGGTCCGTGCCGAGCTCGGTTTCGGCGGCGAGGACCCGGCGAAGGTCGAGGACATGTTCGACCTGAAGTACCGCGGCGCCCGCTTCTCCCTCGGCTACGGTGCCTGCCCCGACCTGGAGGACCGGGCGAAGATCGCCGAGCTGCTCCAGCCGGAGCGGATCGGGGTCCACCTCTCGGAGGAGTTCCAGCTCCACCCCGAGCAGTCCACCGACGCGATCGTCATCCACCACCCCGAAGCGAAGTACTTCAACGCACGCTGACACGGATCGGTCGTCCAGGGCATGCAGCACACGCTTCACGCCCTGGACGTCGTCCGCCTCGCCCGGCCGCATCGAGGGCAACAAGGCCTGCTCCGTGCCTGGTTCGCTGCCACGTATCGCTCCCCTCGCAACTTCCGGGGACGGCAGCGAAACGATCACGGTCGATGGGGTCGGTGCCTGTGCCGGGCCGTCCGCCGGACGTCGAGGTGGTCCAGGGCGGGGAGCGGCCGATCGGGGTCTCCCGGCGGGTCTCCGTCACCCAGGACGTGGAGACGGCCGCTGCCGGGCCGGGTGGTGCGGTGGAGAAGGTGTGCCCCCGGCAGGACTCGAACCTGCGGCCAAGTGCTTAGAAGGCACCTGCTCTATCCACTGAGCTACGGGGGCCGGAAGGTGGCCGCGGTGGGCCGCGCCGGGTCAAGGATAGGGCTCCGGCTGCCTTGTCCCGGCTGCTTCACCCGCGTGCCACGATGTGTAGGTTCGGTGAAGCGGTCCCGATAATCGCAGGCAGGTGCGATTCCCGCACCGCTTTTGCGCCGCCGCGCCCTTGGTGTTGTGCACTCGTTATGCCTGCGCCCCACTCGTCCACTGTGTCCAGGATGTCTTCTGGGGTAGCGCTCGGCGCGCAGAGGACTTATAAGCTTCAAAAATGGTCCTAAATTGGGCATTCTTCGCATGTGGTGACCTTGGATGTTCGGCCTCAGCTGCTCGATGCCCTGTCCGCCCTGCGCGACCGGGTCGCGTCCGTGCGTCTGCCGCTGCCCCTGCCCGGCGCCCCACGCGCCCGCCAGACCAGAGCCGAGCTGCTCGCGCAGCTCGACGACTACCTCGTACCCCGGCTGAAGGCGCCCGAGGCGCCGATGCTCGCCGTCGTCGGCGGGTCCACCGGAGCCGGTAAGTCCACCCTCGTCAACTCCCTCGTCGGCCGCCAGGTGAGTGAAGCCGGCGTGCTCCGGCCGACGACCCGCATCCCCGTGCTCGTCTGCCACCCCGACGACCACCACTGGTTCGCGGGGATGCGCGTGCTGCCCGACCTGATGCGGCTCTGGGTCCCGCACGACGAGGACGAAGGACCGCCCGCACCGCGGAAATCCCCCCGCGACACGGGACGCGGCCCCGGCCCCGGCCACCTGATCCGCGAGATGCGGATCGAGACCGTCTCCACCCTGCCCCGCGGCCTCGCCCTCCTCGACGCCCCCGACATCGACTCCCTCGTCGTCGAGAACCGCAACCTCGCGGCCCAGCTCATCTGCGCCGCCGACGTCTGGGTGATGGTCACCACCGCCTCGCGGTACGCCGACGCCGTCCCCTGGCACCTGCTGCGCACCGCCAAGCAGTACAAGGCCACGCTCATCACCGTCCTCGACCGGGTCCCGCACCAGGTGCTCGCCGAGGTTTCACGGCAGTACGCCGCCCTCCTCACCCGGGCCGGGCTGGGCGACGTACCCCGCTTCACCGTGCCGGAGCTGCCCGAATCGACGGGCGGCGGCGGGCTGCTCCCCGCCAGCGCCGTCGCACCCCTCTCCGCCTGGCTCGCCCACCACGCGCAGGATCCGGCCGCCCGCCAGTACGCCGTCGGGCGGACCGCCCTCGGCGCGCTCGACTCCCTCTCGCGGCGGATGCCGGAGCTCGCCTCGGCCGTCGCCGCCCAGCACGCCGCAGCCGTACGGCTGACCGGCGCCGTCGAGGACGCGTACAAGAAGGAGGGGAAGCGGATCCAGGGCCGCCTCGACCACGGCGCCGTACTGGCCGGGGACGCCCTCACCCGCTGGCGCGGCTACCCCCTCGACACCAGCGCCGCCGAACTGCTCGACTCCCTCGCCGACTCCCTCGGCGCGCTGGTCCAGTGCGCCGTCGCCGCCGCCGACGAGCGCATCGCCGACGCCTGGAGGCGCGAGCCCGCCTCCGGAGCCCTGTCACTGCCCGCCCCCGACAGGGAAGCCGGCGAACGCATCGGCATGGCCGTCCGGCGCTGGCGGCGCGTACTGGAGGAACTCGCCGAGGAAGAGGTGTCCGGCCTCGACCGGCAGCCCGCCCCCGACCCCGAAGGCGTCGCCGCCCTGCTCGCCGCCGCCCTCCTCGGCGGCAAGCGGGCCCGCCCCGCGGGGGAGCGGCTCGCCGAACGGATCGGCGCCCAGGCCGCCCTGCGGCTGCGCGACCGGGGTGCCGAACTGGTCGCCGACCACCTCGACCAGGTGCTGCGCGCCGAACGCGACCGCCGGCTCGCCCCCCTGGAAGCACTCGAAGTGACCCCGGAGCCACAGGCCGAGCTCATCGCCGCACTGTCCGTACTGCAGAAGGAGAGGTGACGCGGTGAGCGCCCTGACCGACCCGGACCGCGACCGCACCGACGACCGCTGGGACGACGGACTGATCGCGCGCTCGCGCCGGGCGGAGGTGGACGAGGGCGAGGACGGCACGGGCGAGGACGGCGACGAGGCACTCGTACGGGCCGTCTCCGGCGCCGGCAGCGACGGCGGCAAATCGGCCGCGCCCCCGCTCAGCCCCGAGGCCCAGGCCCTGAGGGCGCGCCTCGACGCACTGCGCCAGCTCGTCGGCCTCTCCCGGACCCGCATCCTCGACGGCAAGACCCTCGCCGAAGCCGGCCGGGTCCTGGACGAGGCGGCCGCGCGCCGCGGGCTGTCACCGCAGCACACGGTCGTCGCGATCGCCGGAGCCACCGGAAGCGGCAAGTCCACGCTGTTCAATTCACTCGCCGGAGTGCAGATCTCCGAAACCGGGCTCCGCAGGCCCACCACCGCCGCACCCATCGCGTGCAGCTGGTCGGACGGAGCCGCCGGACTGCTGGACCGGCTGGAGATCCCGGGCCGGCTGCGCCGCCGGCCCCGCGAGACCTCGGGGGCGGGGGCCCTGCGCGGCATGGTCCTCGTGGACCTGCCCGACCTGGACTCGGCGGTCGGCGCGCACCGCGACCACGTGGACCGCGTCCTGGCACTGGTCGACGCAGTGGTGTGGGTCGTGGACCCGGAGAAGTACGCGGACGCCGTCCTGCACGAGCGCTACCTGCGGCCGCTCGCCGGGCACGCGGAGGTCACCTTCGTCGTGCTGAACCAGGTCGACAGACTGGCCGGCGAGTCCGCGGACCTCGTACTGGACGACCTGCGGCGGCTGCTCGACGAGGACGGGATCGCACTCGGCGAGCACGGGGAGCCGGGAGCCACGGTGCTCGGACTTTCCGCCCTTACGGGTGAAGGCGTCGGGGAGCTGCGCGAACTCCTCGCACAGTTCACCCAGGAGAAGGGCGCCGCGACCAGGCGGATCTCCGCCGACGTGGACCGCGCCGCCGTGCGGCTCCGCCCGCTGTACGTGGCCGACGGGCACCCGGGGCCGGAGATCGGGGAGGCGGCGCGCACCGAGTTCGAGGACCGGCTCGCCGAGGCCGTCGGGGCGTATGCGGCGGGTCTCGCCGCCGAGCGGGCCTGGCGGCGCAACGCGGGCCGGGCGTGCGGGACGCCGTGGTTGCGGCTGTGGCGGTGGTACGAGAGCCGCCGCGCCCCCCGCACCCTGGCGGGCCTGGCCGCACTGGCGGTGATCGGCGGCCGGGGCACCGCCGCCGTGCAGGCCCCCGTCGAGGAGGAGGTGACCGCGCGCCAGCGCGTGGAGCAGGCCGTGCGGGCCGTCGCCGACGAGGCCGTCACCGGCCTGCCCGAGCCGTGGGCGCAGGCGGTGAGGGAGACCGCGGTGCGCGGCGGCGAGCGGCTCCCGGAGGAGCTGGACGAGATCGCGGTGACCCTGGGCGCGGCGGTCGCGGTGCCGAACGCCAAGCCCCCGCGGCCCGCGTGGTGGCCGGCGGCGGTGCTGGGCCAGGCGGCCATGACGCTGCTCCAGATCTTCGGCGGGCTGTGGCTGGTCGGGCAGATCGTCGGGGTCCTGGAGCCGAAGCTGCTGCCGCCCGTGCTGCTGATGGTGGCGGGCATCATCGGCGGGCCGCTCGTGGAATGGGCCTGCTCGATCGCCGCCCGGGGCCCGGCGCGGCGCTACGGGCAGGACGCGGAACGCAAGCTGCGCCAGGCCGCGGCCGGATGCGGGCGGGCCCGGGTGCTGGAACCGGTGGCGGCGGAACTGCTGCGCTACCGCGAGGTGCGCGAGCAGTACGCCACCGTCGCCGCAGGGGGGACGAAGTTGTCCACAACCCGCCAGTAGTCCACAGGCCGGAGCGGGTGTCGGCCCCGCGCCCCAGCATGATCCGTAGCCCGTACGGATGGTCCGCGCGGGCACGGTGCGAGGGGGAGGGCGGCCGGGATGAACGACACCCAGGTGACGCTGGTGGGCTGCGTGGCGACGCGGATCGACTTCAGGGAGACGCCGGGCGGCCCGTCGGCGAGGTTCCGGTTCGCGGTGACGCCGAGGTACTTCGACCGGCGCACGGACACCTGGACCGACGGGGCGACCAGCTTCTACACGGTGTGGGCGCGGCGATCCCTCGCCGTGAACCTGGCCGGTTCCGTGTCGGTCGGCGAACCGCTGGTGGTGCACGGGAGGCTGCGGGTGCGCGACGACCCGGCGGACGGGGAGGGCAACCGGTGGTTCTCGGCCGACATCGACGCGACGGCCATCGGACACGACCTCAACCGGGGGACCGCCGCCTTCCGGCGCGTGGTGAAGACGGAGACCCCACTGATGCCCAATCAGAAGGCGGCGGTGGGCTGAGTGTTCGAGACGGATAGGATTCGCCGGTACTCACGGGCACCTGGGTCTTTCACGGCCCGAAGGGGAAGACTGTGTCGATTTCCGTTCCCGCATCCTCCGCTCCTGATCCTGCACCTTCCGTACGGGGCTCCACACGACGCCCGCTGGCAGTGGCCCTGCTGGCCGCGGCCCTCACCGCCGCGCCCGGCGCCCGGGCGGCAGCCGACTCCGGCCCGGTGGCACCCCGGGCGCCGGAGGGCGCGAGTGCCGTCCTGGACGGGCTGAAGACGTACGGGCAGGCGGTCCTGCGCTCCGGCGACGGCTCCGTGCGGCAGATCCCGGCCGGGCTCTACGAGATGCGGGTCGACGGCGGCGGCATGCTCCAGACGTACGGGGTGGGCGTGGCGGGCAACGCGCAGCCCCAGGCCCGGTACACGGAGAGCGGCTGGAGCGGCAGCCCGCTCGCCGGGAACGGGGACGCGGGCCGGATCCGCTGGGTCCTGGAGCACTCCTACCCCCAGCTGAACGACCTGGCCGGGCTCGCCAAGGCGGCCGGGGCCGGCACGCTCACCGCGGAGAGCGCGGCGGCCGGGACCCAGGTGGCGATCTGGCGGCTGGCGGACAAGGTCCAGGTCGAGGCGGCGGACCCGGCGGCGGAGAAGCTCGCCGACTACCTCCAGAAGGCGGCCGCGCGGCTGCCGGAGCCGCCGGCTTCGCTCGCGCTGGACCCCGGCGAGGTCTCGGGGGCGGTGGGCACCCGGATCGGCCCGGTGACCGTGCGCACCGGGGCGCGGAGCGTCTCCGTCGTGCCCGACGCCGCGGCCCTCGCGATGGGCGTGCGGGTGGTGGACGCCGAGGGGCGGCCGCTGGACACCGCCGTCCACGGCACCCGGCTGTACTTCGAGGTGCCCGCGGGCACGCCCGACGGGACGGCCTCGGTCACCGTCCACGGGGCCACGAAGGTGCCGGTCGGCCGTGTCTTCACCAGCGAGGTGCCGGCCCAGGCCCAGGTCGTGGCCGGCTCCAGCGAGTCCGCGTCCACGGCCGTCGCCGAGGCGCAGTGGCCGCAGCCCCCGGCGCCCCAGGCGGGTGCCACCGCCGACCCGGGGGGCATCACGACCCTGGGCGGCCGGGCGGCCCCCGCTTCCCCGGCGACCCCCGAGGAGGAACGCCTGGCCACCAGCGGCAGCTCGGCGGCCACCCCGGTCATCGCCTCACTGGCGGTCGGCCTGGTGGTCCTGGGCGGCCTGGTGGTCCTCCTCCTCCGCAAGCGCCCCCAGGACGAGGAGGAGGCCTAGCCGGGGGGCTCAGGCGTCGAGGGCCGGGTAGTCGGCACGGACGGGGCCCGGGGTCACGCCCAGGTCGGCGCGCATCGCGGCCCGCATGCCCTTCCACTGGTCCCCCAGGCGCAGCAGCACGGCCTGGATCTCCTCGAACGACCCGCCCTCGGGCCAGGGCCGGCCCTCCTCCAGCCTCATGGTGCGGCTGTACGCCCCGGCGAGGACCTGCGTCAGGGCGTCCAGCTCCGCCAGGACCGCGTCCGAGGCGACCATCTGGGCCTCGGCGAAGGCGGCGTGCATCGCGTGCCGCGCCTCTTCCAGCTCCGCCCTGGCCTCGGGGGTCACCCCGCCCTTGTGGACGAGCCACAGGTACTTCATCAGCTCGATGCGGTAGCGGCGGTAGCCGGAGTTGGCCGTCACGTAGCAGGCGCGCCGCTTGTCCGCCTCGGCCAGGCGCTGCTCCCGCTCCCACTGGGCCTCGGCCACGCGCTGCTGGCGGTCGAACTGCTCCGCCTGGACGCGGCCCAGTACGCGCTGGGAAAGGATCGGCGCGAGGAGCGTTCCCGTCACCGCGACGACCGCGCCCGCGAGGGCGAGCAGGGCGTTCTCCACCAAACCTCCGTACATCGCTCTCCGTGAGGCCGTGGCCCCGGTTCACGGGCCATCCTGCCCCGCGGCGGCGCGGCCCGGACCGGGTTCGCGGACATCGCCCCCGATCTTGATCTGAACCTGGCAGGGCGAGTTCCGTGCCGTGGTGACGGGGACCGGAGCCACCGTCGGCTCCACCTCCTTGACCGACGGAGGCCGGGGCCGCAGGCCCCCTCCGCGGCGGGAGCCCGGCTCAGGTCCCCTGACCATTCGAGTTTCCCCCGCGGGGTGGACGTCAGGCAGTATGGGGTGTATCTGCCCACCATCGATCTGCCGGACGGTTTCTCTTGGCTGAGTTCATCTACACCATGCGCAAGACGCGCAAGGCACACGGCGACAAGGTCATCCTTGACGACGTCTTCCTGAACTTCCTGCCCGGCGCGAAGATCGGTGTGGTCGGTCCGAACGGTGCCGGTAAGTCCACCGTTCTGAAGATCATGGCGGGCATCGAGCAGCCGTCCAACGGCGACGCCTTCCTCTCTCCCGGCTACTCCGTCGGCATCCTCATGCAGGAGCCGAAGCTCGACGAGTCCAAGACCGTCCTGGAGAACGTCGAGGACGGCGTCGGCCCGATCAAGCAGAAGCTCAACCGGTTCAACGCGATCGCCGAGGAAATGGCGACGAACTACACCGACGAGCTGATGGAGGAGATGGGCAAGCTCCAGGACGACCTGGACCACGCCAACGCGTGGGACCTGGACGCCCAGCTGGAGCAGGCCATGGACGCCCTGGGCTGCCCGCCCGGCGACTGGCCCGTCACCAACCTCTCCGGTGGTGAGAAGCGCCGCGTGGCCCTCTGCAAGCTGCTGCTCGAGGCCCCCGACCTGCTGCTCCTCGACGAGCCCACCAACCACCTCGACGCCGAGTCCGTGAACTGGCTGGAGCAGCACCTGGCCCAGTACAAGGGCGCCGTCGTGGCCGTGACCCACGACCGCTACTTCCTCGACAACGTCGCCGAGTGGATCCTCGAGCTCGACCGCGGCCGCGCCCACCCCTACGAGGGCAACTACTCCACCTACCTGGAGAAGAAGGCCGAGCGCCTCAAGGTCGAGGGCAAGAAGGACGAGAAGCGCGCCAAGCGCCTCAAGGAAGAGCTGGAGTGGGTCCGCTCCAACGCCAAGGGCCGCCAGGCCAAGTCCAAGGCCCGCCTCGCCCGCTACGAGGAGATGGCGGCCGAGGCCGACAAGATGCGGAAGCTGGACTTCGAGGAGATCCAGATCCCGCCGGGCCCGCGTCTGGGCTCGATCGTGGTCGAGGTCAACAACCTCTCCAAGGCGTTCGGTGACAAGGTCCTCATCGACGACCTGTCCTTCACGCTGCCGCGCAACGGCATCGTCGGCATCATCGGCCCCAACGGCGCCGGCAAGACCACGCTCTTCAAGATGATCCAGGGCCTGGAGACGCCGGACTCCGGTGAGATCAAGGTCGGCGAGACCGTCAAGATCTCGTACGTCGACCAGGGCCGCGCCAACATCGACCCCAAGAAGACCCTCTGGGCGGTCGTGTCGGACGAGCTGGACTACATCAACGTCGGCAACGTCGAGATGCCGTCCCGCGCCTACGTCAGCGCCTTCGGCTTCAAGGGCCCGGACCAGCAGAAGCCGGCCGGCGTGCTCTCCGGCGGTGAGCGCAACCGCCTGAACCTCGCGCTGACCCTCAAGCAGGGTGGCAACCTGCTGCTCCTCGACGAGCCCACCAACGACCTCGACGTCGAGACCCTGGGTTCGCTGGAGAACGCCCTCCTGGAGTTCCCCGGTGCGGCCGTGGTCGTCTCCCACGACCGCTGGTTCCTGGACCGAGTGGCCACGCACATCCTGGCGTACGAGGGCGACTCGAAGTGGTTCTGGTTCGAGGGCAACTTCGAGTCCTACGAGAAGAACAAGATCGAGCGGCTCGGCCCGGACGCCACCCGTCCGCACCGCGCCACCTACAAGAAGCTCACCCGAGGCTGAGGCCGGAAGAATCATGGCCAGACACCACTACCGGTGCCCCCTGCGCTGGGCGGACATGGATGCTTTCGGGCACGTCAACAACGTCGTCTTCCTCCGCTACCTGGAGGAGGCGCGGATCGACTTCATGTTCCGCCTCGCGCCGGGGGAGGGCAGTGAGTCCTTCACGGGCGGCTCCGTCGTGGCCCGCCACGAGATCGACTACAAGCTGCCCCTCGTGCACCGTCACGAGCCGGTCCTCATCGAATCCTGGGTGACCCGGATAGGCGCCGCGTCCCTGACCATCCGCTACGAGGTCAAGGACGAGGCGACCGAGGACGCGCCCGAGACGGTCTACGTGCGCGCCGAGACCGTGGTCGTCCCGTACAACCTCGCCGAGGGGCGGCCCCGCCGCATCACCGCCGAGGAGAGGCACTTCCTGGAGGAGTACCTCGACAAGCCGAAGGCCCCCGAACCGGCTTCCGAAGGGCGCCTCGCGGCATGAACGAGCAGTTGCGCTTCGCCGACTCCGGGGAGGCGGCGGACCTCGCCGCCTTCCTGGGCCGGCTGGTGCACTACGACCGCGCCGCCGCGGTCCGCCTCCAGGCGGGCGGCGGCGCGCTCGCCGTTTTCGGACGGCCCCCGTCCTTCGAGGTCCTCGCCGTCCGCACGGTGCGGCTCGCCGAGCCGGTCGCGACGCCCCTGGACCTGACGGTCTCCGCCGGTGAGTTCCTGGAGCACGTGGACGAGGCCTCGGCCGCGGCCGCCGTGCCCGGCGCGGTCACCGGCCCGCCCTGGACCGGTGTGCTCCCGCCCCGCGGCGGCTGGCAGCAGGTTCCCGGGCTGCCCGCGCCCGAGCAGATGAGGGCGGCCGTCGCGGCGGCCGTCGCCGAGTTCCGGGCCCGTGACGAGGCCCTGCCCCCGCAGCACCGTACCCGCTCCGAGCGCGACCGCATCGGCCGCGACATCTGGTCCCGGACGCTGGGCGACACCGAACTCCCGCTGCGCGCCGTGCACGCCGCGCAGTCCCTGGGCTTCCTGCGGCCCGTCCGGTCCGCCGTGGCCGCCGGCGGGCCCGCCGGCGAGAGCTCTGCCGCCCACGACCCGGTGGCGCTGCTCGCCGCCGGGAGCTGGCTGCGGCTGCGCACCCCGTACGGCTCCGTCGCCATGCGCCGCCCCGGCGCCGCCGGCGGCCTGGGCGCCCTCCAGGTCCGGCCGGTCTAGGCCGCCCGGCTCCGCACCGCACCCCCCTCGCGTTCCGCTTGGGGGTGCGGTTCCGCGTCCGGATCAGCCCGCGGTGTTGATCATCGAGGCGGCCGCGTAGGTCAGGTACTTCCACAGCTGCGCGTCGTGCTCCGGCGCCAGCCCCAGCTCGTCCAGCGCGACCCGCATGTGCCGCAGCCAGGCGTCGTGCGCCGCCGAGTCCACCTGGAACGGGGCGTGCCGCATCCGCAGCCGCGGGTGCCCGCGGTGCTGGCTGTACGTGGTCGGACCCCCCCAGTACTGCATCAGGAACAGCGCGAACCGCTCCTCGGCGGGGCCCAGGTCCTCCTCCGGGTACATCGGGCGCAGCAGCGGGTCTTCGGCGACCCCCTCGTAGAAGCGCCGGACCAGGCGGCGGAAGGTCTCCTCGCCGCCCACCTGCTCGTAGAACGTCTGCTCCTGAAGCGTGCCCTGCGGAATCTCATTCACCCGACCATCGTCTCAGACGCCCGGACGCAGGACCGGGGTCCTAGGACCCATCCCCGGCCCCCGCCACCAGGCCCCGCAGTCGCTTCCCGGGCGCCCGCGCAGCACAGTGGAGACATGGGCGCACACACCTCACGCACCACCGCGGTACGGGACCTGCGGGAGACCGCCCACGCCGCCCAGGTGCGGGAGCTGACCGCCGCCGGGGTGCTGGAGGACCCGCGGTGGCGCGCGGCCTTCACCGCCGTGCCCCGGGACGTGTTCGTGCCGTACTTCTGGACCGGCCGCGGCGCCGGACACGAGCGGCTGTGGGCCGAGGACCCCGACCCCGAGCAGCGGGCCCGCTGGCTGCGCGGCGTCTACGCCGACACCCCCCTCGCCACCCGGCTGCGCGACGGCCGGCTGGTCTCCTCCAGCAGCCAGCCCTCACTGATGGCGAAGATGCTGACGGCCCTGGAGCCGGCCGACGGCGACGACGTCCTGGAGATCGGCGCGGGCACCGGCTACAACGCCGCCCTGCTCTGCCACCGCCTGGGCGACGAGCACGTCACCACCGTCGACCTGGACGAGGAGATCACCGAGTCCGCCAAGGCCCACCTGGCCCTGCTCGGCTACCACCCGGCCGTGGTCACCGGGGACGGCGCGCGCGGCTGCCCCTCCCGGGCCCCCTTCGACCGGATCATGGTCACCTGCGCGCTGCCGATGATCCCCGTCGCCTGGCTCGGCCAATGCCGGCCCGGGGCGCGGATCCTGGCCCCGCTGTCGACGGGGCTGATCGACCTCACCGTCCGGGACGCCGGCTTCGCCGAGGGCCGCTTCCTGCACACCCCGGCCTATTTCGTCCCGCTGCGCGGGGCCACGGCCGCGCCGTCACCCACCGAGATCGTGGAGGGGCACGGGCTCCCGTACGAGATGGTCGAGAACGAGCGCTTCCAGTTCATGCTGGTGCTGACCGACGGCGTACTGCACCCCCGCGAGGCGCTGGACCTGTGGCGCCGGGAGGACCGGCCGGGCCGTGAGCGCTTCGGGGTCACCGTCAGCGCCGACGGCCAGTGGTCGTGGCTCGACGACCCCCAGGGGCCCTACGTATGGCCCCTGGGGGAGGGCTGAATCAGCCCCGGCGGATGGTGATCGTGGTCCAGGCACCCACGTGGACGCGGTCGCCGTCGGCGAGCGGCACCGGCACGTAGGGCTGGATCGGCTCCTCGCCGCCGTTGATGGTGGTCCCGTTGGTGGAGTTCTGGTCCACCACCGCCCAGCTCTGGTCGGGCTGCTGGACGAGCACGGCGTGCGCGTGCGAGACGCCCGGGTCCTCCGGGGGCACCGACAGGTCGATGTCGGGCGACTCGCCCGTGGAGGCGCGGCGGCGGCCGATGGTGATCTGGCCGCCGGAGAGCGGGAGGTGCTGCTCCGGGGAGTACGCCGGCAGGTTGAGCCCGGCCGCCTCGGGGCCGCTGCGCTGCATCATCGCCATGAAGTACGAGCGGTCGGGGCCGATCGTCGCGGACCAGGCACCGCCCTGAGCCGGGAACGGCTGCTGCGGGGGCTGCTGCTGGTACTGGGGCGTGAACTGCTGCTGCGGGGACTGCGGCGGCACCTGCTGCTGGTACTCGTGCTGCTGCGGGGACTGCGGCGGCGCCGGGGGCTGCTGCTGGTACTGCTGCTGCGCGGGCTGCTGGTACTCCTGCGGCGCCTCGTGCGCGGGCGGCGGCAGCATCCAGTCGTCCTCGCGCTGGAGCGGCTCGGCCGGCCGGTTCACCCGGGACGGCCGCGAGCCCTGGTACTCGAAGTGGTCCTGGGAGTAGGCAGGCGGCGCCGGAACGGGCGGCGGGGGCGGCGGCGTGGCACCGGTCCGGGGGCCGGTGCCCGCGGTGGGCGTCCGCGTCAGGAAGTTGTACCGGCATTCCTCGCAGAACGGGGCCATGGCCTCGCGCGGGGTGCGGCACTCCGGGCAGAGCTCGGCCTGCATGGTCGCGGCACCACCGGTCGGGGGGAAGCCGTAGCCGTAGGAGGGCGCCGCGGGCGGCGTCTCCTGGGCCGCCATGCGGTGGCCGCACACCTCGCACCAGTCGTCGGAGGCGGACTGGTGCCCGTTCGGGCAGGTCGGCATGACGGCACTTCCCCCTTCTTCTCCCTGCGTCTTCGCCGCAGGTCTTCTCAGGTCTTCTTCACTCGGACGGTCTGCGTCGATCGCGTGTCGAGGGTCATCTCGTCGGCGTCGGCCACCTTCGCTTTCAGCCGCACAGTACCCGCCACCGCATCCACGACATCCACCACCTTCGCCAGAAGCTTCGCAGTGTCGGCGTTTCCGGACGCACTGGCCAGTTGCACGGCGCGTCCGAGCTTGGCCGTCGCGCCGCCGACATCGCCCAGTTTGCGGGCTTCGAGGCCCTGCTGGATAGCCTGCGCCAGCTCCGCCTGTCCCGTGTAGTGCGCGACCTGCGGGTTCATGGCCGTGGACGCGGCCAGATCGTCCGTCCACACCGCACGCACCAGCCCCTGGGCGAGCGTGGTCGCCGGTTCGCCGGGCGCCGCCGCCGGGAGGACGAGCGAGGCACGGGCCGCGAGCATCTCCTGGCCCACGGACGCGGCGGGGACGCGGACGCACACGTGGTACTCGCGGGACTCGTCGCCCCACGAGCCGGTCGGGTAGTCGCCCGCCCGCGGTCCGGCCTCCGTACGGCGGCCGGTCAGGTCCTGGAGGGTGGGCGCGACCTGCTTCACGTACTGGACCTCCACGCCGACCGGGGTCCACAGGCGCAGCGCGACGTCCGCGACCTCCTTGCCCATGACGTTCTCCATCATGCGCGTGAAGTCCTCGGCGAGGTGGGCCGGATCGGCCACGATGTCGGCGGAGCCGAGCAGGGCGCTCGCGATGCCGGTGACCTCCTTGACCTCCCAGTCGGTGCCCACACCGCGCGCGTCGCAGGTGAAGCGGCCGGCGCAGGCGTCGAGGGTGGCGCGGAGCACGGCCGGCTCCTCGTGCTCGTTGCGGCCGTCGGTGAGCAGGATGCCGTGCCGGATCGCGGCGGTGGAGCTCCGCAGCAGGCCGTCGGCGAGGCGCAGCCAGGTGCCGATGGCGGTGCCGCCGCCGGAGGTGAGCCCGCGCAGGGCCTCCTTGGCCTGGGCCCGGCTGGCCGGATCGGCGACGGCGAGGCGGCCCTGGCCCGGGTAGACCTCCTTCGCCACGTGCGTACCGGCGATCACGGCGAACGAGGTGCCGTCGCGCAGGGTGTCGATCGCGGCGGCCGTGGCCTCGCGCGCCCCGCGCATCTTGTCCGGCGGGTACTCCATCGACCCCGAGCAGTCGACCATGATCACGACGGCGGCCGTGCCCCGGTCGATGCCCGCACGGGTGGTGGCGGCGGCGCCACCGGTGGCGGTCACCGTCACGATGGCGTGGACCTCCCGCCCGCCCTCCGGGAGGAACTCGTTCTGGTACACCTCCACGCTGAAGCGCGGGGCGCTCGGCTTGGCGAAGTTCGCCATCGACTGGACTCCTAGGGACTCGGGCGGGCAGGCGGGCGGGCAGGCAGGCAGGCGGGCAGGCGGGTCGGACCTGGGGTCCGGCTTAGGGACGCGCTTCCGCTTCCGTTCCTGTCCCGGACTCCGGTTCCGCATGCGTCTGCGCCGGTGCTTGTGCCTGCGCCTGTGCCTGAGCCGCTTCGGGCGACGGCTGCGCGGGCGTGGTGAACGGCACCACGGCCACGGTGACGTTGTCGTGGCCGCCGCCGTCCAGGGCGTGGCCCACCAGGACCTGCGCACTGTGCAGCGGCCGGACCGCGGCGTCGGCGGGCAGCACCTGGGCCATCTCCCGCGCGGACTCCGCGTAGTTCCACAGGCCGTCGGTGCAGACCACGACCACGCCGGGGTGGTCCGGCTTGAAGGTGGCGGTGTGCGGTTCGAGGTCGTACGCGTCGGCCCCGAGCCAGCCGGTGATGGCGTGCGCGCGGACGTCGGCGTACGCCTCGGCCTCGCCCATCAGGCCCGCCGCGACCATCTGGGCGGCCCAGGAGTCGTCCTCGGTGAGGCGGCGCGGGAGCGCGGCCCGGTCGTCCGGCACCCAGTAGGCGCGGCTGTCGCCGACCCAGCCGACGGTCAGCAGGCCGCTGCCGACGACGGCGCCGACCAGGGTGCACGCCGGGGCGTTCTGCGCGCCGGGGACCTCGGGGGCCAGCGCGTTCACCGCCGCCGCGGCGGCGAGGATCGCGGAGTGCATGGCCTCCTGGGGGTGGGCGCCCCGGGGGAGCGCGTCGAGCAGCGCCTCGTTGGCGGCGCCGGCCGCGGCGGCGGATGCCTCGTCTGGGCGGCTGGCGGAGGAGACGCCGTCGCAGACGATGGCCACGGTGGCGGTGGAGCCGTCGGGCAGGGCGGTGGCCGCCACGGCGAACGAGTCCTCGTTGCGGTGGTGGCGCAGGCCCCGGTCGCTGACGGCGGCGACGCTGCCGAGCTCCTCCTCCAGGTGGTCGCGCTCGCGCGGCTGCGCGTGCCCGCAGTGCTCGCAGTACCCGTCGGTGTCCACGTGGCCGGCGCGGCAGGCGACGCAGGTCTTGCCGGTCCCCTGCGGGGCTTCGGCGGGGGCCTCGTGCGGGGCTTCGTACGAGGCTTCGTACGGGGCCTCGGCGTACGGGGTTTCCGCGTACGGCGTTTCCGTGTACGGGGTCTCGGCGTACGGGGTCTCGGCCGGGCCCCAGGCGGTCCCCTCCGGGGGCGTGCCCCCGCCGGGCAGGTCGTACCTGGCCTGCGGCCCCTCCGGAGCGCCGCCGTGCGCGTGCTCGACCGAACCCTCCGGGGCCCACGCCGACTCGGCCGGGGCGTCGACCAGGGTCGGCGCGGCGGAGGCCACCGAGCCCCAGCCGGGGGCCGGAGCGGCGTAACCGGCCGGGGCAGGCCCGGCGGGCGGTGCAACAGCGGGCGCGGCCTGCGCCGCCGCGGCCGGCGGTGCAGGTGGGAGCGCGATCGTCGGGCGGTCCGCGGACTCCGCCGGGGGAGGGGCGGTGACGGCGTATCCGCAGACTCCGCAGAAACGGTCACCCTCCTCCAGGGGTTCCGCGCAGCTGGGGCAGCCCGACGGCCGATGCATCGACATCACTCACACCCACGTCCGGGGACGGAAACGGTTTGCCCGTTCCACCAGTTCGATCCTCTCCTCGCCCCGCTGCGCCAGCCGCGCGAGCACGCGGTACGAGCGCTCCAGCCCGAAGCGCAGGCCCCGCTCGTCCAGTTGACTGCCGAGCAGCGAGGTCCGACCGGGGTCGGAACCCCGGCTACCCGACAGTACCCAGTCCAGGGCCGAGCCCAGAACTTCGGTGGCGAGCCGTTCGTGGCGCTCGGGGTCGAGACCGAACCGCCGCAGCGCCTCCACCTGGTCGGCGGCGGCCGTCAGATCGGCCAGCAGCGGCTCCTGCGGGGACCGGTCGCGCAGACGTGCGCGTACGGCCGCCACCCGGGCGGCGGTGTAGTGGATGGACGCCTCCGGTACGGATTCCAGCGTGAGCACGGCTCCGTCCCGGTCGCCGGCCGCCAGCTGGACCCGGGCCAGGCCGAAGGCCGCGCTGACGAACCCCGGGTCGGTGCTCCACACCAGGCGGTAGTACTCGGCGGCGTTGTCCAGCTGCCCCAGCACCTCCGCGCACAGCCCCAGGGCCAGCTTCGGCGCGGGTTCGCCCGGGAAGGCGTCGTAGATCGCGTCGAAGGACAGGGCCGCGATCTCGTCGTCCCCGGTGGCCAGCGAGGCGATGCCGCGGGCCCACACGACGCGCCAGTCGTCCGGGTGCAGTTCCTCCAGGTCCGTCAGCGTGCGGGACGCCTCCGGCAGTTCGCCCAGTTCGAGGTGGGCCCGCAGCCGGCGCAGCCGCAGTTCGGCGGAGTCGGCCGGTGCCGCGCCGAGGGCGGTCAGGAGTTCACCGGGCGCGGAGGCCATCAGGCCCGCCAGGAACCCCGCGTTGGGATCGCCCGCGTCCACGAGCGGCACGGGCAGCGCCAGCGCGGTCCCGCGGGTGTCGAGCCGTCTCGCTCCCGCGGAGGGGGCCGGGGCGACGGGGACCGCCGCGGGCGGCGAGGCCGGTGCGGGTGGGGCGGCCGTCGCCTGCCGCTGCCCCGGCACCCCCGGCACCCCCGACACGTGCGTGGCCGTGCTCCCGAGCCCGGGCACGGCCCCGCCGGCCGCGGCGGGCAGCGGGGTGCCGCCGGGGGCGTGTCCCCGTGCACCGGCTGCTCCCGTCGAGCCGTGGCCCGCGCCCGCCGGCGCTCCCGGCGCATGCGCTCCCGCTGGAAGCGGGAGAACGCCGGATGCGGGCGTCGGCGTGACCGCTGCGCCGCCCGGCGGGGTTGCGGCGGAGTGGGCCGGGGTGGCGGGGGCGCGGCCCAGGAGGCCGCGCAGTCCGCCGCCCCGCCGGGAGGCCACGGCCCGCAGGCCCAGGTGGGAGACGGCCGTCTCCGCCGTGTCCGCGAAGAGCCGGGTGTCCGGGACCCGGGTCTCGGGCCCGAACAGCGTCGACAGCTGCGGCCGCGGCCGGCCCGTCTGGAGGGCGACCACCTCGCGCAGCACACCCGTCAGCTGGTCCGCCATCTCCTGCGCGGACGCGAACCGCCGCCCCGGGTCCGGGTCGGTCGCCCGGACCAGCAGCCGGTAGAAGGACTCGTACCGCTGGAAGACCTCGATGTGCTCGGGGTCGGGCAGCGAGTCCACGAAGATGTTCGTGTAGCCCTGGAAGTCGAAGGTCAGGACGGCCAGCGTCCGCGCCACCGTGTAGAGGTCGGAGGCCACCGACGGCCCCAGCTCCGCGACTTCGGGCGCCTGGTAGCCCACCGTGCCGTAGATCGCCGACTCGTCGTCGTCCATCCGCCGCACCGCGCCCATGTCGATCAGCTTCAGCTGGTGCTGCTGCTGGATCGCGTTGTCGACCTTGAAGTCGCAGTACAGGAGGTTGCGGCTGTGCAGGTGGCCCAGCGCCTCCAGCGCCTCGATGCCGTACGCGCACGCCTGCTCCACCGGCAGCGGATCGCGCCGCCCGTCCGGCCGGCGCCGCTCGTTCGCGATCTCCTTCAGCGATTTGCCGCCGACGTACTCCATGACGATGTACCCGTCCAGCGAACCGGTCCGCTGGTCCAGGTGCTCCACGAAGTTGTAGATCCGCACGATGTTGGAGTGCTCGATCTCCGCGAGGAAGCGCCGCTCCGATATCGCGGCCTCCATCGCGTCCTGGTCCCCGGTGTCCAGCAGGCCCTTGAGCACCACCCACCGGTCCGAGACCGCCCGGTCCACCGCCAGGTACACCCAGCCGAGCCCGCCGTGGGCCAGGCAGCCCGCCACCTCGTACTGGCCGCGCACCACGTCACCCGCGTGCAGCTTCGGCACGAAGGAGTACGGGTGCCCGCACTTCGTGCAGAACCCTTCCGTCCGGCCGGGGCGGTCA
This sequence comes from Streptomyces sp. NPDC085524, assembly GCF_044541755.1. Lineage (NCBI taxonomy): Bacteria > Bacillati > Actinomycetota > Actinomycetes > Kitasatosporales > Streptomycetaceae > Streptomyces > Streptomyces sp. NPDC085524. The sequence continues at coordinate 17,890 of NZ_JBITTH010000014.1, forward strand.
CCGCGCGCCCGGCCCACCGGAGCCCCGCAGTCCGAACGCGAGCAGAACCGCTTGCGCTCCGGCACCTCCGGGTTCTCCAGGACCGCCGTCGAGGGGTCCGGCCGCGGCACCTCGGGCACCTTGACCAGCCCGGCGCCGAGCTGGTTGCGCCCCGACGCCGAGACGGACAGGCCCGTACTGCGCACCGACACCGAGCGGGTCGACGCCGCCCCCGACAGCGCGCGCGACAGCCGCCCCGACACGGAGCGGCGGGACGAAGACGAGCGCGACGAACGCGAGGAACGCGCCGACGTCGACGCCGAGGAGGAGGAACGCGAAGAGCCGGAGCCCTGCGACCCCTGCGACCCCGACGAGCCGGCGGCGCCCCGGGCCGCGCTCGTCATCGCGGTCGGCGGCGACACCAGCTCCTCCGCACCCGCCAGGGCCGCGCCCACCGGCGCCAGTCCGCAGGTGTCGCAGTACAGGTCGCCCTCGCCCATGTCCTCGTACGTCCCCGGGCAGCCGGGGCGCAGGCATGCCGTTCCCACCAGGCTCATGCGCCGTCCTTTCCGGGAGTCTCCGCGGCCTGCAGGGCCTCCGCCGTCGCCTGCTGGTAGCGCAGGACGGCCTGCTCGGCGACGCGCAGATCGCAAGGAGCGCTCCACAGCATCCGCCGGGCCGTGTCGTACCGTTCCATCAGCAGAGGGTCCTCCGCCATGCCGTGCCGTGCCACCTTCGCCTTGTACGCGTCCAACCGCCCGCGCAGCTCCGCCCGCACCGCCAGCGGAGCCGTCACAGCGGTCAACGATTCGCGGGCCCTGCGCAGTTCCTCCTCGGCCCGTTCCTCCAGGGATTCCAGCAGCGGCGAGAGCCGGTGCCAGCGGGCGTGCCGCCGGTGCTCGGCCGCCGCGGCGAGCTGTTCCTGGAGCACCGTGGGCGGGCCGCTGACCGCGGGCACCTCCGACGCGGCGATCTTCGCCAGCACCTCGCCGCGCGCGGTCCGCGCCTCCGACAGGGTCCGGTCCGCCCGCGAGAGCACGTCCCGCAGGCTGATCAGCCGCTGCTCGGCGTCCTGCCGTACGTCCAGCACCGCCTCGACCTCACGGCGTACGTCCTCCAGCGCGAGCGCGGCCCGGTCGTAGCGCCCGGTGTCCGGGCGGCCGCCGCCGGGGGCCGAGCTGCCCGCCGCGGGCTGCCAGAACGCCAGCGGGTCGGCGATCACCCGGGCCCGCAGCTCCGTCAGCTCGGCGGTGATGTCCTCCAGGTCGTCGCCCGAGGGGTGCTCCCCGGGGCGCACCCCCACCGAGTGGGCCAGCGAGCGGGTGCGGTGCAGTTCGGCGGCGAGCAGGTCGATGCGGGCGGGCAGCGCCGACCACACCGCGTCGGCGGCCACCACCACGTCCAGCGAGCGCGCGTACAGGTCGTTCATCCGGGCCACCAGCTCGGCGAGCGAGAGCCGCTCCGCGAGCGCGGCGCCCTCCGCAGCGGCGCCGGCGATCAGCACGCCGGGCCCGCGCAGCCGCTCGGTGAGCTCGACGAGGTCCTCGCGGCCGGGCCAGCGGCGCCGCTCCCGGATCTGCCGGGCGGCGCCCAGGGCCCCGCTGTAGGCGTCGAAGTACGTCCACAGCCGGGTGATGTCGGCCTCCGTGGCCGCCCAGCGCTCCTTGGTGAGCCCGGTCAGCTCGGCCCCCTCCAGCAGCCGGCGCCCGGCGTGGTCCTGGAGCGCGAGCAGCGAGGTCTCGACCGCCTCGTGCTCCGCGCCGAGTCTGGCCAGGGCGCGGTCGACGCCGTCCCTGTCCATCACCGCCGATCCGCCTCCCACCGACAGCGCCTCCACCGATCGTTCCTCCGCGTCAGAATCCGCCGCCACGGGCCTCAGCCGTCCCGGTACTTGGGCGCGGGCGGCGCGGTCACGCCGGGCAGCACGGGCTCGAGGTGCTTGCGGTAGGAGACCATCCACGGGCTGTTCGCGCCGCCCGCCCGGTAGCCCTCCAGCACGTTGTTGACGCGGCGGACCAGGTCGGAGGCGTCCTTGTTCATGGCGACACCGTAGAACTCCCGGGTGAACGGCGAGCCCACCAGCCGCACGGAGGGGTCCTGCGCGGCCTGGCCGGCAGCGAGGGCGTTGTCCGTGATGATCCCGTCGACCTCGCCCAGCTGCAGCCGGACCAGGCAGTCCAGCTGGTTGGGCACGGTGACGGGCGCCGCGCCGTAGGACTGGGCCTTCAACGAGGCCTCCGCCGTGGATCCGGCCGCGACGCAGATCTTCCTGTCCTTCAGCGAGGTGTCGTACCCGGTGATGGGCGAGCCCTTGGGCGCGAGGACCTGCTGCCCGGCCTCGAAGTAGGCCGTGGAGAAGGCCACGTCCTCCAGCCGCTTGCAGTTGATGGTCATCGTCCGCACGACGATGTCGACCCGGCCCTCCTGGAGGGCGGGGATGCGCTGGCTGGTGGGGATGGCCCGGTAGATGACCGCCTTCTCGTCGCCGAGGATGTCCTTGGCGATGGCCTTGACCAGGTCGATGTCGAAGCCGTCGAGCCGGCCCTGGTCGGTCTGGCCCTCCAGGCCCGTCCCGCCGGTGGTGGTCTGGTTGCGGTAGCCCCAGCGGAAGCTGTTCTGGTCCACGCCCGCGACGAGCTTCCCCGCGGCCTTGATGCGCGCGATGGTCGCCCCGTCGACGGTGGACGGGCGCAGGCTCGCCTCCGGGTCCTGGCAGGTGTCGGAGGGGGCAGCCGGGGCCACCGCCATCTGGGCGGGCCCGCGGAACACCCCGGGGCGGCCCGAGTCCGGCGCCGCCTGGGTGAGCGGCAGGAGCACGGCCGCCGCCGTCATGGCGCATGCGGCGGCCATCGCGGTCACCCCGCCCCAGCCGCGCAGCCGGGCCCGCCGTGTCCGCGCCGCCCGCGGAGCAGGGAAGGGCCCTCCCGGCCCACCGCCGTAGTACCCCTCACCGTCCCCGTAACCCCCGCGCCCACCAGCACCGCCGTGGCCGCCGGGTCCACCCGCGCCGGAGTACCCGCCGGGTGCACCCGCGCCGGGGTGCCCGCCCGCGCCGCCGGGACCGGCCGCGCCGCCGGGACCGGCCGCGCCGGAGTGCCCGCCCGCGCCGCCGGGACCGTCGGGGCTGCCCGCGCCCTCCGGACCGGACCGGCCCGCGGCAGCGCCGGCGCCCAGGGGGCCGCGGGGGGTGCGGCCCTCGAAGCCCTCGGAAACCCGCCTCGCTCGTATCCGCATCGCGCTCACCTGTACTCCGAAAGCCTGCGCCCGATACCGAGCAGCGCCGCCGCCGCGCCGACGACCGCCAGGGCCGCCGAGCCCGTCACCAGACCGCCCAGCGCACCCAGCCCGTCCCGGGCCGCCCGGGTGAACTCCTGCTGTTCGTGGGCCACCGCCTGCTCCAGGGAGGCGTCCACCGTGTCGAACGCGGCCCCGCTGGTGTCCTTGTGCTGCGCGTCCCCCACGACCTGGGTCAGCGCGGCCTCGAAGTCACCCTTCAAGTCCGCCTCCCGGGCCGCCGCGTGCCGCTGCTGCCACTGCTTCACGCCGTCCGCCGCCCGGCCCACCGGCTCCCGCCCGGCCTCGTCGTCGGCGAGCCGCAGCGCGGTCGCCAGCCCGGCGTCCAGCTGCTTCATGTTGGAGGTGAACTCCACGTCGTACTTGTCGGACTTCTTGTCCTCGGCCAGTACGGCGCCCCGCGCGACCAGCGTCAGGTTCTCCCCGGCCCGCGCCTGGAGGGAGGCGATGCGCGCGTCGTTCAGCACCTTCAGCGACTCCTGCCCTTCCGCCCGGGCCGAGCTCAGGTCCGACCGTGCCACCGTGTGCCCCACGGCCAGCCACAGCAGGACCACCACCGACGCGGCCGTCGCGGCCAGCAGCCCGTGGTTGAAGACCCGGTTCGTACGACGGTAGTTGCGCCGCTGCGCCCACACCAGTGCGCCGAGCGCGACGAGGCCCAGTCCGAGCGAGACCAGCGGCCAGGCCCGGGCCTCGTCGTAGTCCGTGTACAGCCGGCCCGTCTCCGACTCGTACAGCCGCTGCGCCGCGGGCAGCAGCTGCGTGGTCATCTGCTCGTTGGCGTAGCGGAGATAGGCGCCGCCCAGCGGCATGCCCTGCCGGTTGGTGGCCCGGGCCTGCTCTATCAGCCCGGTGTAGCGCGGCAGCTGCTCGCTCAGCAGGGCGATCTGGGCGCGGGAGTCCTCGTTGCCGCCGGTGTTGGCGGCCGCGTTGACCAGCAGCTTGGAGGCGTTGGCGATGTCCTTCTCGTAGCGCTGGCGGACCTCGCGCGGTTCCTGCGCACCCAGCAGGAAGCCGCTGGAGGAGGTCGTGTCGGCGTCCGCGAGGGAGCGGTAGATGCTCGCCGCGTCCGCGCTCAGCGGCTGGCTGCGGCCCACGACGTCGTCGGCGGCGGTGGACCGGGCGGAGATCTCCCACACGCTGACCGCGCCGAACAGGAGGACCAGGGCCGCCAGGACGGCGCCGATGATCCGAAGCCGTCCCGGCTCGGTCGTCGCCGCCTCACGCAGCCGCTCCACGCCCTCGGCCCAGGCGGTACCCCGCCCCGGCGGCCCGCCCGGCGGCGGTCCCGACGGACCGGCGGGCGGTACGGAGACACCGCCTCCGGGCGCGGGCGCGCGTGATGTGATCGCCACCGTGACCTCCCCCTCGGTCCTGTCCACTGTCCGGAGCAGTATGGCGTCAGTGCCGGCCGACCACACCACCCGGTGCTCGTTCCCGGACGATCCGACCCCCCGACCCGCCCCGCCACCCCTTCCCCGTCAATACGCTCGCGGGACCGCCACGGTTCCAGACCTGCCCCCTCCACGGGCAGGTTCACCCGAATCGGGCACCGGACCGCGCATCGAGCGGGACACCGAACTGCGCACGCAGATGCGCGTACGCCGGGGGCGGGGCGGCGAGGGCGTCCAGCCCCAGGAGGGCGGCGCCCAGCACCGGCGGCGCCGTGATCACGTGCATCCTGGCGAGCGGGGCCCGTTCCGCGAGGCCCCGCGCGACGCGGTCGTTCAGCTGCGGGTACCGGGCCGTCAGCACCCCGCCGCCCAGGACCACCGGGACCGCGCGGCCGAGGAGTTCCAGGCGGTGCAGCGCCACCGTCGCCATCGCCACGACCTCGTCCGCCTGCCGGTGCACCAGCGCGCCCGCCACCGGGTCCCCGGCGGCCGCGACCGCGAACAGCACCGGGACCAGTTCGTGCCGCCGCCCGCCCGGGATCCGGCCCAGGTGCAGCGCCTCGATCAGCCCGTACATCGAGCTGTGCCCGAAGTGCGCGGGCAGCGCCCGGGCCAGCTCCGTCGGCTCGCCCCGCCCGTCCTCGGCGCGGGCCGCGAACCACAGGGCCTCCTCGGCCAGTCCGCCCCCGCCGCCCCAGTCGCCGGAGATCCGGCCGAGCGCGGGGAAGCGCGCGGTGCGCCCGTCCGGGGTCATCCCGACGCAGTTCACCCCGGCCCCGCACACCACCGCGACCCCGCACGGCTCCTCCACGCCGGCCCGCAGGATCGCGAAGGTGTCGTTGCGCACCTCGGTGGCCGCGCCCCAGCCGCGGGCGCCGATCGCCTCCGTGAGCTGCTGCTCCTCCACCGCCAGGTCCGCGTTGGCCAGGCAGGCCGACACCTGCGCGGCGTACGGCGCTCCGGGCCGCGCCGCGGGCAGCCCCGCGGCCGCGGCGGCCGCCGCGACGGCCTGCCCGAGGACGTCCACGGCGGGCTCGACGCCGGAGCGCGGAGGCTGGAAGCCCCCGGAGCGGCCGGTGCCGAGCACCGTGCCGTCGGCGGCGATCAGTGCCGCGTCCGTCTTGCTGTTGCCCGCGTCGATCGCCAGTACGGAAGGGAGGGTCAGGCCCACGCCAGGTGCTCCTTGTTGTGCGCGAGGAGGCGGTCGGTGAGCCCCTCGGCCAGGTCGAACTGCCCCACCAGCGGATGTGCGAGCAGGGCCTTGAAGACCCGCTCGCGACCGCCGCGCAGGGCCGCGTCGAGCGCGAGGTCCTCGTACGCCGTCACGTGCGAGACCAGTCCGGCGTACAGCGGTTCCAGCCGGGGCACGGGCAGCGGCACCGGGCCGGAGGCGCCGACACGGGCCTGGACCTCGATCACCGCGTCGTCGGGGAGGAACGGCAGGGTGCCGTTGTTGAGGGTGTTGACCACCTGGACCGGCGAACCCCCGTCGCCCAGCAGGGCGGCCGCCAGGTCCACGGCCGCCTCCGAGTAGAAGGCCCCGCCCCGCTCGGCCAGCAGCGCCGGCTTCTCGTCCAGGGCGGGATCCGCGTACAGGCCGAGCAGCTCCTGCTCCATCGCGGCCACCTTCGCGGCCCGTGAGGGCCCCGTGCCCAGTTCCCGGACGACCTCGTCGTGGGCGTAGAAGTAGCGCAGGTAGTACGAGGGCACCACGCCGAGCCGGTCCAGCACCGCACGCGGCAGGTGCAGCTGGGCGGCGATCGACTCCCCGTGCTCGGCGAGCAGCCGGGGCAGCAGGTCCTCCCCGTCGGGCCCGCCGAGGCGCACGCCCCGTTCCCAGGTCAGGTGGTTGAGGCCGACGTGGTCGAGGTGGACGTCGGCCGGGGCCACGTCCAGCAGGGCGGCGAACCTCCGCTGGAAGCCGATGGCCACGTTGCACAGCCCGACCGCCCTGTGCCCGGCGGCGAGCAGGGCCCGGGTGACGATCCCGACCGGGTTCGTGAAGTCGACGATCCAGGCGCCGGGGTTGGCGCGGCGGACCCGCTCGGCGATGTCGAGGACCACCGGCACGGTGCGCAGCGCCTTGGCGAGCCCGCCCGCCCCCGTGGTCTCCTGCCCGACGCATCCGCACTCCAGCGGCCAGGTCTCGTCCTGGAGCCGGGCGGCCTGTCCGCCGACGCGCAGCTGGAGCAGGACCGCGTCGGCGCCGTCGACGCCCGCGTCGAGGTCGGCGGTGGTGGTGACCCGGGCCGGATGGTCCTGCCTGGCGAAGATCCGCCGGGCGAGGGCGCCGATCAGCTCCAGCCTTTCGGTGGCGGGGTCGATCAGCACGAGCTCGGCGACGGGCAGGGTGTCGCGCAGCCGCGCGAAGCCGTCGATCAGCTCGGGGGTGTAGGTGGAACCGCCGCCCACCACTGCGAGTTTCATCGGTGTCAGCCTTTCACTCCGGTCAGGGTGACGCCTTCGACGAACGCCTTCTGGGCGAAGAAGAAGAGGACGATCACCGGGGCCATGACCAGCACGGTCGCGGCCATGGTCAGGTTCCAGTTGGTGTGGTGGGCGCCCTTGAAGGACTCCAGTCCGTAACTGAGCGTCCAGGCTGCCGGGTTGTCCGAGGCGTAGATCTGCGGGCCGAAGTAGTCGTTCCAGGCGCAGAAGAACTGGAACAGGGCGACCGCCGCGATCCCAGGCTTCGCCATCGGCAGGACCACGCGCAGCAGGGTGCGCACCTCCCCGCAGCCGTCGACGCGGGCCGCGTCCAGGTACTCGTCCGGGATGGTCAGCAGGAACTGGCGGAGCAGGAAGATGGAGAACGCGTCGCCGAAGGCCATCGGGACGATGAGCGGCCACAGGGTGCCGGACAGGTCGAGCTGCTTCGCCCAGAAGAGGTACATCGGGATGACCACCACCTGCGGCGGCAGCATCATCATCGAGATCACGAGCAGCAGCGCGAGCCGTCGCCCGCGGAAGCGGAACTTGGCGAGCGCGTAGGCGACGGGCACCGAGGAGACCACGGTCAGCAGGGTGCCGAGGCCCGCGTACAGCAGGGTGTTGCGCCACCAGGTCAGGAAGCCGGGGGTGTGCCACACCGTGGCGTAGTTGCCCCACTCCCAGGTGTCCGGCCACAGGTCGCGGGTGAGGGCCTGCCGGTCGGCCATCAGGGAGGTGAGCAGCAGGAAGACGAAGGGGAGGACGAAGAACAGGGCGGCGGCCACGCCCAGCGAGTGCACTCCGACCCAGTGCAGGACGGCCCTGCGGTTGCGCGCGCCCACGGCGCCGGTCGCGCTCACGCGTCCGCTCCGACCAGTCCGCCACGGCGGCGCATCAGGAGCGCGGTGAAGGCCATCGAGAGGGCGAAGAGGACCAGGGCGATGACGCATGCGGAACCGTAGTCGAAGCGCTGGAACCCGGCGTTGTAGACGAGCTGGGGGAGGGTCAGGGTGGACTTGTCGGGGTAGCCCGGCTCGAACTGCTGGCCCGAGCCGCCGATCACCCCGGCCGCGACCTTCCCCGCCACCAGCGGCTGCGTGTAGTACTGCATGGCCTGGATGACCCCGGTGACCACGGCGAACAGGATGATCGGCGAGATGTTCGGCAGGGTGATGTGGCGCAGCCGCGCCCAGGCCCCGGCGCCGTCGAGCTCGGCGGCCTCGTACTGCTCCTTCGGTACGTCGAGCAGCGCGGCCATGAAGATGACCATCAGGTCGCCGACCCCCCAGAGTGCGAGCACGGTCAGGGCGGGCTTGGACCAGTCGGCGTCGGTGAACCAGCCGGGCGTGGGCAGGCCGGCCGCGTCGAGGAGGGTGTTGGCGGGGCCGGTGCCGGGGTTGAGGAGGAAGACGAAGGCGAGGGTCGCGGCGACGGGCGGGGCCAGGTAGGGCAGGTAGAAGAGGGTCCGGAAGACCCCCGCCCCCGTCTTGATCTTCGTGATGAGCAGGCCGACCCCGAAGCCGAAGGCGACCCGGCAGGAGACCATCACCACGACCAGCCAGAGGGTGTTGCGCATCGCCGGCCAGAACAGCGGATAGTCCGAGAAGACGTAGGTCCAGTTGTCCAGCCCGTTGAAGACGGGCGGCCGGAAGCCGTCGTACCGGGTGAAGGAGAAGTACACGGTGGACAGCAGCGGGTAGGCGAAGAAGAGGCCGAAGCCGATCAGCCAGGGCGACATGAAGGCCGCGGTGCGCAGCGCGGAGCGGCGGTGCTTGGACCGCAGCGGGTTCGTGGTGGCCATCGGGGCTACTTGGCCTTCGCGATGTCCGTGTCGATCTGCTGGTCGGTCTTCGCGAGCCCGGCCGGGATGTCGGCGACGTCGCCCTTCTCCACCGCGTAGGCGAAGTCCTGGAGGGTCAGCTGGTAGGTGCCACCGTCGGCCTGGGCCGGGGTGGTGTTCGACTTCGCGTGCCGCGCGATGTCGATGAAGGTCTTGAACTCCGGGGTCACCTGGAGGTCCGGGGACTCCAGGGCCGCCAGCGTGGAGGGGATGTTGTGGATGGCGTTGGCGAAGGCCACCACCGCCTCGGTGTCGGTGGTCATGTACTTGACCAGTTCCCAGGCGGCGTTCTGCTTCTTGCTGCCCCCGGCGATGCCCATGATCGTGCCCGACAGGTAGCCCTTGCCGTAGTCGCCGAGCCGGTCGTCGGGCACGGGCAGCGGAGCGGTGCCGACCTCGAACTTCACCCCGGCCTCCTTGGCCATCGCGGCCCGCCATTCGCCGTCGACCTGCATGGCGACCTGGCCCGTGTGGAAGGGGTGCTCGGCACTCCACTCGTCGCCGAAGGTGCTGCGGAAGCGCTCCAGCTTCTCGTAGCCGCCGAGCTTCGCCACCAGGTCCTTCTGCGCGGTCAGCATCTGCGCGAAGGCCGGGTCCTTGGCCAGGCTGGACTTGCCGTCGGCGCCGAAGTACGTCGGGCTCCACTGGGCCGCCAGCCGCATGGGGGTGGTCTCGTAGCCGTGGAAGGTGGGCATCAGCCCGACCTGCTCGTACGAATCACCCTTCGGCTTCGTCAGCTTCTGCGCGACCTCCGTGAACTGGCTCCACGTCTTGGGGGGTTCGGTGATGCCGGCGTCCGCGAAGGCGGTCTTGTTGTAGACGAGGCCGTACGCGTCGTTCAGCAGCGGCAGCGTGCACTGGTTGCCGTTGAACTGGGTGTACTCCAGCAGGGTCTTGGGGAAGACCTTGGCCTTGTCGATCCCGGACTTGGCGAGGAAGGGGTTCAGGTCGGCGAAGGCGCGGGAGTTGCAGAACTTGCCGACGCTGTCGGTGGTGAAGGAGGAGACCACGTCGGGGGCCTGGTCGCCGCCGGCGCGCAGCGCCTGGTTGATCTTGTCGTCGGTCATGTTGCCGGTGACCTGGACCTTGATGTTCGGGTGCGCCTTCGTGAAGCGGGCGATGTTCTCCTCGATCGCCTTGACCTCGCCCGGCGCGGACCAGCCGTGCCAGAAGTTCAGGGTGACCTGCGCCTTCGGGTCGTCGTCGGCGGCGTTCGAGCCGCCGCCCGTACAGCCGGCGGCGAGGACGGATATCGCGGCGAGGAGGACGGTCGCGGTGACCGGGCGTCCGGTTCTGGGCATGGCGGGGCTCACTCTCTGCGGGAGGAACTTCCGATGGGGGGTGCCGGTGGGGTGCGCGCGGGGGCGGGACGTGGGGGCGTGGCGCGTGCGGATGCGGGCCGCGGACGCGGCTTCGGGTGCGGGATCAGCGGGAGGTGTCGAAGACCTCGTCGCGGGTGGTTGCCAGCGCGGTCTCCAGGGCGCCGCGCAGTACCGGCCCTTCGGCCACCTCGCCGGAGACCAGGCGGGGGCGGGAGGGGGCCAGTTCGGCGAGCTCGGCCTCCAGGAGCTCCCGCAGCGGGTCGCCGCCGGCGGCGATCACGGCCCCGGAGAGGACCACGATCTCGGGGTCGAGGACGGCCACGAGCGAGGCGAGGCCGGTGGCCAGCAGGGTGGCGTACGTCTGGAGGAAGCGCAGGTACGGCCCTTCGGGCGTGGCGGCGGCCCGGGCGAGCAGGGCGACGGCGGCACCGACCTCGGCACTGTGGGGCCCGCCGGAACCACCCTGGGGTGCGGCCCCGGCTCCTGGCGCGGGCACGGTCTCGGGTGCGGAGGCGGCCGCGGCCTCCACGCCCAGTTCGGCGGCGAGTCCGGGCACCACCTGTGCGCCGGCCAGCTCCTGGTAGCCGCCGGTGTTGGCGCGGGCCGGCTGCCGGACCAGGGGGTGGCCCGGCACGGGCAGGAAGCCCACCTCGCCCGCGCCGCCGGTCCAGCCGCGGTGCAGCCGGCCGCCGAGCACGAGGGCGGCGCCGAGGCCCTCCTCGTTCCACAGCAGGACGAAGTCCTCGTGGCCGCGGGCCGCGCCGAGGCGCTGCTCGGCGACGGCGGCGAGGTTGACGTCGTTCTCGTACTCGACGGGCATCGGCAGGGCGGCGGCCAGCTCGTCGAGGAGCGTGGGGGAGTGCCAGCCGGGGAGGTGGCCGGCGTAGCGCAGCCGGCCGGTCTGCGGGTCGAAGGCGCCCGGGGTGGCGATGACCACCCGGCGCAGGTCGGAGTGGTGCAGTCCGGCGGCCTTCACGGCCTCGCCGAGGGCCGCGGTCACCTGCTCGACGGCGCCCGCGCCCTCGGTGTACGGCACTTCGTGCGTGCCGACGACGGTGCCGGTGAGGTCGGCGACGGCCGCGAGCGCCCGGCCCGGGGTGACGTCCAGTCCGCCGACGTACGCGGCCCGGGGGTTGACGGCGTACAGCTGGGCACTGGGGCCGGGGCGGCCGCCGTCCGTGCCGGTGGCCACGACGAGTCCGGCGGCCTCGAGGCGGGCCAGCAGCTGCGAGGCGGTGGGCTTGGACAGCCCGGTCAGGCTGCCGATCCGGGTGCGGGAGAGCGGCCCGTGCGCCAGCAGGAGCTCGAGGGCGGCCCGGTCGTTCATGGCGCGCAGCAGGCTGGGGGTACCGGGCGTGGCGGCGGGCATGGCGCGTTCTCTCTCTCGCCGGAGCAGACAGGACGGACTGCGAGGAACTGTTAGGTAAGTTTCCTATCACCGTTCGGGCCCTGTCAATGCCGCTGCCCCGCAGGATCGGCCTGCGGGGCAGCGGGGGAGGCGTGCTCCGGGCTACTTCGTGATCTTCGGGCCGCCGGGCGCGGGGATCGGGGCGGTGGCCAGGGACTGCGGGGAGGCCGGGTTCGCCAGGGCCGAGGGGGCGGCGACGGCGGCCGACGGGTCCGCCGGGGCCTCCTCCTCTTCGGCGGGTGCGGCCGCACCGCCGATGATCCGGATGCCCGCGGCGTCGAAGGCCTCCTTGATCCGCCAGCGGAGCTCCCGCTCCACCGCGAACTGCTTGCCGGGCATCGTCTTCGCCGACACCTTCACCGTCATCGAGGCGAGCAGCACCTCGTCCAGGCCCAGCACCTCCACCGGACCCCACAGGCGCTCGTCCCACGGGGACTCCTTCGCCAGGGTGTCGGCGACCTCCTGGACCACCTCGCGGATCCGGGTCAGGTTCTCCGTCGGCTTGACCTGGACGTCCACGCCCGCGGTCGCCCAGCCCTGGCTGAGGTTGCCGATCCGCTTGATCTCGCCGTTGCGCACGTACCAGATCTCGCCGTTGTCCCCGCGCAGCTTGGTGACCCGCAGGCCGACCTCGATGACCTCGCCCGAGGCCACCCCGGCATCGATCTTGTCGCCGACGCCGTACTGGTCCTCCATGATCATGAAGACGCCGGACAGGAAGTCGGTCACCAGGTTGCGGGCGCCGAAACCGATCGCCACACCGGCCACACCGGCACTCGCCAGCAGCGGCGCCAGGTCGATCTTCAGGGCGGCCAGCACCATCAGCGCGGCCGTGCCGAGGATCAGGAACGACGCGACCGAGCGCAGGACCGAACCGATGGCCTCCGAGCGCTGCCGACGGCGCTCGGCATTGACCAGCAGCCCGCCCAGGGCGGTGCCCTCGACGGCCTCGGCGCTGGTGTTCATCCGGTTTATGAGCTTGGTCAGCGCCTTGCGGACCACCGAGCGCAGTGCGGCCGCGATCACGACGATCAGCAGGATCCGCAGGCCGATGCTCAGCCAGGTGGCCCAGTTCTGTTCGATGAAGCTCGCGGCCTCGGTGACGCTCTCCTGCGCCTCCTTGACCGAGGCGGGCGCGTCCGGAACGTCCGCTGCCAGCGGCAGCAGAGCGGCGGGCCAGGGCACGACGGGAACCTCCAGGTATAGCGGTCTGCCCGGAGGGGTTGTGCGGGCAGACCAACCACACTAACGGGGCAATCCCTTCAACGTGTTTGCCGAGGGGCTTCCTGTTCGAGGGAGAGACCAGACTCACCTGGGCAGGAAGGAGGTGTGGTTGAAAACACCCCGGACCCGTTACGGGCGCGTGGTGGCGCTTCGACCAGCCATAAGGAGAGACTGGAGAGCAGATCGTCCCGGCGCGAGCCACGCGCCGCCGGCGTACAAGGAGGCAGTCCGTGCCGCACGTCCTGGTCCTCAACGCGTCGTACGAGCCCCTCGGCGTCGTACCGCTCCGCCGCGCGCTCGTCCTCGTCCTGGAGAACAAGGCCGTCTCCCTGGAGGAATCCGGCGCCTATCTGCACAGCGCGACAAGGGTCGTCCCCGCGCCCAGCGTGGTCCGGCTCAAGCGCTTCGTACGGGTCCCCTACCGGGGGCCCGTTCCACTCACCCGGCGAGCGCTGTTCGCGCGCGACGGGGGGCGCTGCATGTACTGCGGGGCCGTGGCCACCAGCGTCGACCACGTCATCCCGCGCAGCCGGGGCGGCCAGCACGTATGGGACAACGTCGTCGCCGCGTGCCGCCGCTGCAACCACGTCAAGGCCGACCGCCACCTGGTCGACCTCGGCTGGCGCCTGCGCCACCAGCCGGCGCCGCCGTCGGGGCTGGCCTGGCGCATCATCGGCACGGGGCACCGGGATCCGCGGTGGATGCCGTACCTCCAGCCGTACGGGGCAGAGGACGCGCTGGAACGCATCGGGGTCGCGGTGTCGTAGCCCCGCCGTGCCGGCCCCCCGGGGCTTCGCCGGCGGGGCTGGAATCGGCCGGCGTCAGCCCGCACGTCCGCGCTGCCCGCAGGGCAGTTCCAGCCCCTCCGGCGTTTGAGGAGCGGGGGTTCGGGGGGCGGCGCCCCCGACAACGGCGCCGCAGGCTACGGCGTGACCGCGTAGGCCTCCGCGGACCAGAGGCTGCACCCGAAGCGCGTCGCGCGGTGCTCGCACGTGACCCGGACGAAGCGGGAGCCAGGGGCGTCCACGCGGACCGTCTCGCGGCCGCCGCGGGAGGCGGGGACGGTGGCGGCCGGGCGCCACGTCGTCCCGTCCGCGGAGGTCTCCACCCGGTACGCCGACGGGTACGCCTCCTGCCAGCGCAGCTCCAGGCGGCCGATCCGGGCCGGGGAGCGCAGTTCGGCCTGCCACCACGCGCCGTCCACCGCGGGCGAGGACCAGCGGGTGTTCGGGTAGCCGTCGACCGCCGCCGACGCCGGGAAGTCCGGGGTCTCGTCCCCCGAGGAACTCGCCCGCGCCGTGCGCAGCAGGTCCGGGCCGCCCGTACGGGCCACCGCACGCACCGTCAGGGTGCGGGTCTCCCCGCCGAAGGAGACCGGGACGGCATAGGTGCCCGGCGGCGTCGCCGGGGCGACGCTGACCTCCAGCGGGATCGACACCTGCCCGCCCCGCGGGGCCACCACGTTCCCCGGCACCCGGACCGAGACGCCCGCCGGCGCGTTCACCACCAGCGGCCCCCGGACCTCGCCGGCGCCCAGCGCGGTGAGCCGGGCGGTGGCCCGCTGGGAGGCGCCGCCGATCTCCGCGTCGGCCGCCGCGCCGTCCGTCAGCTCGAAACGGGCCTGCGGGCCGTCACCGAGCCACGGCACCACCTGGTGCACCGCGGGCGCGGCACCCGCACCCGCCCAGGAGAGCCGCACCGCGTCCGCCCGCACCCCGCCCGTGTCCGCCTGGGTCCAGCCCGACGCGGCTGCGTCGGCCACCTTGCGCCAGCCCTCGCCGGGCACCTCGACCTCCACCACCGCGCCCCGCACGCCCGCCGGGAGCGGGTCCGTCATCACCGTCACCGCCGAGACCGGGCGCGGCGAGTCCAGCCGCACCGTCCAGCTGTTCGCGTCCTTCGTCACGGTGCCCGTCTTGCGCGCGGCGCCCGTCCACGCGTCCGCCTCCGCGGCGGCCTGCGTCAGGAAGGGATCCAGTACCGCCTTGTCGACCCGCACCGTGCCCGGCTCCGCCAGCGCCTTCCGGGCCCCCGCCAACGCCTGGGAGGCCTTCCACGCGGCCGTCCCGTCGCCCCGGGCCTGGGCCTGGAGGACGTCGAGCGCCAGCTCTCCCGCCGTCCCGTAGCGCGCCAGCCGGTCCAGCCAGGGCCCCGCCTCGGCCGACAGCGACGGCAGCCGTGCGGGCGCCTCCCGCAGCACCGTGAATGCCTTGCGCAGTTCGGCCCCGGCCGCCGGGTCGCCCGCCGCGCGGGCCTTCCAGAACTGCTCGACCAGCGGCTTCAGATACGCCGACTCCTCCAGCTTCAGGCCCGAGGACGCGGTGTTCCCGGCCAGCGCCGCCACCGCCTCCCGCGCCCGCGCGTCGGGGCCCGCCAGGTCGCGCACCGCCGCCGCCCAGGACTCCCCGGCGCGGTAACCCCGCGGGTTCCACGCGAAGTCGGCCGCCGTGAAGAGCGGGATCCGCGACAGGGTGCCCTGCGGCATCGCGTTGGCCAGCAGTGCCGCCGAGCCGCCCGCCACGGCGGGCTCGCGGCCCGCGTAGGGGCCGAGGAAGATCCGGGCCGGATCCCAGTCGTTGACCGGGTAGTTGTCCATGGTGACCAGCGGGTGGCCCATCGTGGAGCGCGCCCCGGCCACCTCCTTGCCGGTGATCGTGCGGGGCACCACGCCCACGCCCGTCCAGGCCACCTCGACCCGCGGGTCCAGCGCCGCGGCCAGGGCCTTGCGGTAGGTGGTGGAGCCCTGCTGGTGGTACTCCGTCGGCAGCAGCGACAGCGCGGCCGTCCCGCGGTCCTTCCGGGACAGGTGCGCCGCCAGTTCGCCCGCGACCTCCGCGTGCGCCTTCGCTGCCGCCGCGGGTCCCCTTCCGTACTTCTCGCGGTCCTCCCGGCAGCCCCATTCGGAGTAGCTGACGTCCTGGAACTGCACCTGGAAGGCGCGGAAGCCCAGCTCCCACATCGCGTCCAGCTTGTGGGCCAGGGCTGCCCGGTCGGCCGCCGAGGACAGGCACATGGACTGGCCGGGAGAGACCGCCCAGCCCAGTACGACCCGGTTGGCGCGGGCCTTCTCCGCGAGTGCGCGGAACTCCTCCTGCCGCTCCGCCGGGTACTCCTGCCGCCAGGCCGTCGTCCGGTAGGGGTCGTCGCCGGGCGCGATCAGCAGCCGGTTCTGCTTGGTGCGGCCCATGAACTCGACCTGCGCGAGGCGCTGTTCCCCGGTCCACGGCTCCCCGTAGAAGCCCTCGGTGATCCCGCGCACGGGCGCCGCCGGCCAGTCCCGCACCAGCACCCCGGGCGCCTTCCCGGCGCCCGCCGCCAGCAGTTGACGCAGCGTCTGCGCCGCGTGGAACAGCCCGTCCTCGCCGACGCCGGCCAGCGCGACCGTGTCCCGGCCGCCGGGCCGTCCCACCGCCAGCCGGTAGCCGCCGTCCGGCAGGTCGCCGGGCTCGGCCGCACCCAGCGCCCGCAGCGCCTCCTGGGCGTCCGGGCCCTGGAGGCGTACGACGGTGCCCTGCGCGGGCAGCGGGGCCCCGGGGGCGGCTTCGCGCACGGTGCGGACGCCCGCCGCACGCAGGGCCTCCCGCACGACCCGGACCGCCTCGGGGTCCGCGTCGGCCGGGGCCACCAGCACGGCCTCCGCGCCCAGGGGCACCTCGCGCGCCGGATCGGCCGTCATCGCCTGCGGCCGGGGCCATACGGCGGGGCCCTCGGCGGCGGTGCGCGGGGGGTTGGCGGCGGGGTCGAGGACGAGCTCGGCGGAAGCGCCCGCGCCCGCGACGGCGGCCGGTTCGCGGTCCGCTCCGGACGGACCGGATGCCATCGTGAACAGGCCGACCGGCGCGGAGCCCACGGCCCCGCCCAGCAGTGACCCGATCACCGCCACTGCGGCGGCAGCCGTCCGCTTCCTGCCCCTGAGCTGCACAGAGCCTCCTCGCCCCGAGACGTCCCCCGCCCGTACGGATGAGCCCGAGCCCACCACCCGTGCGGCTGGAGTGTCAATGCGGACGGGTGATCTGACCGGGATACGCCAGGAATGCGATGCCCCGTACTGGGTAGGGCTGCTGTGTTCGCGGCCGTGTCCCAGGGTGCCGCCCCGGTGTTGACCGGGCGCCGACCCACCCTCAGCACAAAGGAGTGCGCCCATGGACGACCTGGCCCGGCTCGCGGCCCTGCACGGCGTGGCCACCGCCTACCAGCCGGCCGCGGACGTCACCGTCCCGGTACCGCCGGCCACGGTCGCCGCCGTACTCGGGATGCTCGGGGTGTGCACCGACACCCCCGAGGACGTCTCGGCGGGTCTGGACTCCGCCGAACGGCGGCAGCGGGAGCGGCTGTTGCCGCAGACGCTGGTGTGGTGGGAGGGCGAGCCGCCGCCGGCGGAGCTCGCCGCGCTGCCGGCCGGGACGAAGGTCCGCCTGGAACCGGAGCCGGCGGAACCGGGGGCGCCCGGCGGGTGTCCGGCGCCTGCGGAGCGGGCCGCACGGCCCCGGTGCGTCGAATGGTCCGGCGGATCCGTGCCCGGAGAGGTGCCCCTGGGGGTTCACCGGCTCGCCGTCGCCGTGCCGGACGGGCGCACGGGCGAGGCCACCCTCATCGTGGCCCCGGAGCGGGCGCCCGCCGCGCCCGAGCGGGCGCACGGGGTGCTCGTCCAGCTGTACTCGCTGCTCTCCGAGCGCTCCTGGGGCATGGGCGACCTCGGCGACCTCGCCGAACTCGCCCGCTGGGCCGGCCGCACCCACGGCGCCGGGTTCATCCAGGTCAACCCGCTGCACGCGGCCGTGCCCGGCACCCCGACCGACCCGTCCCCGTACCGGCCCTCCTCGCGCCGCTTCCCGGACCCGGTCCACCTGCGGATCGAGGACGTCCCGGAGTACGCCGGGTGCCCGGAGCAGGAGGCCCTCGCCGAACTCGCCGCGCGGGGTGCGCAGCTGCGCCGCGCGGTGCTGGAGAAGGGGGAGCTGATCGACCGGGACGCCGTCTGGGAACTCAAGCGCGCCGCCCTGGAGTTGCTGTACGCCGTCCCGCGGACGCCCGAGCGCGAGGCCGCGTACCGGGCCTTCTGTGCGGAGCAGGGGGCTCCGCTGGACGTCCACGCCGCCTGGTGCGCCGGCCATGTGGGCGACGGGAAGGCCGACTTCCACCGCTGGCTCGTCTGGCTGACCGACACCCAGCTCGCCGCGGCGCAGCGGGTGGCCCGGGAGTCGGGGATGGCCGTCGGCATCGTGCACGACCTCGCCGTCGGCGTGCACCCCGAGGGCTCGGACGCCCGTACCGGCTCCTTCCACGCCCGGGGCGCCTCCGCCGGCGCCCCGCCCGACGCCTTCAACGCGCGCGGGCAGGACTGGGGGCTGCCGCCCTGGCGGCCGGACCGGCTGGCCGACACCGGCTACGCCCCCTTCCGGTCCCTGCTGCGCTCGGTGTTCCGCTACGCCGGCGCCCTGCGCATCGACCACGTCATGGGCCTGTTCCGGCTCTGGTGGATCCCGGAGGGGACCCCGCCCGCCGAGGGCGCGTACGTCGCGTACGACGGC
This sequence comes from Streptomyces sp. NPDC085524, assembly GCF_044541755.1. NCBI lineage: Bacteria > Bacillati > Actinomycetota > Actinomycetes > Kitasatosporales > Streptomycetaceae > Streptomyces > Streptomyces sp. NPDC085524. The sequence continues at coordinate 36,312 of NZ_JBITTH010000014.1, forward strand.
GAGGCCATGCTGGCGGTCCTGGTCCTGGAGGCCCACCGGGCCGGGGCCCTGGTCATCGGCGAGGACCTCGGGACGGTCGAGCCGCGGGTCCGCCGGGCGCTGGCCCGGCGCGGGGTGCTCGGCACCTCGGTGCTCTGGTTCGAGCGGGACTGGGACGGGGGCGGCAAGCCGCTCGCGCCGCAGGACTGGCGGGCCGACTGCCTGGCCACCGTCACCACCCACGATCTGCCGCCCACGGCCGCCAAGCTCGCCGGGACCCACGTGGAACTGCGCGCCCGCCTCGGCCTGCTGGCGTCCCCGGTCGAACGGGAGCGGGCCGAGGACGCCGCCGACACCGCGGAGTGGCTGGAACTGCTCGGCGGGCTGGGTCTGGACACCGTGGGCGAGGAGGCCGCCGTACGGGCCCTGTACGCCTTCCTGCTGCGCACCCCGGCCCGGCTGGTCGGCGTGTGGCTGCCGGACGCGGTGGGGGACCGGCGGCCGCAGAACCTGCCGGGCACGTGGGACCAGTACCCCAATTGGCGGCTGCCGGTCGCCGACGCCGACGGACGGCCCCTGACCTTGGAGGAACTGGCTGCCTCGCCCCGCGCGAACGCCCTGCTGAGGGCCCTGCGGAAGGGGGCCTGACCCCGTACGGCACCCCCGGGCGCGCGGGCCGTCGGGGCGTTCGCTAGTTTGGCACCGTGGACAAGAAGAACGCTCTGCGCGCCGGCGCCGTCACGGCCGGAACCGCGCTGATGATGCTGCTGATGACGTCTCCCGCCCTCGCGCTCACCCGCGACGACGGCGACGACCCGGGCGCGGGTCTGAGCGTCGGCGAGACGCTCGGCCTGTACGTGGCCCTGCCGATCGTGCTGTTCCTGGTCATCGCCGGTCTGGTGATGGTCCTCGACAAGTCGGACAAGCCGCAGAAGCAGGCCTGAACGGGCTGACCCCGTAGGGGCAGCACCACATACTTCCCGGGCGCCGGGGGTCCGCACCACCGATTCGTTTCGGCCGTGCGACGACCCCCGGCGCCTCGTCGTGTCCTCACATGCCGGCAAGCAGCTTGCGGAGCAGCCCGCTGAGCACGGCGGCCTCGTCCTCGGTCAGCCCGGTGAGCGCGGCGCGCTGCACCTCGAGGCCGGCGGTGACCGCCTCGTCGATGAGCGCGAGCCCGCGGTCGGTGATCGTCACCTGGAGTCCGCGCCGGTCGTGCGGATCGGGCTTGCGGCAGAGCAGTCCGGCCTTCTCCAGCTTGTCCAGACGCCCCGTCATGCCACCCGTGGTGAGCATCAGCGTCGCCGACAGCTGCCGCGGCGAGAGCGTGTACGGCTCGCCCGAGCGGCGCAGGGTGGCGACCACGTCGAACTCGCCGCGTGAGATCCCGAAGCGGGCGTAGGTCCGTTCCATCTCGTCCCCCATGGCCCGGGCGATCCGGTAGATGCGTCCGAAGACTTCCATGGGGTCGGTGTTCAGGTCCGGGCGCACCACGTGCCACTGGGCGGCGATGGCGTCGACGGCGTCCTTGTTGGCCTCGGTCATGGGCGCAGTATCCAGCCTTCCGGAAGTCGATCGCAAGAAAGTTGCTTGACGGAAAGTAGCTTAGGAGTAAGCTACTTTCCATCGACCTACTTTGACCGGCCAACTGCGGGGGAAGCACATGGAAACGAGAGTCGCGGGAGAGCGGGCCATGCTCGCCGGTGTCGGCATCAGCGCGGTCGGGATCGGCATGTACATCCCGTTCTCGCTCGTCTTCTTCCACCACGTCACCGGGCTCTCCTTCACCCTCGTCGGCCTGGTCATGACCATCACGGGCGTCGCCGGACTGGCCTTCATGCCGCTCGCCGGGACGGCCGTCGACCGGTTCGGCGCCAAGAAGGTCAACCTGGTGCTGTACGGGATGCGGGCGGCCGGCTTCGCGCTCTACCCCTTCGCGAGCTCGCCGGCCGCCTTCGCCGCGGTCACCCTCGTCACCGCCCTCGCCGACCGCTCCTTCTCGGTCGTCCAGCAGTCCCTGATCGGGGAGGTGGCGCGCGGCTCCGCCCGCGACCGGCTCCAGGCCTCGATCCGGGCGCTGCAGAACGCCGGCATGGGCGCGGGCGCCCTGCTCGTCTCCGGGGTCCTCGCGCTGTGGGGGACCGGCGGATTCACCTACACCGCCTGGGGCAACGCGCTGGCCTTCACCCTCGCCGGACTGCTCGTCTCCCGGGTCCGCCCGGTGCACGCCGCCGGGACCGGCTCCGCGAAGCGCGAGTCCGCCGGCTACCGGATGGTCCTGCGCGACCGGCCCTTCCTCGGGCTGACCGCCGCCAACTTCCTCACCGCGCTCGGCTACTCCGCCCTCTCGGTCCTCTTCCCGCTCTACCTGACCACCTGGCTGACGGCGCCCGACTCCCTCACCGGAGCCGCCTTCACCCTCAACACCGCCCTGTGCGCCGGGGCCGGCGTGCTGATCGCGAGCCGGGTCCGCCGCTCCGGCGCCCGCCGCACCCGCTCGGCCGCCCTCGGGTCGCTGCTCTTCGCCGCCGCCTTCGTCGGGCAGATCGTGCTCGGCACCGTCCGCCCCGGGCAGACCGCCACCCTGGTCGCCCTGATGGTCATCGTGGTCGTCTACACCCTCGGCGAGCTGGTGCACAGCCCCTCCGGCGGCGCCCTGTCGGTCTCCGCCGCCCCCGAACCCGTCCGCGGCCGCTACCTGGCCACCTACCAGCTGTCCTACTCGCTGGCCACGGCGCTCGCCCCCTCCCTCTTCACCGCCCTGCTCGCCGTCGACGGCCGCCTGCCCTGGGCCGTCCTCACCGTCAGCGCGCTCGGCGCCGCCCTGGCGCTGGTCCGGCTGGAGCCGCACCTGCCCGCCGAGGCCGTGCACGCCGAGCCGCCGGCGCCGGCCGCCCCCCGCACCTCGGTGCCGGCCGCGGCCTGAGCGCCGCCCGCACGCCCCTCACGTCCCTCGATCCTCACCTGCCGAGGAGTCAGCACCATGAAGCGCATCGCCACCGTCGCCCTCACCGCCCTCGCCCCGATCTCCTGGGGTTCCACCTACTTCGTGGCCAGCGAACTGCTGCCGCCCGACCGGCCGCTGTTCACCGGGGTCATGCGGGCCCTGCCCGCCGGACTGCTGCTGACGGCACTGGCCCGGACCCTGCCCAAGGGCGAGTGGTGGTGGAAGTCCGCCGTCCTCGGCACCCTCAACATCGGCGCCTTCTTCCCGCTGCTGTTCCTCTCCGCCTACCGGCTGCCCGGCGGGGTCGCGGCCGTGCTCGGCTCGGCCGGCCCGCTGTTCGTCGTGGGGCTCGCCGCCCTGCTCCTCGGGGAGCGCGCGAGTCTCCGTACCGTCCTCGCGGCCATCGTGGCGGCCTTCGGCGTGAGCATGGTCGTCCTCACCGCCGAGGCGAAGCTGGACGCCATCGGGATCATCGCCGGCGTGGTCTCCTCCGCCTCCATGGGTGCGGGCACCGTGATGACGAAGCGCTGGGGACGGCCCGATGGCGTCGGCCCGCTGGCCATGACCGGCTGGCAGCTCACCGCGGGCGGGCTGGTCATCGTCCCGGTCGCCGCGCTGGTCGAAGGCGCCCCGCCCGCGCTCGACGGCCACGCCGTGCTCGGCTACGGCTACATGATGCTGATCAACACCGGGACCGCGTACTGGCTCTGGTTCCGCGGCATCGGGCAGCTCAGCGCCACCTCGGTCACCCTGCTCGGCCCGCTCTCCCCGCTCACCGCGGCCGTCATCGGCTGGGCGGCCCTCGGCCAGGCGCTGACGCCCGTACAGCTGGCGGGCATGGCGATCGCCTTCGGGGCCACCGTCGCCGGACAGCTCTCGGCCGCCCGCCCGGCCCGCGTCGCCGCCGAGGAATCGTTCAGTTCTACTGAAGAGATCAATCAAAACATTTCGATGGACCTGACCGATGGGACGGTGCGACGGTAGGCGTACCGATCACGCAGACCCACCCCGAGGGGGAGACACACAGTGGCCGTCACGGACCGCGCCCGTACCGTTCCGCAAGCTCAGCCCACCGTCATGGGCACCGGGAAGAAGGGAGCCGCCGGGCTCGGCGTGCTCCTCGCCCTCCTCGCGACGGTCGTCTGGTCCGGCAGCTTCGTCGCCACGCGCGGAATGGCCGGGCACGTCCCGCCCGTGCAGGCCGTCTTCTGGCGCTGGGTCATCGCCCTCGTCGCCGTCGCCCCCTTCGCCGCCCGCCAGGTCTGGCAGCAGCGGGCCCTGATCCGCAAGCACTTCGGGTTCATCGCCCTGGCCACGCTGTTCGGCGTCACCCTCTACAACACCCTCGTGCACCAGGCCGGACTGACCACCTCGGCCTCCAACATGGGCATGATCATGGCCGCTTCGCCCGTCATCATGGCGCTGTACGCCCGCCTCGGCGGCGAACGGCTCGGCGCCCGCCGCACCATCGGGATGTTCGTCGCGGCCTTCGGCGTGCTGCTGCTCGTCGGGGACGGCTCCATCGGCTTCGACTTCGGCGCCGGCGACCTGTGGATGTTCGCCGCCGCCCTCTCCTTCGCCACCTACAGCGCCCTGCTCAAGCGCAAGCCCGCCGAACTGGGCGGCCTGGCCTTCCTGATGACCACCTTCGCGCTCGGCGCGCTGATGCTGGCACCCGCCTACGCCGTCTCCGTCTCCGTCCAGGGCGCCTTCGAGGTCACCGCCGGGTCCGTCGGAGCGCTGCTCTACGTCGGCGTGTTCTCCTCGGCCGTCGCCTTCTTCGCCTGGAACAAGGCGGTCTCGATCATCGGGGCGGCCCGCGCCGGAGTCGTCTACTACCTCCAGCCGGTCTGCGTGGCCGGACTCGGCCTCCTCCTGCTGGGCGAGCGGACCGGCCCCGCGCAGCTCCTGTGCATGGTCCTGATCCTGGGCGGGGTCATGCTGGGGAGCGCCCGCAAGTAGGCCGCCGGTAGGTTCGGCCCATGACCGAGTGGGACATCAAGAAGCTGCGGATCCTGCGGACCCTCGCCGAACGGGGCACCGTGACCGCGACGGCCGAGGCGCTGCACATGACGCCCTCGGCCGTTTCGCAGCAGCTGACGAACCTCGCCCGGCAGCTGGGGGTGGCGCTCCTGGAGGCCGAGGGCCGGCGGGTCCGCCTCACGGACGCGGCGCACCTCGTACTGCGCCACGCGGAGGCGGTGTTCGCCCAGCTGGAGCGGGCCGACGCCGAGCTCGCGGGGTACCTCGCGGGAGACGCGGGGGAGGTGCGGGTGGGCGCCTTCTCCACCGCCGTACCGGCACTCGTCGTCCCGGCGGTGGCGGCGCTGCGGGAGAGCCGGCCCGGGGTGGAGGTCCGGGTCCGTGAGACGGAGGCCGCGGAGTCCTACGAGCTGCTGGCGGCCGGGGGCGTGGACCTGGCCCTGTCCCTGGCGGCCCATGCGCCGACGGCCCGCGATCCGCGGTTCACGCGGGTGACGCTGATGGAGGACCCGCTGGACGTGGCGCTCCCGCCGGGGCACGCGCTGGCCGGGGCGGCGGAGGTCCGGCTGGCGGACCTGTCCGGCGATCCGTGGATCTACGGAGGCAGCGGGCCCTGGTCGGAGATCGCGGTGGGCGCGTGCGAGGCAGCGGGGTTCGTGCCGGAGCAGGCGCACTCCGCCTCCGGGTGGACGGCGATCCTGGCGATGGTCGAGGCGGGCATGGGGGTGGCCCTGGTGCCCCGCATGGTGTCGAGCCGGGCCTCGGGCGTGGCCGTCCGGGTCCTCACCCACGACCGGCCCACCCGCCACGTGATCGCCGCGGTCCGCCGGGGTGGCGAGGCCGCGCCGGCGCTGGCCCACGTCCTGACGGCCCTCCGCGCCGTCGCCGCGGCCCGCGGGTAGCCCGGGGCGGGGCCGTTGCCGCTGCGCGGGGCCCGTCCCCCACCCGCCTTTCCACCGTTCCCCGGGCTCCGCCCGGACCCGTCCTGGGGCTCCACCCCGGACCCCGCTCCTCAAACGCCGGAGGGGCTGGATCTGCCGGCCGTGCCCGTGGGGCGGTGCTCCACGGGCACGGACGGCGGGGGCTACGCGCCAGCGGCAGCGGCGTCCGCGGCCTGGGCCTTCAGGGCGCGCTCGACGCCCGACCGGGACTCCGAGACCAGGCGCCGCAGCGCCGCGTTCGGCTCGGCCGAGTCCAGCCAGGAGTCCGTCGAGGCCAGGGTGGCCTCCGAGACCTGGAGCGACGGGTACAGACCCACCGCGATCTGCTGGGCGATCTCGTGGCTGCGGGACTCCCAGACGCCCTTGAGCGCCGCGAAGTACTGCGCGGCGTACGGGGCCAGCAGCTCGCGCTGGTCCGTCTGGACGAAGCCCGCGATCACCGCCTCCTGCACCGCGTTCGGCAGGTCCGCGGACTCCACCACCGACGCCCACGCGGCGGCCTTCGCCTCGGCCGTCGGACGCGCCGCCCGCGCCGTCGCGGCGTGCCGCTCGCCGGCCGCCGTCGCGTCCCGCTCCAGCTCCGCCGCGATGGCCGCCTCGTCGGCACGGCCCGTGGCCGCCAGCCGCTCCAGGAACGCCCACCGCAGCTCGGTGTCGACGGCCAGGCCCTCGACCACGGCCGAGCCGTCCAGCAGCGCCGACAGGAAGGACAGCTGCTCCTCCGTACGGGCGGTGGCCGCGAAGGCGCGCGCCCACGCCAGCTGGTGGTCGCTGCCCGGCGCCGCCGCACGCAGGTGCTCCAGCGCGGCCGAGGTCCAGGCCGCCAGGCCCTCCTCCCGCCACGCCGGGTCGGCGTACAGGTCCACGGCCAGCTTCACCTGGCGGTGCAGGGACTGGACGACGCCGATGTCCGACTCCTTGCCGATGCCCGACAGGACGAGGGCCAGGTAGTCGCGGGTGGCCAGCTCGCCGTCGCGGGTCATGTCCCAGGCCGAGGCCCAGCACAGGGCGCGCGGCATCGAGTCGGTGAAGTCGCCCAGGTGCGCGGTCACCGTGGCGAGGGACTCCTCGTCCAGGCGGACCTTGGCGTACGACAGGTCGTCGTCGTTGAGCAGCACCACGGCCGGGCGGGCACGGCCCAGCAGCTCCGGCACCTCCGTCAGCTCGCCGTCGATGTCCAGCTCGATCCGGTCCGTGCGGACCAGCTTGCCGCCGTCCAGGTCGTAGAGGCCGACCGCGATCCGGTGCGGGCGCAGCGTCGGCTCGCCCTTGGCGCCGGCGGGCAGCGCGGGCGCCTCCTGGCGGATGCCGAAGGCGGTGATCACGCCGTCCGCGCCGGTGGTGATCTCCGGCCGCAGGATGTTGATGCCGGCCGTCTCCAGCCATGCCTTCGACCAGGTGGTCAGGTCGCGGCCCGAGGTCTCCTCCAGGGCGCCCAGCAGGTCGGACAGGCGGGTGTTGCCGAAGGCGTGGGCCTTGAAGTAGGCCTGCACGCCCTTGAAGAAGGCCTCCATGCCGACGTACGCGACGAGCTGCTTGAGCACCGAGGCGCCCTTGGCGTACGTGATGCCGTCGAAGTTGACCAGGACGTCGTCGAGGTCACGGATGTCCGCCATGATCGGGTGCGTGGACGGCAGCTGGTCCTGCCGGTACGCCCAGGTCTTCATGGAGTTGGCGAAGGTGGTCCACGCGTGCGGCCACTTCGAGCCCTCCGCGTACGCCTGGCACGCGATGGACGTGTAGGTGGCGAACGACTCGTTCAGCCACAGGTCGTTCCACCACTCCATGGTGACGAGGTCGCCGAACCACATGTGGGCGAGCTCGTGGAGGATGGTCTCCGCACGCACCTCGTACGAGGCGTCCGTCACCTTCGAGCGGAAGACGTACTGGTCGCGGATGGTGACCGCGCCCGCGTTCTCCATCGCGCCCGCGTTGAACTCCGGCACGAAGAGCTGGTCGTACTTGGCGAAGGGGTAGTCGTAGGCGAACTTCTCCTGGAACCAGTCGAAGCCCTGCCGGGTCACGTCGAAGATCGCGTCCGCGTCGAGGAACTCGGTGAGCGAGGGGCGGCAGTAGATGCCGAGCGGGACGGACTGCCCGTCCTTGCCCTCGTACGAGCTGTGCACCGAGTGGTACGGGCCGACGATCAGCGCGGTGATGTACGAGGAGATGCGCGGCGTCGGCTCGAAGGCCCACACCCGGTCCTTCGGCTCGGGCGTCGGCGAGTTCGAGATGACCGTCCAGCCCTCGGGGGCCGTCACGGTGAACCGGAACGTCGCCTTCAGGTCGGGCTGCTCGAAGCTGGCGAAGACCCGCCGCGCGTCCGGCACCTCGAACTGCGTGTACAGGTAGGCCTGCTGGTCGACGGGGTCGACGAAGCGGTGCAGGCCCTCGCCCGTGTTGGTGTACGCGCAGTCCGCGACGACGCGGAGCTCGTTGGCACCGGCCGCGAGCCGGTCCAGGGCGATCCGGGAGTCCCGGAAGACCGCCGCGACATCCAGCGACCTGCCGTTCAGGACGACCTCGTGCACGGCCGGGGCGACCAGGTCGATGAAGGTCTCGGCCCCGGCCTCGGCCGACTGGAAACGCACGGTGGTCACGGAGGGGTAGGTGCCGCCCTCCTGAGCGCCGCTGAGATCGAGCTCGATCTCGTACGAGTCGACGGTGAGCAGCTTGGCCCGCTGCTGGGCCTCTTCACGGGTGAGATTCGTGCCGGGCACGCGTTCATCTCCTTTGATGGTGACGTTGCCCGGCCATCCTTCCATGCGGTTCGTGCCACCGGGCCGGACTAATCCACGGGCGAACGCGACGTCGGATTCCCGCCGGACTCCGGCGGGCGGCGGGACCATGCTGGCGGACATGGACAGCAGCTACTGGGCGAGGCCCATCGAGGAGACGGCACTCACGGAGCTCCGGGTGCGGGACGACGCCGGCCGGGAGTGCCTCCCGTACCGGGACATGGAGGGCGGGGCGCCGCTGCGCTGCTGCCTGCGGGCGAGCGGGGCCGGCGAGCGGATCGCGCTCGTCTCGTACGCGCCGCTGCGCCGCTGGGCGGCCGGTACGGGCGCGGACCCGGGGGCCTACGACGAGCAGGGGCCGGTCTTCATCCACGCCGAGGCCTGCGCTGGGCCCGCGGCGGGCGCCGGGCACCCCTTCGCCCGCGCGGGCGTGCAGCGCACCGCCCGGCGGTACGACGCCCGGGGGCACATCCTCGGCGGGCGGGTCCTGGACCTCGGGGAGGACCCCGGCGGGGTGATCGAGCGGGCCCTCGACGAGGCCTTCGCCGAGCCGGAGACGGCCCTCGTGCACCTCAGGGCGGCCGAGTTCGGCTGCTTCCTCTTCGAGGTCCGCAGGCCGTGACACGGGGAAGGGGCGGGCACCGAACGGCGCCCGCCCCTTCCCGCACGTCTGCCGGGGGTCAGCCCTGCTTCAGCTCCTCGGCGACGAGCTCCGCGATCTGCACCGCGTTCAGCGCGGCGCCCTTGCGGAGGTTGTCGTTCGACAGGAACAGCGCGAGGCCGTGGTCCACCGTCTCGTCGGCGCGGATGCGGCCCACGTACGAGGCGTCCTTGCCGGCGGCCTGGAGGGGGGTCGGGATCTCCGACAGCTCGACGCCCGGGGCGTCCTTCAGCAGCTCGTAGGCGCGCTCGACGCTGATCGGGCGGTCGAAGCGGGCGTTGACCTGGAGCGAGTGGCCGGAGAACACGGGGACGCGCACGCAGGTACCGGAGACCTTGAGGCCGGGGATCTCGAGGATCTTGCGGGACTCGTTGCGGAGCTTCTGCTCCTCGTCGGTCTCGAAGGAGCCGTCGTCGACCAGGTTGCCCGCGAGCGGGACCACGTTGTAGGCGATCGGACGCTTGTAGACGGCAGGCTCGGGGAACTCCACCGCGTCGCCGTCGAAGGTCAGCTGGTCGGCGGCCTCGGACACCGCGCAGGCCTGGCCCTTGAGCTCGGCGACGCCGGCCAGGCCGGAGCCGGAGACGGCCTGGTAGGTGGTGGCGACCATCGCGGACAGGCCGGCCTCCTCGTGGAGGGGGCGCAGCACCGGCATGGCGGCCATGGTGGTGCAGTTCGGGTTCGCGATGATGCCCTTGGGGCGGTTCTTGATCGCGTGCGGGTTGACCTCGGAGACCACGAGGGGGACCTCGGGGTGGCTGCGCCAGGCGGAGGAGTTGTCGATCACGACGGCGCCCTGGGAGGCGACCTTCTCGGCGAGGGCCTTGGAGGTGGCACCGCCGGCGGAGAAGAGCACGATGTCGAGGCCGGAGTAGTCCGCCGTCGAGGCGTCCTCGATGGTGATCTCCCGGCCCTCCCACTCGAGGGTCGAGCCGGCCGAACGGGCCGAGGCGAACAGCCGCAGCTCGTCCACCGGGAACTTGCGCTCGGCGAGGATGCCGCGCATGACTCCGCCGACCTGTCCGGTGGCTCCGACGATTCCGACCCTCACGGTGACTCCTTCAGCTACGTACGACGCGTGCGCGCGTGGAGCCATCATGCGTTCGACCCCACGAGCCTTGTCCAATCCATTGTCCGCAGTACGGACGATCTGCCGCGGTTGACGGGTCCCGGGACCCCTCGGCCGCGGATCCGAAGGCTCCACTCGCCCGCCGCGCGGACGAAGAGCGGGCGGGCGCAGAAGGGGCCGGGGCAGCGCGAAGGGGCCGGCGCCATCGGCACCGGCCCCTCCGTCATGCGGTCACACCGTCATGCGTTCGCGCTCGCGCGCACGCGCTACGGCAGGACCTTCTCGATCTGCACGCTGCCGGTGCCGGCGGCGGTGCCGCGGGCGTTCAGCAGCTGGACCTGGCCGAAGAACTGCCGGCCCTCGGGGGCGGCGGCGCTGACCAGGACGTTCGCCGAGATCGCCGTGGAGGCGCCGTTGGCGAGGTTCACCGCGGCGGCCTCGTCGACCTGGACGGAGCCCAGGGCGGCCGAGAAGAACACGTCGCGGTAGTCGTAGGTGGTGGAGCCGGACGGGACGGCGTAGCCGATCACCTTGATCTGGTAGGTGCCCGCGCCCGGGTTGGCCAGGCTCACGGCCTCCTCGGAGTCGCCGTCGGCGGAGGAGCCGACCTTGACGCCGTCCTTGTAGACCTCGAGGTCGAGGTCGGCGGCCGTGTCGGAGACCTTGCCGATCGCGATGTCGAGGCGGGAGACGCCCTCGCCGATCGTGACCTCGGTGGTCTGGGTCTCACCGTTGGCGATGGTCGGCTTGGCGACCTTCGCCGAGCCGAGCGGGCCGCCCTGGAGCTTGCCGCCGGCGATGGCCGCACCGTCGTTCTTGACGGTCCACTGGACCGGCGCCGGGGTGCCCTGCTTCACCTCGGGCAGGACCTTGACCGCGGGGTCGAAGGCCGCGCCGAGCACGGAGACGTCCAGCTTGAACGGGTTGTCGAGGAGCGGCGACGTACGGCGCGACTCGACCTCGATCTCCCAGACGCCCGGCTGCGGGTCGGCGTACGACCGCAGGTCGGGGCGGCACTTGTTCGCCGGGTTGTCGTAGTTCGGGTAGCACTGGGTGGTCGCGCTGTCCTCGACGCCCACACCGTACGGGTGGATCGAGATGAAGCGCGTCTGGCTGCCCGCCGCGAGACCGCCCAGGGCGACCTCGAGGGTCTTCGCGCCCTGCGGCACGGTGACGAAGTACGACTTGTGGCTGTTGCGCTGCACGGACGAGGTGTCCGAGAAGGCGAACGACGGCTTCGCCAGCGGGGTGGAGGCGACGACCGTGGTCAGGATCTGCTTGTCGATGCCCTCGGTGGTCTCGTCGTCCAGCTGCAGGATGCCGCTGTGCACGCCGGCCGTCTTGACGTTGGCCTCGACCTTGATGGTGACGGGCTTGTTCAGCGGCAGCGTGACGTAGTCGTAGCCGCCGATGACCTTGAACGTGCCGTCGTTGTTGCGCCAGCTCAGGTTGTGGCGGGTGCCGTACTTGACGCCGGTGGTGCGGGTGACGACGACGTCGTAGACCTTCTTCTGGCCGACCTTCAGGCCGCCCTCGCGGTCGTAGAGGCCGGTGCCGAAGCCCGGGGTCTTCAGGAACTGGTCGATCGCGGTGTCGACCGGCGCCTTGACGGTGAACTCGTTGGACTTCGCGCCGCGCTGGATGGACTCCCACGCGCCGAGGATGTTGATCAGACCCGAGCCCTGGGCGTGCGCCGGGACGTCGTCGATCTTCTTCGCGGTGCTGGTGAGCGCGGTGCGCAGGCTCGCCGGGGACAGCGCGATCTTCTGCTGCTTGGCGGCCGAGATCAGCAGGGCGCTGGCGCCCGCCGCCTGCGGCGAGGACATCGAGGTGCCCTGGAGCATGCCGTAACCGGCCGGGAGGGTGTAGCCGGCCTCCTTCACGGGCGCGCCGGGCAGCCAGGTCTGGATGGTGTTGATGGCCGCGCCGGGGGCGGTGATGGTCGGCGTGAACCCGCCGTCCTCACGCGGACCGCGCGAGGAGAAGGGGAACATGTTGTACTTCTTGGTCACGCCGGAGCCGTAGTTGGCGGCCCAGGTCTCCTTGGAGACCGCGGCACCCACGGAGATGACCTTGTCCGCGAGACCGGGGTCGCCGATGGTGTTGACACCGGGGCCCTCGTTGCCCGCCGAGATGACGAGCTGGACACCGTAGGTGTCGATGAGGTTCTTGTAGAGCTCCGAACGGGCGTTGTTGCCGTCGTTCAGCGCCGGCAGGCCGCCGATGGACATGTTGACGATGTCCACGCCGCGGTTGACGACGAGGTCGATCATGCCCTCGGTCAGCGCGATGTTGGTGCAGCCACCGGACCAGGTGCAGGCGCGCGAGGAGACGATCTTCGCGCCCGGCGCCTCGCCGTTCATCTTGCCGCCGAAGAGGCTGTTGGCGGCGGTGATGCCGGCGACGTGCGTGCCGTGCTCGGACTCGATGATGCCGATGTTGACGAAGTCGGCCTTCTTGCCGACCCAGTCCCCGCCGAGCGGGTCCATCGGGACGTCCTTGCGGATCTGGATCACGAACGGGATGCGCTCGGCGACGTCGGTCGCCGGGTTGTCCGTACCGAAGTACCCGATCTGGTAGCCGTCCTTGTACGGCTTCATCGGCTCGTTGTTCGTGAAGTCGTTGTCCTGGTCGGTGTCGACGCGGACGGTGCCGGCGGCGACGTCGTAGAGCATGCCGAACCGGTCGGTGGTGTCCCCGTCCCGGTTGACGTCGCCCTTCATGTCGCCGTTGGCGGTGATCGACTCGCTGAAGCGGCTCCACTGGAAGCTGCCCTCGGGGGCCTTCCAGCTCGCGCCGCCCGCCGTGAAGGTGCCGCCGGCGGTGGTGACCGGGGTGATCTGGGCGCGCCAGGTGGCGTCGCCGTCGGCGATCGGGTCGGTCGCGGTGACCCAGTCGACGATTTTGCGCTCGCCGGTGGTGGTCTTCTGGAGGGCCGGGTGGCTGACGTCGACGCCCGAGTCCAGGATGCCGATGGTCACGCCGCGGCCGTCGGCCTGCGGGTTCTTCGCGACGAAGTCGACCGCGCCCGTCTCGAAGGACGGGTTGTACGGGTTCTTCGCCGGGGTGTTCTTGTCCGGCGCGGGGTACGACTCCGCGGCGGTCTTCTGGACCTTGCCCGACTCGCCCTTGGTGTCGGGGCGGGGGTCCGGCAGCTGGATCTCGTGGCGCAGGTCGATGCCGTGCACGGAGGACAGCTTGGCGGCCGCCTTCAGCGCGGCCTCCGCCTTGCCGGTGGGCAGGGTGGCGCGCACGTAACCGAGCTTGTCGTAGGTCTGGCCCACCGAGGCGCCGGGGACGGCGCCGATCTGGTCGGCGACCTGCTTGGTCTGGCCGGGGGCCGTGGCGACCATGACGGTGACGGTCGCGTCACCCTTGGCCTTGGCCTCCTGGAGCAGCTCGGCGTCGGCCGAACCGATCTTCTGGTCGGCGGACTTGACGGCTGGGTTGGAGCCCGGGGCGTCGGTCCCGTTCGCCGCGAAGACGGGCGCCGAGCCGGTGGCCGCGAGGGCGGCCACCAGGCCTGCCGCGGCCGCGACGCGCGCGACGCGTCTGGCCGTGGGTATGGAGCCGGGGGATTCGAGGGTCATCAGCATCCCTGGTAAGTGAAAGATACGGTCCGGATTTCGGTGCCGGATGACCGGTCAGCTTTGCGCAAACGACAGCTCTTTGGGGAGGGTTGTCATTGACCGGTACCCGCCATGGCGGACACTCGCCAGCGCAGCGCATACGCCAGCGGCGCCTTACCGGGACAGACCGGGGTGAAATCCGGGAGCCGCGGAGCTGATTTGTCGACTTGACGACCGCACGACAGCACCGGGGCGCGATCGCGCCCCGGTGCGGGTGTGACAGTTTCGGATCGTTCAGCGCTCGCGCGTGCGCGCGTAATGACGTGAGGCCTTCGCCCGGTTCCCGCAGACGGCCATCGAGCACCAGCGCCGCGTGCCGTTGCGCGAGGTGTCGTGGAAGTGCAGGATGCAGGTCTCGGAGGCGCACTTGCGGATCCGGTCGGGCGCGGTGGCCAGCAGTTCCAGGTAGTTCCGGGCCGCGGTCCAGGCCGGGCCCCAGGTCGGGTCGTCGAACTCGGCCCGCTCGCCCGGGCCTTCGGCCGTCAGGGTGGCGCGGATGCGGCCGTGCTCCAGTACGGCGTCGACCAGTGCGCGGGCGCTCTCGTCGGCCGGGTCCGCCACCGCGCGGGCCAGGGCCTCCCGGGCGGTCATCAGGTGGACGAGGGTCGGGGCGTCGGCGCGGAAGCGGCCGGCCAGCCCGGTGGACTCCAGCCAGATCCGCAGCCCCTCGACCCGGGCGAGCCCGAAGGCCCCGGCGAAGAGGTCGGCGAGCTCGCCCTCCTGCATCCAGCGCGTGTTCAGCAGGTCGAGCGCGACCGGCTCCCCGGTCAGGGGGCGGGGGTCCGCCGCCGGGTCCGTCGCCGTCATTTCCGTCTCCTCCACGCCTCGCTAACCCCTGAAGGGTACGTGACCGGTTGACGCCTCTTGTTCTAACCCTTAACATCGATTTAGAAGGTTAGAACGTAGGGAAGTCAAGAACTCCTTTGGGGAAGGAACCCGCCATGACGACTGCCATCAGCACGCTCCGCACCGGGCACGTGGGCCTGAACGTCACCGATCTGGAGCGCTCGCTCGGCTTCTACCGGGACGCGCTCGGCTTCCAGGTGCTGGGCGAGGGCAAGGAGGAGGGCCGGCGCTTCGCCTTCCTGGGGCAGGACGGCGAGCTCGTGCTGACCCTCTGGCAGCAGGCCGAGGGCGCGTACGTCCCCGCCGCGGCCGGACTGCACCACCTGGCGTTCTCCGCCGGAGCCATCGAGGAGGTGCGGGAGTACGAGGAGCGGTTGCGCGGCCTGGGCGTCGAGTTCGCGTACGAGGGCGTCGTCGCCCACCGCGAGGGCTCGGCATCGGGCGGCATCTTCTTCCACGACCCCGACGGGACCCGCCTGGAGATCTCGGTCCCGACCGGCGCCGAAGGTGCCCCCGCCCCCGCCGAATCCGCTCCCACCTGCGGCTTCTTCTAATGTCCGGGGTCTACCACCGGGGCTCGCTGGCCGTGCAGGAACGGGTCGGCGTGCGCGAGCTCGCCGAGCACGTCGGCCGCTCGATCGGCACGGGCATCAGGGACGTGGCCGCGGCCTTCCTGGAGCAGCAGCCCCACCTGGTCGTCGGGGCGGCCGACGGCGGAGGCCGGCTGTGGGCCTCCCTGCTCACCGGTGCGCCCGGTTTCGTACGGGCCACCGGGCCGCAGCGGATCACGGTCGCCGGCGGGCTGCCGGCGGGCGATCCGCTGACCGGGGCGCTGGCCACGGCCGGGACGAAGGTCGGCACCATCTCGCTCGACCCGCGCACCCGGCGCCGGATGAGGCTGAACGGGACGCTCGAGGTGACCGCCCGCGGCTTCGCGGTCCACGCCGAGCAGGTCTTCTCCAACTGCCCCAAGTACCTCCAGAAGCGGCAGCCGCTGGACCTGGCCGCCGAAGGAGCCGGTGTCGTGCGGCGCGGGGAAGCGCTCACCCCCGGCCAGGAGCGGGCCGTCCGCGCCGCCGACACCTTCTTCGTGGCCACCACGGCGGAGGCGGACGGGGTCGACGCCAGTCACCGCGGCGGGCTGCCCGGTTTCGTCGAGGTGCTCTCGCCGACCGAGCTGAGCTGGCCGGACTACGCGGGCAACGCCATGTTCCTGACCCTGGGCAACCTCGCGGCCGACCCCCGGGCCGGGCTGCTCTTCCCGGACTGGGAGACCGGGGCCGTACTCCAGCTCAGCGGCCGCGCCCGGGTCGAGTTCGGGCCCGACGGGAGCCGCAGCACCCGCTTCCGCGTGGAGTCGGTGGTGGAGGCCGTCCATCCGGGGCGGCTGCGCTGGAGCGCCCCGGAGTACTCGCCCCACCTGCCTCACCTGGGCAGCACCACCAGATAGGCGGCGGGCTCGCGGTCGCCGGAAGCCGTCAGGGCGGTCCGGACGACCGCGGCCTGCCGCTCGGGCCAGTCGCGGAGCTTGCGCGGGGTGATGTGGATGACGGTCACGCCGAGCCGCTCCAGGGTCTCGCGCTTGCGCACGGACTCGGACCACTCCTCGTCCTCGTCCTGGCGCGGGGCGCGGGTGTCGAGCTCCAGGGCCACGGAGTGCTCCGGCCAGAAGGCGTCGACCCCGCCGAGGTGGGGGCCGCCGGGGATGCGCAGGTCCACGTTCCAGACCGGCTCGGGCAGCTCGTAGCCGCGTACGAGGTGGTACAGCCGGTCCTCGGCGATGGCGCGGCCCTCCACCAGGAGCGCCTCGACGGCGTCGACCACGTGCGGGCGGTTCAGCAGCCGGGCCACCGTCAGTTCCCGTACGACGGCCGCCGGTTCGCAGTGCCCGGCGCGGACGGCCTCGCTGAGCAGGCGGCGTACGGTGCCGGCGTCGTCGAGCTGGGCGACGGCGTCGGCGACGGCCCGCGCGACGGGCGCCACCGGCAGTCCGGTCACCTCCTCGGACCGCGGCGGGGTGTGCGCGCGCACGATCCGCACGTCCCCGGTGGAGCGCAGCCGGCGGGTGCCGGGTACGAGCACGTCGATGTGCGGGAGGGCGAGCAGCGCGGGGACGGAGGTGAACCGGTACAGGGCGAGTGCCGCCAGCCCGGTGATCATGGCTTCCCCGTGCCCGCGGCGGTCGGCGTACAGCAGGGCGGCGTGCAGCCGCTCCTCGCTGGTCGCGGGCCCGGAGTGGAGCAGGAAAACCCCGGGCAGGATCTGCTGCCAGGGCCGCCCGGCGGCGTCGGAGGCGGAGACGCCGTGCTCCCGCAGCTGGGCGAGGGTGAGCACGCGGGGGCGGCTGCCGGTGAGGTGGGCGAGGGGGAGGGGTGCGTTGTGGTTCATGACGCAGTGGTTCCCTCAGGCCATGGCCTTGCTAACCGGTGTTACACGCTCGTCGACAAATCCGGACAAGACAGGGCTAAAGTACGGGCGTTCGATGACCGATACGCTGCGCCGTCCCGACCGGGGCTCCGCCCCGCACCCCGCGCCTCAAACGCCGGCGGGGGTTCGGGGCCGGGCCCCGAACCCCCGCGGGGTCAGACGGCGGCCGCGTCGCAGCGCTGGGCGCGCAACGCCCGCGCCAGGTCGTCCCGGGACTCCAGGACCAGGCGGCGCAGGGCCGGCGGAGCCGAGGCGTGCGAGGAGAGCCACGCGTCGGTCGCGGCCACCGTGGACTCGGGGTCCTGGAGCGACGGGTACAGCCCCTTCACCACGTGGATGCCGATCTGGATCGACCGCTCCGACCAGATCCGCTCGATCACCTCGAAGTACCGCCCCGCGTACGCCGCCAGCAGCCCCCGCTGCGAAGCCTGCTGCATGCCCGCGATGGTGGCCTCCACCAGCGCGTTCGACAGTGCGTCGGACTCGACCACCGCCGCCCACGCCTGGTCCTTGACCGCCGCGGACGGCCGCGCCGCCAGGCACCGCACCTGGTGCCGCTTGCCCGACGCCGTGTCGTCCCGCGCCAGCTCCGCGGCCAGTACGCCCTCGTCCACGGCCCCGTGCGCGGCCAGCGGCAGCAGGAAGTCCCAGCGCAGCTCCTGGTCCACCTCCAGCCCGTCGATCCGGGCGGAGCCGTCCAGCAGCCCCAGCAGCAGCTGGAAGTCGCCCTCGGTCGTCGCGCCCGCCGCGAAGAAGCGGGCCCACGTCAGCTGGTGCTCCGATCCCGGTTCGGCCAGCCGCAGTTCGTGCAGCGCGCCCGCCGCCAGCTCCCGGCCGGCCTGCTCGCGCCGGTCGGGCGCCGAGTAGTGGGTGACCGCGGTCTGGGCCTGCGCGTGCAGCATCTGCAGCACGCCGACGTCCGTCTCGCGGCCCGCGTGGGCCAGTACCAGCGAGAGGAAGTCGCGCGCCGGCATCAGGCCGTCCCGCGTCAGGTTCCACAGGGCGGACCAGCTCAGCGCCCGTGCGAGCGGGTCGGTCAGATCGCCCAGGTGCCCGCGCAGCGTGGCCAGCGAGCCCTCGTCGAAGCGGATCTTGCAGTAGGTGAGGTCCTCGTCGTTCACCAGGACCAGGTCGGGCCGCTCCCGGCCCGCCAGTTCCCCGACGACCGTCCGCGGCTCCGCCACGTCCACCCCGGCCCGCGCGTAGCGGACCAGGCTGCCGTCGGACTCCAGCCGGTACAGGCCGACCGCGACCCGGTGCGGGCGGAGCTCGTCGCCCTCCTGGACCACCGCCAGCTCCGTCACGCGGCCGCCCGCGTCGTACGTCAGCACCGGGGTCAGCACGTTCACGCCCGCCGTCTGCAGCCAGGCCCGCGACCATTCGGCCATGTCCCGGCCGGAGACCTCGGCGAGCACCGACAGCAGGTCGTCCAGGGTGGTGTTGCCGTACGCGTTCGCCTTGAAGTAGCGGCGCGCGCCCTCCAGGAACGCCTCCCGCCCCACGTAGGCGACGAGCTGCTTCAGCACCGCCGCGCCCTTGGCGTAGGTGATCCCGTCGAAGTTCAGCTTCGCGTCCTCCAGGTCACGGATGTCGGCCGTGATCGGGTGGGTGGACGGCAGCTGGTCGGCGCGGTAGGCCCACGCCTTGCGGTTGTTGGCGAAGGTGACCCACGCCTGGTCGAAGCGGGTGGCCTCCACCAGTCCGAAGGAGCCCATGAAGTCCGCGAAGGACTCCTTCAGCCACAGGTCGTCCCACCACTTCATGGTGACGAGGTCGCCGAACCACATGTGCGCCATCTCGTGCAGGATCGTGTTCGAGCGCCGCTCGTAGGAGGCCTTCGTGACCTTCCCGCGGAAGATGTACTCCTCGCGGAAGGTCACCATCCCCGGGTTCTCCATCGCGCCCAGGTTGTACTCCGGCACGAAGGCCTGGTCGTACTTCCCGAAGGGGTAGGGGTAGTCGAAGATCTCGTGGAAGAGGTCGAACCCCTGCTTGGTGACGAGGAAGACGTCGTCCGCGTCGAAGTGCTTCGCCAGCCCCTTGCGGCACATCGCGCCCAGCGGGATCGTCAGGTCCCCGCGCGTGTAGGTGTCCGTCACGTAGTGGTAGGGACCGGCGACGACGCAGGTGATGTACGTCGAGATCGGCTGGGTTTCGGCGAACCGCCACACCCCTCCCTCGCGGGACTCCTCCGCGCCGTTGCTCCAGACCTGCCAGCCCTCGGGCGCGGTCACCTCGAAGCGGTACGGCGCCTTCAGGTCCGGCTGCTCGAAGTTGGCATACACCCTGCGGGCGTCCGCCGGCTCGTACTGGGTGTAGAGGTAGACCTCGCCGTCCTCGGGGTCCACGAAGCGGTGCAGGCCCTCACCGGTGCGGCTGTACGCGCAGTTCGCGTCGACCACCAGGACGTTCTCGGAGGCCAGGCCGTCGACGGCGATCCGCGCGCCGTCGAACACGGCGGCGGCGTCGAGCGTCCGGCCGTTCAGCGTGACGGAGTTCACGGAGGGCGCGATCAGGTCCACGAAGGTGGACGTGCCGGAGGCGGCGGCCCGGAAGCGGATCGTGGTCACCGAGCGGAAGGTGCGGGGTCCTTCGGCTGCGTCGGCCTCCTCCACTGCCGACCGGAGGTCGAGGACGACCTCGTACCCGTCGACGGACAGCAGTTCGGCCCGCTCGCGGGCCTCCTCGCGGGACAGGTTCTCTCCGGGCACGTGCACTCCTTCGTGCGTCGTCGCGTTCTTGTGACGAATCCTCCCACGGGGGAATGTGCGCGCCCCGGTCCTGGTTGGGGACACAGAACGTCAGCCAGTGCTGCCTTTTTGCCAAGCCGGAGACTGAGGAGAGACATGACCGACACCCAGGTGCGCGAGAAGACCCCGGTCGACTTCTGGTTCGACCCGCTCTGCCCCTGGGCCTGGATGACCTCCCGCTGGATGCTGGAGGTCGAGAAGGTCCGTGACGTCGAGGTCCGCTGGCACGTGATGAGCCTCGCGGTGCTGAACGAGAACCGCCTCGACGAACTGCCCGAGCGCTACCGCGAACTGCTCGGCCCCAAGGGCTGGGCCCCGGTCCGCGTGGTGGTCGCCGCCCAGCAGAAGTTCGGCGACGAGATCACCGGCAAGCTGTACACCGAGCTCGGCACCCGCATCCACAACGAGGACAAGGGTGCGACCCGCGAGGTCATCGCCGAGGCCCTGGCGGCGCTCGACCTGCCGGCCGAGCTGCTCGCGTACGCCGACTCCGACGAGTACGACGAGGTGCTGCGCGCCTCGCACAACGACGGCATCGAGCGGGTCGGCCAGGAGGTCGGTACCCCGGTGATCTCCGTGCCCGGCGCCGACGGCGAGGAAGTGGCCTTCTTCGGCCCGGTCGTCACCCCCGCCCCGCGCGGCGAGGCCGCCGCCCGGCTGTGGGACGGCACCCTGCTGGTCGCCTCCACGCCCGGCTTCTACGAGATCAAGCGCACCCGCACCAAGGGCCCGTCTTTCGAGTAGCCCGCCCGCGCGACGACGCAGAAGGCCCCCGCGAGTCACGTCCTCGCGGGGGCCTTCCGTTGAACACGCCCGCCGGTGAAGGTTGAGAAGACGATCACGAGGCGGACGGCTGTGGGGTGCCGGTCAGCCCTTGACGGGGATCAGCAGCGGGGTGTTGGCCTTGGCGTCGGTGTAGCGCTTGGCCACGTCCTGCCAGTTGACGACGTTCCACATCGCCTCGATGAAGTCCACCTTCTGGTTCTTGTACTGCAGGTAGAAGGCGTGCTCCCAGGCGTCGAAGACCAGGATCGGGGTGCTGGCCACGCCCACGTTGCCCTGGTGGTCGTAGATCTGCTCGACGACCAGGCGGCCGCTGACGGGCTCGTACGCGAGCACGCCCCAGCCGGAGCCCTGGGTGGCCGAGGAGGCGAAGGTCAGCTGCTTCTTGAACTTCTCGAAGGAGCCGAAGGACTCGGCGATCGCGTCGGCGAGGTCGCCCAGGCCGTCGGCCGCGGTCGGCTCGCCGCCGCCCTCGCCGGTCTTCGGGCTGGCCATGTTGTGCCAGTAGATGCTGTGCAGGATGTGGCCGGAGAGGTGGAACGCCAGGTTCTTCTCCAGGCCGTTGAGCGCGCCCCAGTTCTCCTTGTCGCGCGCCTCCGCCAGCTGCTCCAGCGTGTTGTTGGCGCCCGTGACGTAGGCCGCGTGGTGCTTGTCGTGGTGCAGCTCGATGATCTGCGGGTTGATCACGGGCTCGAGTGCCGCGTAGTCGTACGGAAGTTCGGGAAGCGTGTAGATGGCCATGCGTGTGATCCGGTCCCCTCGGCGTGCCAATCGCTTATTGCAATTAATGCGCAACTGCACGCTAGCAGTATGTATTCCACGCTGCGCAAACGGGTACGGCCCGGGACTCCCGTCCCGGGCCGTACCCACGCGCATTCCCGCCCGTTCAGGACCGGCGGTCCCGCAGCTCCCGCACCCACGCCACGACCAGCACCGCCGAGGCGGCGCCCGCCGACCACAGCAGCTGGGGCCGCGCCGAGTCGTCGAACAGCATCAGCACCAGCACCGCGGCCATGCCCAGCAGCGCGCACCAGGTCGCGTACGGGAACAGCCACATCGGCAGGGTCAGCCGCTCCGGCATGTCCCGCTCGATCCGGCGGCGCAGCTTCAGCTGCGAGACCGCGATCAGCGCCCACACGAACAGCAGCACCGCGCCGACCGCGTTGAGCATGTACAGGAAGATCGTGTCCGGCCACAGCAGGTTCAGCACGACCGACAGGAAGCCGAAGGCCACCGACGCGAACACCGCCCGCCGCGGCACCCCGCCGCCCGAGACCTTCAGCAGCGACCGGGGCGCCTCCTCGCGCTCGGCCAGCGAGAAGATCATGCGCGAGGACCCGTAGAGGTTCGCGTTCAGTGCCGACAGCAGTGCCACGAACACCACGATGTTCATGATCTGGCCGGCCGCCGGGATGCCGATGGAGTCGAGGGCGGCGACGTACGGGCTCTGGCCCGGCTCCAGCGAGTCCCACGGCAGCAGGGTGACGATCACCAGCATCGAGCCGATGTAGAAGAAGAGGATGCGCCACACGGCACTGCGCACCGCGCGGGAGACGGACCGGGCGGGGTCGTCGGACTCTGCGGCGGCGATGGTGACGACCTCGAGGCCGCCGAAGGCGAAGATGACGGCGAGCATGCCGGCGACCACGCCGCCGATGCCGGTGGGGAAGAAGCCGCCCTGGCCGGTGAGGTTGGCCAGGCCCACGGGATCCCCGGAGAAATCGGGCCCAGCCGGGAGCAGGCCGAAGATCGCGAGGGTGCCGAGGACCAGGAACAGCACGATGGCGCCGACCTTGAGCGCGGCGAACCAGAACTCGAACTCGCCGAAGTTCTTCACGGCGGCCAGGTTGCTCACGGTGAAGAGCACCATGAACAGCAGCACCCAGACCCACTGGTCGACGGAGGGCACCCAGCCGTTCGCGATCTTCGCCGCGCCGGTGGCCTCCACCGCCAGCACCACGACCAGCAGGAACCAGTACAGCCAGCCCGCGGAGAAGCCGGCCCAGCGCCCCAGGGCCTTCTCCGCGTACACCGAGAAGGAGCCCGAGGCGGGCATCGCCGCCGACATCTCGCCCAGCGCCCGCATCACGAGCATGGCGAGGACGCCGGCGAGCAGGTAGGAGCAGATGATCGCGGGACCGGCGATGCCGATGCCGGCCCCCGAGCCCACGAAGAGCCCGGCGCCGATCACGCCGCCCAGGCCCAGCATCGTCAGATGGCGCTGCTTGAGGCTGTGGCTGAGGGGTTCCGGGGGGAGCCCGGACGTCGGGGGAGGGGGCGGGGGGACTTCGGACAGGCGCTCGCGCATGAGGGGTGCTCGTACTCTCGTTGGGCCCGGCGGCGGTGAGGGTTCCGCATCAGGGTTGGCGGGACCCTACAGTCTCTCCGAGCGGAACCGTCGTGTGCAAAACGGACGTGCTGACAGATCTTCCCAGTGACGCGGATCACCCCGGGCGGGGCGTTGATCGCGTTCTTTGTGTGATTCCCACGAAACCGGCCGGTACGGCTTTGTGCCGGGCGGCGGTGGGACGGAGCCCGCGAGCCCCATAGCGTCGGTGATCGTCCCGCTCTGCCCCTCACCTTCCGGAGCCACCGATGAGCACCGCTTCCGTCTCCTTCCGGCCCGGCGCCGTTCTCGCCGACCTGCTGCCCGCGAGCCGCGTCCGCGACGTCGCGCTCGTCGTCGGCGGCGCCGCCCTGACCGGGCTGGCCGCGCAGATCTCCGTACCGGTCCCCGGCTCCCCGGTCCCGGTCACCGGCCAGACCTTCGCGGCGCTGCTCGTCGGCTCCGCCTTCGGCGCCCGCCGCGGGTTCCTCTCCCTCGGGCTGTACGCCCTCGTCGGCATGGCCGGCGTGCCGTGGTTCGCGGGCGGCACCTCCGGGGCGGGCGGAGCCTCCTTCGGGTACGTGCTCGGCATGCTGCTGGCCGCCACCCTCGTCGGCGCCCTCGCACGGCGCGGCGCCGACCGCTCGGTCCTGCGTACCGCGGGCACGATGGTGCTGGGCTCCGCAGTGATCTACGCGGTGGGCGTGCCGTACCTGATGGCCGCCACCGGCATGTCCCTGAGCGCCGCCGTCGCGGCGGGCCTGACCCCGTTCCTGATCGGCGACGCGCTCAAGGCCGCCCTCGCGATGGGCGCCCTGCCGGCCGCCTGGAAGCTGGCGGGCCGCCGCGGCTGAGCCGCCGCCCCGTTCGTACGGCAGCAGCCCCGGACCACCACGCTGTGGTCCGGGGCTGCTGCCGTACGGGTGCGCGCCTGCTGCGCTCTAGCGGAGCGCAGCGCGGCGGCGGCGGAAGTCCAGCACCACGCCGACGGCGACGACCAGGCCGGCGACCAGGGTGGACAGGGTGACGACCTCGCGGTTGGCGTCGTCCACGAACATGTAGCCGATCACGAACATGATCAGTGCGGCGGTGGCCCAGGTCAGCCACGGGAACAGCCACATCTTCACGGTCAGCTTCTCCGGGGCCTCGCGGACCAGGATCCCGCGCATCCTCAGCTGGGTGAAGCAGATGACCAGCCAGACGAAGAGCGCGATGGCGCCGGAGGAGTTCAGGAGGAAGGTGAAGACCGTGTCCTTGAACGCGTAGTTGAAGTAGACGGCGATGAAGCCGAAGACCGTGGAGCCGAGGATCGCGGCCACCGGAACGCCACGCGAGTTGACCTTGGCGAACGCCTTGGGCGCGTCGCCGCGCTCACCGAGCGAGAAGGCCATGCGGGAGGCGGTGTAGAGGCCCGAGTTCAGGCAGGACAGCACGGCGGTCAGGACGATGACCTCCATGATCGTGCCGGCGTGCGCGATGCCGATCGAGTCGAGGGCGGCGACGTACGAGCCCTTCTCGGTGATCGACTTGTCGTTCCAGGGGAGCAGCGTCAGCACGATGAAGATCGAGCCGAGGTAGAAGACGCCGATCCGCCAGATGACGGAGTTGGTGGCCTGGGTGACCGCCTTGCGGGGGTTCTCCGACTCGCCGGCGGCGAGGGTGACGATCTCGCTGCCCATGAAGGAGAAGACGACCATCAGCACGCCGGTGAGGACCGCGCCGTAGCCGTTCGGGAAGAAGCCGCCCGCGTCGGTCAGGTGGGCGAAGCCCGCACCCGGGTTGTGGGAGCCGGGCAGCACGCCGAAGACGGCCAGCATGCCGATGACCACGAAGGCGCCGATGGCGACGACCTTGATGCCGGCGAACCAGAACTCGAACTCGCCGTACGAGGCGACGGAGCCGAGGTTGGTGGCGGTCAGGACGGCCATCACGATCAGGGCCCAGGCCCACTGCGGGACGGCCGGGATCCAGCCCTCCAGGATCGAGGCGCCGGCGGTGGCCTCCACGGCCAGGACGACGACCCAGAAGAACCAGTACAGCCAGCCGATGGAGAAGCCGGCCCAGCGGCCCAGCGCGCGGTCGGCGTAGGCGGAGAAGGAGCCCGAGTTGGGGCTGGCGGCCGCCATCTCGCCCAGCATCCGCATCACGAAGACGACCATCGCGCCGACCAGCGCGTAGGAGATCAGGATGGCGGGACCGGCCTTGGCGATACCGCCGCCGGAGCCGACGAAGAGGCCGGCGCCGATGACACCGCCGATGGCGATCATGGACAGGTGGCGGTTCTTGAGACCGGCCTTCAGACCGTCGGAAGGCAGACCGTCACCGGGGTTGCCGGTGGGGCTGCCTTCCTTCTGAAGGGTCGTCGTGTCGCTCATGGACGGATCCTTAGGTTCTCGGGTTGCGAGCCCCGGCATTCAAACCTGAGATGAACGCAGGACGGAAGACCTCAATCCGGATCGTTGCGTTGGGACGAAAGTCCAGGACCTTGGTCCCGCCCTGTCCCATCTGCGTTCTTTGGGTTTACTTGAGCTTTAGAAGTGACTTACGCGACACCCTGCCGAGCTCTGTCGGGGGCTCTCGTGCCACACTCGTCCCATGCGCGTGTACCTCGGATCCGACCATGCAGGCTTTGAGCTGAAGAACCACCTCGTGGACTGGCTCAAGAACAACGGCCACGAGCCCGTCGACTGTGGGCCCCACATCTACGACGCGGTGGACGACTACCCGCCGTTCTGCCTCCGCGCCGCGGAGAAGACCGCCGCGGACGCCGACAGCCTCGGCATCGTGATCGGCGGCTCCGGCAACGGCGAGCAGATCGCCGCGAACAAGGTCAAGGGCGTCCGCGCCATCCTGGCCTGGAGCGTCCAGACCGCCCAGCTCGGGCGCGAGCACAACAACGCCAACGTGATCTCCGTCGGCGGCCGGATGCACACCCAGGACGAGGCCGTCAGCTTCATCGAGGCCTTCCTGAACACTCCGTACTCCGACGAGGAGCGCCACACGCGCCGCATCGAGATGCTCTCGGCGTACGAGCAGACGGGCGAGCTGCCCCCCATCCCGGCGCACCACCCGCAGGGCTGATTCCGCTTCCGGCCGTGCCACCCGTGGAGCGGGTGGCGCGGCCGTTTTCTTTGAGCACTCTGAGTACGTTGAGGAGCACGCAGTGCCCGAGGGGCATACGATCCACCGCCTCGCGCAGGACCACACCGAGCGGTTCGCCGCCCGCACGGTCCGGGTCAGCAGCCCGCAGGGCCGCTTCGCCGAAAGCGCCGCCCTGCTCGACGGGCGCGAGCTGGAGAGCGCCGAGGCGCACGGCAAGCACCTCTTCCTCGAGCTCGGCGACGCCTGGATCCACATCCACCTGGGCCTCTTCGGCAAGCTCGGCTTCGGGCCCGCCCCGGCGCCGCCGGCCACCGACACGGTCCGGCTGCGTCTGCTCAACGAATCCCACTACGCCGACCTGCGCGGCCCCACCGCCTGCGAGCTGATCGGCGACGGGGAGAAGAAGGCGATACACGACCGGCTCGGCCCGGACCCGCTGCGGCCGGCCGACGACCCGGACCGCGCCTGGGCCCGCATCTCCCGCTCCCGCACCACCGTCGCCGCGCTGCTCATGGACCAGAAGGTGATCGCGGGCGTCGGCAACGTGTACCGCGCCGAGGTCCTCTTCCGGCACGGCATCGACCCGTACCGCCTGGGCAAGGACCTCACCCGCGCCGAATGGGACGCCATGTGGGCGGACCTGGCCGGCCTGATGCGGGAGGGCGTGCGCAACAACCGCATCGACACCGTCCGCGACGAGCACCTGCCCGAGGCCATGGGCCGACCGCCGCGGGTGGACGACCACGGCGGCGAGGTCTACGTCTACCGCAGGGCGCACATGCCCTGCCACATCTGCGGCACCGAAATCCGCACCGCCGACCTGTCCACCCGCAACCTCTTCTGGTGCCCGGGCTGCCAACAGCGCTAGGGGGTGTCCGGCGGATCATGGCCGGGCGGGGCGGGGAGCGGCTCCGCGCAGCGGCACCCCGGGGCGGCCCGCAAGCAACGGGCCGCCGGGGCCGGGCGCGCGGCGGGGCACCTCCTCGGCCGTCGAACGTTTCCACGGGGTCGGACACGTACGGCGTGGTTGCGTTCGACGCCCTGCGGGGGCGCCCCACCGCACACCCGACCCCGGCGCGGGCGGTGCTAGAAGCCGTGCGGCAGCCAGGGGGCCACGTCACCCGCAAAGGCCCGCGAAGCCTCCCGCACCGCACCCCGCCGCAGCTCCCGCACCCGCCCCGCCGCCGCCAGCGACGTGAGGCTGATCCCGCCCAGGTACGCCGCCCCCAGCTCCCGCACCGACAGCGCCAGCTCCGCCGGCTCCCCGCTCCGCGTCACGCGAGCCGCGCCTTTCGCGTCGGCGACCACCCGCCACCGCCCCTCGTTCCACGGGCAGAACGCGTCCTCGACCTCCATCACCACGTCCAGCGCGGCCCCGTACGTCCGTGCTTCGAGCGCCCGCGGCAGGTCCACCAGCCGCACGTACAGCGAGTCCCGCGAGCGCGGCTGCGACCGCCGGACGTCGCTGACCAGGTGCAGCACCGGATCGTCCACCGGACGCCGGTGCGCCCGTACCGTCCAGGTCAGGTCGATCCCGAACAGGTAGCGCCACAGCGCCGCGTACGCCGCCGGGTCGAGCGCGTCGAGGTCGGTCACCTCGACCTTGCCGTCGGAGCCGGTCGGGTCCCACTCCGGCTTCACCCGGTAGCGGGCGTACCCCACCACCCCGCCGCCCTCCCGCTCGGCCACCACGCACTTCAGCGGAGACCCGCCGCCCCGCATCGCGGGCGCGTCCAGCAGCGGCAGGTGCTCCCAGCCCGGCTGCCGGGCGGGCATGCCCGGGCGGCCCGCGAGCAGCTCCTCGTACACCCGCTCGCAGTCGTCCAGCACGTCCAGCGGATCGGCCAGCCGCAC
Organism: Streptomyces sp. NPDC085524; assembly: GCF_044541755.1. NCBI lineage: Bacteria > Bacillati > Actinomycetota > Actinomycetes > Kitasatosporales > Streptomycetaceae > Streptomyces > Streptomyces sp. NPDC085524. The sequence goes on from NZ_JBITTH010000014.1 coordinate 64,347, forward strand.
CGTCACCCCGTCCGTCCCAGGCGGCACGGAAAGCCGTACGCGGGTCGTGTCGATGTCGACGGAGAGGGCGTACGTCGCGGTGGCGTACCCGAAGCGCCCGTAGATCGCCGGATCCGAGGCCGTCAGCACGGCGAGCGGCTCGCCACCCGCCCGGATGTCGTCCAATTGGCGGCGCATGAGCGAGGTCAGGATCCCGCGGCGGCGGTGGGTGGGGGAGACGCCCACCATCGTGACGCCCGCCGCCGGGACCAGCGCACCGCCGGGGACGGAGAGACGGAAGGTGAAGGCACCCGCCGAGGCCACGCAGACCGGACCGTCCCAGACGCCGAGCGACCGTTCCGTCTCCGTCAGCCGCCGGTACAGCTTCCGCTCCGCCGGGGATTCGGGCACTCCGCCGAAGGCCAGTTCAAGCTGGTCGTACCAGACATCCCACTCATCGGCCTGCAATACGCGCGTCTCAAGAGCCATATGGCCATCCTTACCAGGGCATTACGCCCCAGTCGACATGTTTTCGAGCGCAGAAGGTCCCCCGGTGCGGGGGTACCCCTGCGCACACGCAGCCGACATGGATAGGGTCCCGAAGCAATGGCCGGAGCACGCGTGGAGACGCTGATGGCCCGGGGGCGCATGCTGTCGCACCGGGCCCGTACCGCCCTGCGCAAATCCGCGGTCGACTACTTCCGCGGCGACGCCTCCGACTGGCTCGCCTTCGCCGGGCTGCTGCTCACCGTCCCCGCGATCGCCTGCGGCACGATGATGCTGCCCGTCTGGTTCTCGCCCTCCGCCCTCGTCCTGCCGATCGTGGCCGGCGGGCTGCTCCTGCGCCCCGCGAGCCTCCTCGCCCTCTACGCTGCGTCCGCCGCCGCGCTGATCGTCGAGGCCCTGGTCCTCGGCCCGTACACCCAGGGGCCCGCCCGGGTCACCCCCGGCACCGTCCTGGTGGTGGCGGCGTGCGGGTTCTTCGGCCTGGTCATCGCCCAGTTCCGCAGCCGCGTCGGCGTGCCGTGGCGGCGGGGCGGCACCATGCTCTTCGACCTGCGCGAACGGATCAGGGTGCAGAGCAAGCTGCCCGCCCTGCCGCGGGGCTGGCACCGCGAGATGGCCCTGCGACCGGCGGGCGGCCAGTCCTTCTCCGGCGACTTCGTGGTCGCGGCCCGCACCAACGGCGGCCGCACCCTGGAGATCGTCCTGACCGACGTGTCCGGCAAGGGCATGGAGGCGGGCTCCCGCGCCCTCCTCCTCTCGGGCGCCTTCGGCGGCCTGCTGGGCGCCCTGCCCCCGCACGGCTTCCTGCCCGCCGCCAACGGCTACCTGCTCCGCCAGGACTGGGACGAGGGCTTCGCCACCTCCATCCACCTCGTCCTGGACCTCGAGACCGGGGACTACGAACTCCTCTCGGCCGGCCACCTCCCCGCCCTCCAGCTCTCCGCGGGCACCGGCCGCTGGCAGGAGAAGACGGGCGAAGGCCCCCTCCTGGGCGTCTACGACGGCGCGGAGTTCACGCCCACCCGCGGCAGCCTGCGCCGGGGCGACGTCCTGATGCTCTTCACCGACGGACTGGTCGAGACGGCCGACCGCGAGATCAGCGAGGGCATCGACCGGCTCACGGGCGAGGCCGACCGCTACGTCGCGGCCGGCTGGGAGGGCGCGACCTGGCACCTGATCGAGAAGGTCGCCAAGGACGTCAACGACGACCGGGCCCTCCTCCTCATCCGCCGAGCCCCCTGACCGCAGGGGTGGGGTTTGCCCCACCTCCCGTCCGCCGGGCCGCGCCATGTCGGGGCCGTGCGGTGATCCGTAGCGTCAGTGACACGTTCACGGACACACGGACACGACGGCCCGCGGCACGGAAGGCGGCACATCATGGGGCTCCGACGGAGCAAGCAGCAGCGGCAGCAGCGGAACGACGGCCCCGCGCAGACGCCCGACCCGTACGGCACCACCACCCCCGCCGCCGCTGCCGTCGAGCTGCGCGGCGTGCGCCGCGCGTACGGCCGCGGCGCCGCCACCGTGCACGCCCTGCGCGGCATCGACCTCAGCCTGCCGCGCGGCAGCTTCACGGCCGTGATGGGGCCCTCCGGCTCCGGGAAGTCCACCTTCCTGCAGTGCGCCGCGGGGCTCGACCTCCCCACCGAGGGCTCCGTCCGCCTCGGCGGCACGGAGATCACCGGACTCGACGAGAACGAGCTCACCGAACTCCGCCGCAGCCGCCTCGGCTTCGTCTTCCAGGCCTTCAACCTCCTGCCCTCCCTCACCGTCGAGCAGAACGTGCTGCTCCCGATGAGGCTCGCCGGCGGCCGGCAGGACCGGGCCCGGGCCGCCGACCTGCTCGCCCGCGTCGGCCTGGAGGGCAAGGGGAGCCGCCGCCCCGCCGAGCTCTCCGGCGGCCAGCAGCAGCGCGTCGCCATCGCCCGGGCCCTGGTCACCCGCCCCGACGTGGTCTTCGCCGACGAGCCCACGGGCGCCCTGGACACCACCACCGCCGCGGAAGTACTCGGCCTCCTGCGGTCCGCGGTCGACTCCCTCGGCGCCACCATCGTCATGGTCACCCACGACCCGGCCGCCGCGGCCCACGCCGACCAGGTCCTCTTCCTCGCCGACGGCCTCATCGCCGACCGCCTCCCGCGCAGCCCGGCCACGACGATCGCCACCCGCATGACCACCCTCACGACCCGCGCCCACACGACGGCCGCCGTGGCCGCCTAGAGGCCGTCTCTTCCGGATCTCGCCCGACCCTCCCCCAGCCCCAGGGGGCCGGGAGGTACCCCCTGCTGCCCGGCACCGCACCTCGCCGCCTCGGCGGAGCGCCCGAGTACGTGACCGGCAAGATCCGAAAGGGCCGGAAGAGACGGCCTAATCGAAGCGGATGTGCCGCACGCCGATCAGGGCCCGCCGCAGGCGCCCCCGCAGGGGGCCGTCGGCGTCCGGGGCCAGGCTCAGGCCCGCCGAGGCGGCGACCCGGTCCGCGACCTGTGACACGGTGAGCCGGTCGGTCGCCAGGTGCTCCGCGAACTCCGGTTCCGCGAGCGCCTCCAGGCACCCGTCCAGCCGGGCCACCGCGAAGCCCTCCCGCTTCAGCCCGCGCCCCAGCCCCCGCTCGCGCAGCCTGCGCAGTACGGTCTCCCGCTGCGCCAGCAGCGCGAAGTGCCGTACGTCGTGGCCCCGTTCGCGCAGCCGGCCCACCGTCTCCGCGAAGTACGCCGGCTCCGTGACGGTCATCGGCACCAGGACCACCCCCGGGTGCCGCGCGGCCGCCAGCTCCAGCACCTCGAACACCCCCTGCCGCCATGCGGGCAGGTCCTGGAAGTCCCCGCGCAATGCGGCCGGCATCATCCGGTGCAGCCCGAACCCGACGTGCTCCGGATCGCACACCACGCTCCCCGCCAGCCGCCGGTGCAGCGCGTACGCGGTCTGGGTCTTCCCGCCCCCGAAGGGCCCGTTCAGCCACACGATCACCGGGCCGCCGCCCTCCACGGACCGAGCCCGAGCTTCCCGGTGTTGCCGAGGTCCACCGGCCGCCGCAGCCGGAGCGACAGCCGGGGCGCTCCGGCGCGCGGCTCGATCTCCACGATCGGCGCGGACACGGCGGGCACCGCGAAGTCGGTGACGAGATTGCGCCACACCATCGCCACCGAGGCGGCCTGCCCCGGCGCGAGCGTCACCGGTTCCGGGGGCGCGTCCACGTTCGGCACGCCGGTGGTGATGCCCGCCGCCCCGTGCTCGACGGACACCTCCACCGGATCGTTCCTGTCGTCCCGCAGCGTCAGCCGGGGATACCCCTCCAGTACGTAGGGCTGCGCGCCGCAGTTGACGAGCCCGACCTCCGCGACCCGCAGCCCCATCGCCGCGTCCCCGTCCCCCTCGACGAGCCGCACCCCGCCCTCGGGACACTCCGGCTGCGACGACGGCGACGGCTGCCCCGTCCGTGACGGCCCCGGCGGAGCGGGCCGGAGCGACGGCGCCGACGCACGCGGTGGCGTACCCGTCGGCCCCGGCGCGGCCCGCGGCGGCGGAGGCGTCTCGCAGCCCGCCACCCCCACCAGCACCCCCGACACGGCCACGACCCCCACAGCGCCCCGCACCCACCGCTTCGCGATCATCCCCCGACCCTACGACGCCCCCATCCACCCCGAACCCCCAGCCGCCCCGCTGCTCCGACGGCCCCCCCCGCACCCCACCTCCCGATCCGGGCCACTCGCCTCGGATTGGCCCGCCCCGCCGGGCCCGGCGGGGCATAGCGTGCCCCCATGGACCGCACGCTCGCCGCAGACCTCGCCCGGCTCCCCGAACTGCTCGAAGCCACCCGCCGCGCCGCGGCCGACGCCCTCGCGACGCTGGACGCGCGTCCCGTCGTACCGCCTGCCGGGAGGAATCCGTACGACCCCGAGCCCCTCCCGGACCACGGCGACGGCACGGAAGCGGCCCTCGCCGCCTTCCGCGAGCGCTGGGAGCCCCGCCTCTCCGCCTCCGCGGGCCCCCGCTACCTCGGCTTCGTCACCGGCGGCGCCACCCCGGCCGCCCTCGCGGGGGACTGGCTGACCGCCGCGCACGACCAGAACTCCAACTCCGCCCTCGACGGCGGCGGCCAGGACCTCGAACGCGAGACCACCACCTGGCTCCGCGAACTCTTCGGGCTCTCGGACGCCCACACCGGCACCTTCGTCAGCGGCGCCACGATGTCCAACACCACCGGCCTCGCGATCGCCCGCGAATGGCTCGGCGAACGCCTCGGGGTCTCCCCGGCCGACGACGGCGCCGCCGCCCTCGGCCCCGTCCGGGTCCTCTCCGGCGCCCCCCACTCCTCCATCGCCAAGGCCCTCTCGGTCCTCGGCCTGGGCCGCAACTCCCTCGTGCGCGTCCCGACCCTCCCCGGCCGCGAGGCCGTCGACCCCGCCGCCCTCGACCGCGCCCTCGCCGACGGCCCCGGCCCGGCCGTGGTCGTGGCCAACGCCGGCACCGTCAACACCGTCGACTTCGACGACCTCCGCGCGATCGGCGCCCTGCGCGAACGGCACGACTTCTGGCTCCACACCGACGCCGCCTTCGGCGCGTTCGCCGCCCTCTCGCCGGACCACGCCCACCTCACCGACGGCCTCGACGCCTCCGACTCCGTCTGCGTCGACCTCCACAAGTGGCTCAACGTCCCCTACGACAGCGCCGTCCAGTTCACCCGCCGCCGCGACCTCCAGGCCCGCGTGTTCGCCAACTCCGCCGCCTACCTGGGCCCCCTCGGCGAACACCCCGACCTCGTCCACCTCACCCCGGAGAACTCGCACCGCCTGCGCGCCCTCGCCGCCTGGTTCACGCTCCGCGCCTACGGCCGCCGGGGCCACCGCGAGATCGTCGAGCGCGACATCGCCTGCGCCCGCGCCCTGGGCGAGCGGCTCTCCGGGGACCCGTCCTTCCGGCTCCTCGCCCCGGTCCGCCTCAACGTCGTCTGCTTCACCCTCGCCGAAGCCCCCACCCAGGCCCGCCTGACGGCCCTGCGGGAGGCGGCCACCCCCGAGGTCTTCCTCACCCCGACCGTCTACGGGGGAACCCCCGCCCTGCGCGCCGCGTTCTCCAACTGGCGTACCACGCACGCGGACGTACGCCGGGCCGCAGAGGCCCTCCGTACGGCAGCGAAGGAGCTCACATGACGGCGGCCCCCCTGACCCTCCTCGAGATCGAGGCCCTCGCCCGCGCCGCGCACGAGGGCCAGACCGACAAGGCCGGCCGCCCCTACGCGGAGCACCTCGCGGCCGTGGCGGAGGGCGTCCGGCTGCGCGGAGGCAGCCCCGAGCAGCAGGCGGCGGCCTGGCTCCACGATGCGATCGAGGACGAGGCGCTCAGCCTCACCTGGCTGGATTCCGCCGCCCTCCCGCAGTCGGTGAAGGACATGGTCCTGGCCGTCACGAAGCGCCCCGGCGAACCGGTCGAGGAGTACACGGCCCGCATCCTGGCCACCCCCGGCGCCCTCCTGGTGAAGGAGGCCGACCTCGCCCACAACGCGGACCCGGCCCGCCTCTCCGTCCTGGACGCCGCCACCCGCGACCGTCTGTCCGCGAAGTACGCCTATGTCCGCTCCCTCTTGGGCCTCACCACCCCCTGACCGCACAAGCGGAACGATGGTGATTCGTCACGAGGCGGATAGCCGGGGCCGGTTGGTGGGAGGATGGTCCATGTGGGGGTGTGCTGTGCGCCCCGGGCCGACCAGGGGACGACCGAAGGTGTGATCAGTAGTGGCCATTTCGCTGTCAGTGGTGGTTCTGTTGGCGGTCATCCTGGTGGTGCTGATCCGCGGCAACCACATCAAGCCGGGCCCCGCCATCGTCGCCGCCCTCTTCGGCTTCTTCCTCGCGTCCAGCTCGATCGCGGACGACGTGAACCGTTTCCTGAACTCCCTGGCGACGATGATCGCGAACATCCAGCTCTAGACCCCTCCGCCGAACGGCCCCTGACGGGGATCGGTGGTCAGGGGCCGTCGGTCTCGCTCGGCACGCATGCGACGAAGCTGCGACGTCACTTGACGGTGAGCGTTCCCGTCATCTGCGGGTGGAAGGAGCAGACGAAGGGGTACTGGCCGACCTTGGACGGCGCGGTGAAGCTGCCGGACTTGCCGGCGTCGATGGTGCCGGTGTCGAAGGCGTAGCCGTCGGAAGCGGTCAGGGTGTGCGGGGTCGAGTCCTCGTTGACCACCGTGACCTTCGTGCCGGGTTTGACCGTCAGGGTCGACGGGTTGAACTTGAAGTCCTTGATGTGGACTTCCGTGGTCTCGGCCGTCACGCCCGACGCGGCGGCGGGCTGCGACACGGGCGCCGCGCTGGTACTCGTGACGCCGACGACGGCGAGCAGGGCGCAGGCGGCACCGACCGCTGCTGCCCGGGTGCGGTGACGATTGCGGCGGGAACGGGTGAACGACATGGTCACCCCTCTCACATGTCTGTGATGGTCCTGACCGGCCCTGACGGTCTCGCCTGCGACTTCGTCCGGCCGGCCGGCTGGTAGGCCGCCGCCCGCCGTGGGCGGGACGGCACGTGCGCCGCGGGTGTCCGTGATCAGCCGCGCGACGGCGTACGGGATGGTGTCGAGAGCCGGTGCGCCGATGAGTACAACAGGCCCGATCCGAGCTCTCCCCCCACTATCCCAGCCCACCGCCGGGCGGCCACTTCGCAGCCCCCGGGAACGACGAAGGGCCAGGCGGAGGAAACATCCTCTGACCTGGCCCTTTCGTCTTCAGAGCGGGTGACGGGAATCGAACCCGCGTAGCTAGTTTGGAAGATCGCGTACGCGGATCCCGCCTGACCTTCCCGTTCGCTGACCTGCGGCTGAGCCGCACCGGCACCGCCGTTCCCCGCGATTCCCCCTCCGCCGCTGCCCGATCGGGCACGCAAGGGGCACGGTGTCCCGGGAGCGGGCTCACTGTTGTGCGAGCTGCGCTATCCCGGTGATCGCACATGCCGGGCCCACGACCGCGAGCACCCACCCCACACGCCTTGCGATGCCGCGTCTCCGCTCCCGTGTCGCAGCATCCGGCGGAACACCCCGTCCGTACGCGTCGTGGGCGTCCTGTTGCGTCTGGTCGCCATACGCCGCCATGGCCTCGGCGCCGCTCCTGAGCGCCAGGAACCCGCCCACGAGACTCAAGCCCAGCCCCCAGAGCAGCAGGAAGACGGCCTCCCCCTGGGGTGACATCTCCCGGCCAGCCAGACTCGTGAGTGTGTGCATGGCTACCCCCTGTCGTGAGGAACGACTGACGTGCGGCGGCGAGCGGTATACGCGGTTGCGGCACATCCCTGCCGCATCGCAGGATGCCAGCCAGGGAGGGACGATGGAACGGCATTAGCTGATGCGGCTGCTGGCCGGCGACGACGAGGCATCCAAGGGCGCTCTGGCGGCCCTCGCCGACGGCTCCGAGTACGTCGTGTGGGAAGCCGGTACGAGGCTTTCAGACAGCCACGCAGGGACTTTCGCGATTCGGCTTCGAAGCGTGCGGCGGAAGGGCGCCGAGAACCTGGGATGGGAACGAGCGCTGGAACTCCTCCGGGAGCGCGCTCAGCCCATCCGCATCGGGCAGATCACAGCCTCCGACGGGTCGTGGATCTACACGGTCTTCCTCACGCAAGACGGCGGCGCACTGGTGGCCTGCGCCGGCGTACGGCTGGCGGGCTCGTACTCACAGCCTTAACGTTCGTTTTTTAATCAGGACACGGGGCCGCGCTGGCACTGCTCGTGTCGGCACGTGTCGTTTCGCTGGTGCAGCCGTCGAAGGTCTTGCAGAGCGGCGACAGGGAAGGGGCGCAGTACCCACTTCTCTCGATACCCGGCCTCGCCGTGAGTCCGCAACACCTCCTCAGCGGCCTCCATCACCGCGTGGCCCAGCACACTACGGGGCCGTGTCGTGCGCCAGGAGAGGGTGCCCGCGTCGTCGGGCGCGTCCCAGCTCGTCGCCCCGTCCGGGAACCGATAGATGGCGACGGACACGTCCGCACCTTGGCGCCGGAGTTGCCACCTCACGACGGCCGGTTCGAGGTCGAAGAAGAACCGCTGGACGGTCGAGGCCCCATAGAGCCCGACCATCGCATACAACGTGTCGGCCAAAGCATCCGTGCAGTAGCTGACGAAGTCCTTCCACTCCGAAGCGTCATCGGCAATCCGGCACGTAGCCCACCCAGAGCCGCTCAGTACCCAGCTGAACCGGAGATCACCCGTCATCCCTACCCCTCCCTATTCGATCAACGGCGGCCATCAGCGGTCGACGCGGACCTCGTAGACGATCTCGCACAGGGAGGTGGGGATGACGATGTCCGCCGTCTCCACGGGCTGCCCTTGGTCGCTGTAGTACGTCCGCCGGATGTGCGTCACCAGAGCCGCCTTCTGGATCCCGAGGAGCGATGCCTCCTCGGCGGTCGCCTGTCGCGGCTCCGGCTGTTCGACGGCATGGCTGACGGTGATCCCGATCTCGGACATCCGGTTCACGACGCCCGCCCCAGCATGCGGCCCACCCTCCGGCAGGACCACGAGAGTGCCAGCAGTCAGCTCGTACGGCTCCCAGCTTGTCGACAACTGCACCGGCCGACCGTCAGCAAGGAACTCGTAAACGGTCCGGACGCACAGCTGGCCCTCGGCGATACCGAGCCGCGCCGCGATCTCGGCAGGGGCCGGCACCTTCGCTTCGGTCCGGCTCTCCCAGTCGCCCTGCTTGCCCAAGGCCTGCATGTCCGCCCGGAACGGCGAACCGCCGGGCTGCTCACGCGCCGAGGACCGAACAACCCGCACACGCCGTCGCGGCTCGGCGACATAGGTGCCCGAACCCGCCCGTCCCTCAAGCACACCCTGGGAGATCAGCAACTCCTGCGCCCGGCGGACCACGTTCTCGCCGACACCGCACTCCTCGGCGATCTGGGCGCGCGAAGGCAGTCGATCGCCGGCAGTCCACTCGTGCTCCGCGATCCGCTGCCGCAGGACGTCGGCGATGCGGAGATAAGGCGGCTGCTCAGGCATGTGGAAAATCTAGTCCACTAGCTCTAATCTAGTTAACTAGCTTCACTCAACGTGATCGATCGGCGACGGAGGCTCTCGGTGCCCGCTTCGGAAGCAAGGGCCAAGGACCTCGCCACCCGGCTCGCAGCCCTTGGGCTGACCACACGAGTGGAGCCGCACGCCACGTACACCTCGATCGAAGCGGAGGTACCGGAAGCGCTGCCCGCCGAATCGTGGCGGGAGGTCCTGGACGTGGTGGCGGAGGCCGACCGATTCGGTCTCCTCGCCAGCAGCTTGACCGGCCGCACCCTCTGGGCCGCCGTAAACGAAGCGGTCCCCGCGACGGGCGACGTCCGGGGACCTGGCCATCAGCGATAGGAGCTGATCAGCGTGTCGAACCGTATGGTCCCCACCCCCGCCCGCACCAGTGGGCGCCCCCTCAGGCGGGGCCCACTGCCCGGCGCGGATGACCCCTACCGGTCGAGCTCGTGCGCGATCGGAACCCACCGTGAGTGCGCGCAGTCGTCCCCTGCCACGGCCCCCATCGGGGTGGCCGTGACCTACGAAGCCTGCGATTGCCCTTGCCACACGGCGGGGGACTGGTCCGAGCTGCGGCAGGTGACCCAGTGACGGGATGGACGCCAACCGGTGCCCTCGCCACGAACGTCGAGATCACCTCGACCAGTGTGCAGCGCGGCGACGTCATCCAGGTCGGCGGTCAGCCGTGCCGCGTCGTAGACCTGGTCCAACTCCCCGCCAACGCCAAGCGACTCCGATTCGAATCGGGCGAGCAGCTGACCATGCACGTCCGGACCCGTCTTGTCGCCCTTCGAATGCGGAGGCACTGGTGACCCAGCCCGCGCCCTCCCGCCGGCACGCCATCGCCGATGACATCCGAAAGCAGATCTCAGTAGGCCGCCTGAAAGCCGGCGAGCGCCTCCCTTCAGAAGCCCAACTCGCGGCCCGCTACAAGGTCAGCACGCCAACGCTCCGGAACGCCCTTGCTCTCCTCCAGGGCGAAGGGCTCGTGGAGAAGATCCACGGCAGCGGCAACTTCGTTCGCCACCCTCTCCGCAGGACCAGGTACGTCGGCGGCGGATACCCGCCGAGCGCCCTGACCCCGGCCGAAGAGCCCCTCCACACCACCGTCCGCGCCAGCAACCTCCGAGCGCACGGCCATCTGACCGCCCTCCTCAAGGTCTCGCCCCGCAGTCCCCTGATGGAATTCCTCTGCCTCAGCCACGAGGGGAGAACACCGCACAGCCTGGCCCGAATCTACGTGCCCCGAGACCTGGCGCCGGCCGACGTCCCGGAAGGGCTGTTAGCCGCACGACTGCCAGACCTGCGACCACCGCTGGCCGTGGTCCGGGAAACGGTCAGCACCCGGCTCCCCACTCCAGATGAAGCGGCGACCCTTCGCATCAGCTCGACCCTGGCCATCCTCTCGATCACACGCGTGGCGACCGACACCACCGGCCGCGTGGTGGAGGCGGCCCTTCTGGCACTCCCCGGCGATCGCGCCGATGCCGTCTTCACTACCCACCACACGACCGAAGTCAGGAGGGCGGAAGCGTGACACCCTCAATCGAACTGCGACTCCTGCCATGGTCGGGCCCAGACGGCAAGCCTTGCTTCTTGAGCGCCGACGACAATGCCAGCTACCTGTCCCGCCTAGCCGACAACGCCGAGGGGGCGCAACTCGGCTTGAGCGCCGAACTCCTCGACCACGCCGCTGAAGTCCTCGCCGACGAGGAGGCAGATCCGGATGAGCTCCGCCTCCTGGCAGCGGACCTGGCTGGAGCCTTGAGGGACGTGGTCCGGGTAGCAACCAGCCGAGGGCACCGCCTAGCGATATCAGCCCGATACACCCGCGAAGGAGAGACCGCAGCTCCTCGCTCACCAGCAGCCCCTGACTAGTGGCACCGCAGCCAACGTAAATGAAGCCCCCAGCCGATCGCTGGGGGCTTCACGGTTTGTGTGTGTCGGCGACTGGCAAACGACGTGGAGCCCGCCGCCGGCCGTTCCCCCTCCGGTGCCTGGACCCTTGCCATGCCGTTGATCCCGGACTCCAGCAGGGCCCGGGCGAGCCCGGCAAGTGGGTTACGTGGTGGAAGTTGGGGCAGCCCTCCCGCGCCCATTGCCGAGGCCTGCGATCGCCTCCGTGCGGAAAGCGCGAGCCGCCTCGTCCTCGACGATGACGGCCCGTCTGATGACTAGTGCGTGGCGGTAGGTGGGTGGCTTCGGCGGCAGAACTGATCTGCCTAGCCGAAATTGTGGATTGACTGCGGAGAGTTGGGCTGCGGTCCTTAAGGTGTCTTCATTTGGTGGTGCATCGAAATGGGGCGGGGCGAGTGGACATTCCTCTGGTAGACGCGGTGGCTGCGGTGCGCGACGAGTTGATCGCAGCGGCGGCGCTCGGTGGCAACCATCCGGATGTGGTGTTTGCCGTAGGGCCAGTGGAGATGGAGTTCGAGGTCGAGTTGCGGGCGGACGCGAAGGCGAAAGCCGGTTTCAAGCTGTGGGCGGTAGGAGCGGAGGCGGAGGCTGGGTTGTCTCGTGGTCGTACGCACCGGGTGTCGTTCACGCTGACGCCGAGGAGCCCGCAGGGTGGTGACTTGCTGGTTAGTGGCGCACTTGAGCGCCCCTCGGGCTCTGGTGACACTGCGGGCCGTATCCCGGACTGACCGGGTCACCACCAGATGAGGCCGCCTCCGGCCGGAGGCGGTTCGTTGCTTACACGTCTTGGGGCTGCGGGTGGAGCGGGCGCGTCTGATGGGGGTGACCCGGCTGGGTCACCCGGGTTCGGGGTATGCGATAGGCAGTCGGCTAGTCCTGACGTCCGCCCACGTCGTTGCCCGGGTCGGTGAGCGGGTGGATGTGTTCCGCCCCTCCGAGGATGGTGTTTTCTCTGGCGTGGTCGTGTGGTGCGGCACGCCGGGTGGGAGAGACGATGCAGCCCTTGTTCGTGTCGAAGCCACGCAGTGGCAGGCGCCAGCAGGATCAGTGCGCTGGGGCCGTTTGGCGACGGACCTTCCCGGCACTGACTGTGAGACCTGGGGTGTCCCTGACGTTGCACAGCGGCCCGGGGCCGGGGTGGAGACAACCCAGCTCAAGGGTCGTATGAATCCCGGCAGTGGGTTCGTCGGCAATCAGTATGTGATGGATCTGGCCCAGCACCTGCCGCAGTGGTCACTCACGGATACCTCGCCGTGGGGAGGCCTGTCGGGAGCGGCGATGTTCGGCGGCCGCCTGCTGACAGGCGTCGTTGCCTCGGACCGTGCCCACTCCGCCCATGGCCAGCTCAACGTGGTGCCCGCCTACGTCCTCCACCATGACCCTGCCTTCCGTGCCGTGCTTGCCGAGCATGGCGGCGGTGTGGGCAGGTTGGAGGCGGTGGAGTTCCAGCACCTCCAGGACCCCGCGAGCACCGCGCCCCGAGGTAAACCGCAGTCCCCCGCTGCGCTGCTGGAGGCAGGGCGTGAGACCGTCCCGTTTCATGGTCGTGAGGACCTGCTTGAGCAGCTGCGGGCATGGTGCGCGTGGGATGGGTTTGGAGCGTGGCTGCTGCACGGGCCCGGAGGCCAGGGCAAGACTCGCCTTGCCCACCAACTTGCCGCTCTCCTGGCGGCAGACAACTGGGCCGTGCTGCTACCGCGGCCGGACGCCTCTGTGGTCGAACTGAAGGAGATCCGGCACGCAACTAAGCCGCTCCTGGTCGTCCTTGACTATGCCGAGACTCGCACCAGTCAACTCAACGCCCTGATCGAGGCCGCTGCCGACCGCCCTGGGGCCACCCCGCTCAAGATCTTGCTCCTGGCTCGAACCGACGGCGACTGGTGGACCCGTGCGAAGACCGCCTCCAGCCTCGCCCAGAACTACCTGGACACCGCCCTCACCCACCGCCTGCCCCCGCTGGAGGACGACCCGGCCGACCGGCCGCAGGCTTACCATTCGGCTGCGAGCGCCCTCGCCACGGTTCTCCCCTGCATCACCGGTGCTGCCGCACACGACTGGCACGCCGCAGCGGCCACTCTGCAGGCGCCCCGCCTGGACCAGGACGGCTACGGCAACGCGCTCACCCTCCAAATGACTGCCCTCGCTGACCTCCTCGACACGGTTGCCCCAGCCGACTCTTCCGGTCCGGCTCAGCAGGGAGCCGAAGGGGTGGAGGACCGGCTACTCGGCCACGAGTTCCGCTACTGGCGCGATACCGCCACAGCCCGTGGGCTGGCGCCGGGGCTGAGCCTCGACACTCTAGAGAGGGCCTTGGCCGCTGGCCACCTGGTCGGTGCGGCGGACCGCGAGCAAGCGGATCGGACCTGGTGCAGGATTCCCGAACTGGCCGACCAGGCTCGTGATCGCCGTGATGGGGTCACCGGCTGGATTGGCGCCCTCTATCCGCCTACCGACTCGGGCCGGCCTTGGGGCAGCCTCCAGCCCGACCGACTTGCCGAACGGCACATTGGACGCGTTCTGGCCGCTGACCCCACGCTCGCCGAGAACCTTCTACAGGACGCCGATGCGGTCCAAGCCGCCCAGTTGCTGACCAACTACAGCCGTGCCGCCGCCCACCCCGTATTCCACGGCAGCCTCGACACACATCTGACCGACCTATGCGTACGGCGTCACCACCAACTGGCGAAGCATGTCATCGCCACTGCTATTCAGACGGATCGTCCGGCGCCCCTCATCACTGCTCTTGAGAAGATCACGACAGACCAGGGTGCATCCCTGAGAGACCTCACTAGCCTCCAGAGCTGGCTCCCAGAGTCCAGCCGGCGCCTTGTTGACTTGGCAGTTCGCCTCGCCAGAGAAATCGTCGACCGGTACCGAGTCCTTGCCGAGACCGGACCGACTGCATACCGACCCCCGCTCGCCGCCGCCCTGAACAATCTTTCCGTCCAGCTAAGTGCGCTGGGGTCTGGGGAGGAGGGTCTGGCCGCGATTGAGGAGGCTGTCGACCACTACCGCGCTCTCGCCAAGACCAACCCGGACATGTACCTGTCCGCCCTCGCTGGGGCCTTGAACAACCTTGCTGTCGACTTGGGAAAGCTGGGGCGTGGGGAGGAGGGTTTGGTCCCCGTCCAGGAAGCAGTGCGCATCCGCCGCCTTCTCGGCGGGACCAACCCTGACGCGTACCTGCGCTGCGACCTCGCCGTGGCCCTGACTAATCTCTCCAACCGGCTGGATGAGGTGGGGCGTAGGGAGGAGGGTCTGGCCGCGATCAAGGAGGCTGTCGACCATTTCCGGATTCTCGCAAAGACCAGCCCGGACGCGTACCTGCTCAACCTTGCTAGTGCCCTGAACAATCTCTCCGTCCAGCTGAGTGAGGTGGGGCGTGGGGAGGAGAGCCTGACTGTGGTCAAGGAGGCTGTCAGCCACTACCGCGTTCTCGCTGAGAACAACTCTGATGCGCACCTTCCAGACCTCGCCATGGGCCTAAACAACCTCTCTGCCCTGCTGGGGGCGGTGGGGCGTGGGGAGGAGAGTCTGACTGTGGTTGAGGAGGCTGTCGACCACTACCGCCTTCTCGCCAAGACCAACCCTGGTGCGCACCTGCCTAACCTTGCGACTTCCCTGAACAACCTTTCCAACCAGTTGGGTGAGGTGGGGCGTGGGGAGGATGGTCTGGCCGCGATCGAAGAAGCTGTTGGTCTATTCCGCGTGCTCGCTGGGACGAACCCTGGCGCGTACCTACCCAGTCTTGCGCGGACTCAGCACACGCTCGCCAACCGGCTGCGCGAGATGCGACGTTGGGAGGACGGTCTGGCTGCGATTGAGGAGGCCGTCGGCCATTTCCGCGTCTTCGCAGAGGGCAACCCTGGCGTGTACCTGTCCAACCTTGCGCTGGCCCTGAAAAGCCTCAGCAACCTGTTGGGTGAGGTGGGGCGTGGGGAGGAGGGTTTGGTCGCGATTGAGGAGGCCGTCGGCTACTACCGGACTCTCGCCAAGACCAATCCCCATGCCTACCTGCCTCACCTCGCGCAGGCCATGAACAACATCAGCAACCGGTTGGATGCGGTGGGGCGTGGGGAGGAGAGTTTGGCTGCTGTCGAGGAGGCCGTCGACTACTACCGGACTCTCGCCGAGAACAACTCCGATTTGTACCTGCCCAACCTGGCGACCGGCCTGAATAACCTCTCCGCCCATCTAGGCGCGGCGGGGCGTGGGGTGGAGGGCCTGCCTGTGGCCGAGGAGGCTGTCGGTCATTTTCGTGCTCTCACCAAGAGCAACGCTAGTGCGTACCTGCCCAAGCTCGCTATGGGTCTGAACAACCTCAGCAACCGGCTGGGTGAGGCTGGGCGTAGGGAGGAGGGTGTAGTTGCGGCCGAGGAGGCTGTCGGCCACTACCGCCTTCTCGCAAAGTCCAATCCTGATTCGTACCTTCCCTATCTCGCGACGTCCCTGAACAACCTCTCTGTCCAACTAGGTGCGGTGGGGCGTGGAGAGGAGGGGGTGCTTGCGGCTGAGGAAGCTGCGTACATCCGCCGATCTGGCGGAGCGCAACCTTCCCGATGAAGAAGGCGTCAAGAATCCTTGATCCGTCTTACAGGACCGAGGGACAGTCGCAGACCTCGAATCAGCTGATTCTGTACTCCGTGGGCTATGGGTGGGCCAGACGTGGGGTAGCTCAAACCTCCGTCGGGCGCTGCTGTGCAGTTCAAGTGCCATGTGAAGGCTGCAAGCGGAACCCTCTTGAAAACCGTCGTGGCGCGAGTCACCGTGGGTTCAAATCCCACACCCACTGCAGATGAATGGCCCCTGACCAGCATGAACGGTCGGGGGCCGTTCTTGTCTTCTGGATGATCTGCTCCGTGGTTCCCCGTGAGATCCCGCCTGATCGGGCACGGGAGGGCACGTTCAGGTCAGCTCCGAGACACCAGCTCGATCGTCACCGGTGCCGCTGAATCGATGTAGATCGTGTCTACGTCGTCCTCGGTAACGGTTTCGTCGGGGTAGTCGGCCGGCACTACGCCGAGCAGCGTGTGAGGGCGGGGAAGCCAGCCCACATCCTGTGGAGGGTCGTAGCGGCCGATATCGGTGATCCGCACCAGCGTCTCAGGTATGCCTACGAGGCAGTTGTCACCGACGCTCAGGTTCCACGGCTCAGGGTCGGTCCTGAACAGGCTCGTGGTCCAGTCTGGGGCGTCGGGCGACGTCGCAAAGGCCCTCTGACCATTCCACCTGAACCGAGACTGCGGATCGATCTCGCCCCATGGCCACTCGACCGCGATATCGAATCGGGACACGTTGGCTACTCGGGCCTGCGTCGGCGGGCAGCTCACGCGTAGAACGTCGCCGATTCGGAAGTCTTGATGCGGTGCGTTCTTGCCCATGCTGCCCCTGTCTTTGTTCGTTCCGAGAGCTGGACCGTACCGACTGCCTCAGCCACAGCTCGCCCAGGCTGTCATCCCGTCTGCCGTCGTCCCATACGGAGTGGTAGCAGGGCAGTCGCCAGGGGCCCAGGTGGAGCGCCCTGCTGGACGAACGACCTGGGCCCCTGGTGGCTGGTCTGCTACGGCTTGCCCTGGGACGACGGCAGACGGGATGACAGCCCCCACCCCGAACCACAACGCACCCGCGGTCGCACGACGAGCCCCCGCATCCCGGAGTCGGAGCGCCCCCGCCGGAGGCATCAGTCCTGGCAGAGGGGCGACCGATTAGGCCTGGCCCTCCCCATCAAGCTCTTAGCCATTGGCGCGCGGCCGGCGCCCCGGGCTGGAGCGGGGCGGAGACAGGAGCGCAGGCCCGGGGCGCCGGCCGCGCGACGCCGCCTTGGCGGCGGAAGCGCCCTTGATGAAGTAGGGAAACTCTTACCGCATCGCTTCGGGGTCAGAGAGCGATCGGTCGGTAGGCCATGGCTCGTTCGACTACCTGCTCGGCGGAAGGCTCCTGCCCGGGGTCTGGGTAGAAGATGTAGTCACTGATGTGCGGGCATCTCAGGCTCAGTTCCAGCGCTTCGATGATTGCGTCGTCCTCAGCCTCGCTCGCGGTGCCGCCGTCCATGACTAGCTGGACCAAGCGGACTGCCTCTTCACGGGTCATGACGTGACGAGGTGACGGCCGTCGTGGCTGCGGACGTGCGGGCCTGCGTGGTCTAGGGCGTCCAGGAGACGGATCGCGTAGACCTCGGACATCTGCTCGGACACCTCTTCCGGTGTGAGCCATGCGACCGCGGTCGATTCCGCTGAGGTGCGCTCTGTGCCGCCGGACGGCTTGCAGCGGAAGACCAGGGCGACGATGCCTCGGGTCGTGTTCTTGTAGACCCCCGTGAGCTCGTCCACCTCGACGTGGATGCCCGTCTCCTCTAGGACTTCGCGGCGAACGCCGGCCTCGGGGGACTCGGTGAGTTCGAGGACTCCGCCCGGCAGTTCCCAAGTTCCGTTGTCTGCCCGGCGGATCGCCAGGAGTCGACCGTCCTCGCGAAGCACTGCCCCGGCCACGGACACGGAGTGCAGTGGCGTTGACTTGGCCTGCGGGGAACCCGTACTCATGTACAGGAGCATAGGAGGAAGAGAAGGACTATGGGAACCGCAGCAGGAGGTGGCAGGGCCGTACCTCGCTACGTGCAGATCGCCGACGACATCGTCCAGCAGATCCGGGCCGGGGTTCTCGGCGCGGGCGACATGGTGCCGAGTGAGTCCGAGCTCGTCGAGCGCTACGGCGTGGCCGGCGGGACGATCCGGAAGGCCATGGTGGAGGTCCGCGCGAGTGGGCTCGTCGAGACGCGGCACGGCAAGGGCTCGTTCGTGAAGGCTCGGCCGCCTGTCCGGCATCGATCCTCGGATCGCTTCCGGCGTACGCACCGGCAGGAGGGTAAGGCGGCCTACCTTGCGGAGTCCGCTCAGTCCGGGGCCGAGGCATCGGTGAGCATGCTCTTCCGGGGGCCGATGGAGGCGCCGGAGGAGATCGCGGAGCGGCTCGGGGTGCCCGTGGGGACTCAGGTGCTCGCTCGTAGGCGGCTGTACTTCCGGAACGGGACCCCTGTGGAGACGGCTAGCTCGTACCTGCCGTGGGACGTTGCGAAGGACATCCCCGAGCTGTTCGCCGACAACCCCGGGCCCGGCGGAATCTATGCCCGGCTGGAGGATCACGGGCACGTCTTCGCCGAGTTCGTGGAGACGTTGCAGGCTCGGCCGGCCGCCAAGGCTGAAGCCACCGAGCTGTCGCTGAGTCCCGGTTCCCCGGTGGTGCACCTGCTGCGGAACGCGGTCACGACGGAGGGGCGTGTGGTCGAGGTCTGCGACACCCTCATGGCTGCTGACCAGTTCGTCTTCGAGTACCGGATCCCTGCGCGAGACTGACGTTCGATCAACTCCCCACAGCCCGCTGCGAGTTTCTCTTCGTAGCGGGTTGACTCATGTATAGGAGTGGTGCATTCTTCTTGATGTCACTCCTATACATGAGTGACGGAGTGAGACCCCTATAGAGGAGTAATCTGCTGTGCGTCAGATTCCCGTCGACACTTCCGGCGCGACCGTGATGGTCGCCCAGCCCCCGCAGCTGAAGATGCGCGACAAGAAGACCGGTCAGATCGCCTTGGATAGCGACACCGGCAACAGCCTCATGACCGTGGACGTGCTGTTCGTGATGAACGGCAACGCCGAGGTCATCTCGGTGACGGTGGCCGAGCCCGACGTCTCCGGTGAGCTGGCGATGGGCACGCCGGTCGCGCTGACCGGTCTGGTCGCCCGGCCTTGGGAGAACGAGTTCAACGGCCAGAAGCGCCACGGGATCAGCTTCCGCGCCGTGGCCGTTACGTCGCTGGCCAAGGCGGGCTGAGCATGACCGCCTTATGGGTCACGCTGCTGGTGGTGCTGGCCGTCGTGCTCCTTCTGCGCCGGCTGCGGCCCACCTGGTACTGGATGGCCTTCGGGGTCACCTTCGCGGTGGTCCGCGTCCTGATCCGCTACCGGTCGGTGATGGACGCCTGCGGGCTCACCGTTCCGCCGCCCCGCTGGCGGCTGGCACTCGCCCGGATCGCCAACCGCCCCGTTCCTGAAGCCCGGTCGCCCCGGATCCTGCGGCTTCGCCCCACCTCGACGGGTCTGGTCCTGAAGCTGAAACTCCGGCCCGGACAGGATGCCTTCGACTTCTCCGCCTCCGCCGACCGCCTGCGCCACTCCTTCGCGCTGCACAACGTCGTCTCGAGAGAGATCCGCTCCGGCGTGGTCGAGCTGAGGATGACGGGATACGACGTACTCCGGCGAGTGCGCATGCCCGCGGCTGTCGCTGCTGCCGAGGGGCTCCGGGTGCCTGTGGCCCTGCGGGAGGACGGGGCGGTGCATCACCGGGACTATCGGAAGGTCCCCCATGCCCTGAACGTAGGCGCGACTCAGTCGGGGAAGTCCGTCTATCAGCGCACCCTCGTTGCCGGACTGGCGTCGCAGAATGTCGCCCTCGTCGGCATCGACTGCAAGAACGGCGTGGAGCTCGCCCCGCTGGCGGCCCGGTTCACGGCCTTGGCGGACAACCCTGATGCCGCGGCTGATCTGCTGGCAGCCCTCGTCGACTACATGGGCCGCGTCTACCAGCTCATCCGAACCGAGCAGCGCATCAGCGTCGGCCTGCCGGACGCTGAGATCACTGCGGACATCTGGGACCTGCCTGAGCACCTGAGGCCCGTACCCGTCGTGGTCCTGGTGGACGAAGTCGCCGAGTTGGCCCTCGCCCCAAGCAAGGCCGACGAGGCACGCAGGGACCAGATCGTCACGCACCTGGTCCGTCTCTCCCAGCTCGGCCGCGCCGCTGGCATCTACCTGGAGATCTGCGGGCAGCGCTTCGGCTCCGAACTCGGCAAGGGCATCACCATGCTCCGGGCCCAGCTCACCGGCCGCACCGCCCACCGCGTCAACGACGAGACCTCGGCGAACATGGCCTTCGGGGACATCTCCCCGGACGCCGTCCTCGCCGCCGTACAGATCGACAAGGAGCGTCCCGGCACTGCCGTGGCCGGTGATTCGTCTGGCGGTTGGTCCCGCATCCGGGCCCCCCACACCACGCTCCGGCAGGCCGTGGACACCTGTAACACCTACGCGTACCGCACCCCAGCCATTCCCGAGCTGGAGCCCTTCCGGCCCGAGCGCCCGGTACGCGTCCACGTCGGCAAGGTCCAGCCGAAGGCTGCTTCGGCGCCTGCCTTCTGATCACTTCCTCACCACGGTGGGCGCGGCCTCATCGCGTCAGATCCCTACCCGCCCCATGCCTGGAACTGGAAGGAGGTGAACATCATGATTCGCCTGGTCCGCCCGGACGCCGTCCTCATCCAGGCCGTTATTGCCGGAGCGCTCTCCTTCGCCCACCTGCATGACCTCGCCCAAGCCGCAGGACAGGACGGCTGGAAGGCCTGGGCCTATCCGGTCAGCGTGGACCTGCTCCTCGTCGCCGCCTGGCACCGCCTACGAACCCTGCGGGACGCGGGGGAGCCCTCGCGCTCGGCCTGGTCGTGGTTCGCAGTCGCCCTCGCTGCCTCGCTCGGCGCGAACGTCGCCACCGCCGGCCTTCTCAACCTCGGCGACGTTCCGGACTGGCTCCGGATCCTCGTCGCCGGATGGCCTGCCTTGGCCTTCCTCGGCGGAACGCTCCTGGCCCACCGCCCTACGCCGCCCAGCCCGCTGGACTCCGAGCCCGACGACCCGGCACCTCTGCCCGTGGTCGAGCGGGAGACGGAACCCGGCATACAGGCCGATGACCTGCCCGCACTGCCTGCTCCGACTCCCGCGCTGACGGTCACCGCTCCGCCGGCCCTCGTCGCCCACGCCCAGAAGATCGCCGCCGACCACCGCGCCCGCACCGGCTCGGACATCGACACCGAGACCTTGCGCGCCCGGCTCGGCGTCCCGGCCCCACTGGCCGAGGCCATCGCCGCCCAGCTCACCTGACAGGAGACCGTCATGCCCGCACGGATCAACTTCCGCTCGCTCATGAAGATCGGCCCCGTCCAGATCGGCACCTACCGCGACCGTGACGGCCGCACCAAGAACGCCGCCATCTGCACCACCGCCGACTGCCGCTGGTCGGCCGACTACGGCACCTCGACCGCCGCCCGGCTCGCCGCCCGCACTCACCGCTGCCGCGTCAGCTGAACCGAAAGGCCATTGCCATGGACGTCCCGCTCTGGCTCGCCCTGATCGTCGTCGGCGCCCTCGGCGTGAAGCTCATCCGCCCGCCCTGGTGGCTGGTCGCTGTGATCCTCCTCGGCGGCTTCCTCCTCGCGGACAGCTTCCTCGCCCCGGCCATCGACACCGCACTCAACAAGTAGTCCACCCCGGAAGGAGAACGGCCATGTTCAAGCCGCAGTACCCGCGCCCCGACACCTACCCCCCGGCGACCATCCGCCCGACCCCCGTGCCGGTCGAGCCCTCCGCCGCGGCCCCCGCCAAGACCCCGGCTGGCCTCGGGGGCTTGGTCCAGAGCTCGCCCGGGACCGCACTCGCCCTCGCCGCCGGCGGAGTCGCCGGGGTGCTCGCCCTGGCCTCCGTCGCCGTCTCCCTGCTCCTGGCCGTTGCCGTCACCGCGGTCGCGCTGTCCGTCAGCAGCGTCGTCCTGCTGTTCCTCGTCCGCGCCCTGCGCCAGGAATTCAAGAGCCGTTGACCGGCCCCGGGACGGCCTCAACCGCCAAGTCTCCGCCGTCCCGGCGCCGCGCTCCTGCCCGATCCAATGAACCGGAAGGAAGCACCATCATGGCCCAGCCCACCATCTCGGCCGCTCAGGTCTGCCCCGACTGCGACGGCTTCCCCGCCGTGAAGATCACTCTCGGTGGCCGCGACCGTACCGGCGCCCTACGCACCATCTCGGCCCACTGCCCGGCCTGCCACGGCACCGGCACCCTCCGCTCCATCCGACGCCCCCGCTGGACGGTGACAGCGTGACCGACTCCGCGACCCTCGCGGACCTGGATCCCGGCCTCCTCGGCGACATGCTGAAGGTGGCCGGGGCTCCCGGTTACGCCCGCTGGGAGGACCAGATCCGCCGTACGGGCGGCTGCTCCGACCCGATCCACATCACCGGATGGACCGTCGCCAAGAACAAGACCTCGGGCGAGGTTCTGCATCGCTACTCCACAGCCGACGAACCCGGCGCCCGCCTCCGCATCGCCTGCGGCAACCGCCGCGCCTCCCGCTGCCCCGCGTGCGCCTGGACCTACGCGGGGGACACGTATCACCTGATCCGGGCCGGCCTCGCCGGAGACGACCGGCGCAACATCCCCGCCACCGTTCGCGAACACCCCCGCGTCTTCGCCACCCTCACCGCACCGTCCTTCGGCCCGGTCCACAACCGCCCCGGCGGCCGTCCCTGCCGCTGCGGCAAGCACCACCAGGAGAACGCGCCTGAACTTGGCACCGCCCTCGACCCGGCCACCTACGACTACGCCGCGGCCGTCCTCTTCAACAACCACGCCGGACAGCTCTGGCAGCGGTTCACGACCCGCCTGCGCCGTGAGATCGCCGCGTACGCCGGGCTGACCCAGCGGGAGCTGAAGGAAGAGGCGCGGATCTCCTACGGCAAGGTCGCCGAGTTCCAGAAGCGCGGGGCCATTCACTTCCACGCGGTCATCCGTATCGACGGGCCTGCCGGCCCGCTCAGCCCGCCGCCCTTCTGGGCCAGCACGGATCTCCTGGACCGGTCGATCCGGGCCGCTCTCGCCCACTCCTACACCTCGGTCTCGGTCCCGCCTGCCGCCGACCAGCCTGCCCGTACCCTCCGCTGGGGCACACAGCTCGACGTTCGCCCCATCAAGGCCTTCGGGGACGGCTCCGACATCACCGAGCAGGCTGTCGCCTCCTACGTCGCCAAGTACGCGACCAAAGCCGCCGAAACCACCGGCGCGACCGACAGGGCCGTGCACTGCCGGAGGTGCCGCGGATCTGGCCTCTCCGACCGCTACCACCGCCCCGGCTCCGCACTGAGTGGTTGCTCCCGCTGCCATGGCACCGGCCTCAGCGATGACCTCGCCCGGCTGCCCATCGCCGAGCACGCCCGGCGCCTCATGCAGGCCTGCGCCGCGTTACAACCCCTCTACCCGGACCGCCCGCTCACCCGCTGGGCCCACATGCTCGGCTTCCGGGGCCACTTCTCCACCAAGTCCCGCCAGTACTCGACGACCCTCGGCGCCCTCCGCCAGACCCGCGCCGACTACCGCGCTGCGCAGGAGCGGGACGCCCGCGGCCTGGACGGCATCGAGCCGGGCACCGTGCTCGTCCTCGCCTCCTGGCAGTACGCCGGCCACGGACACAGCCCGGGGGAGTCGGTACTTGCCGCCACCATCGCCCGCGACATCCAGCTGAACCGCCAGACCGCTCGCGAAGCCCTGCAAGGAGAGCAGCATGAATGAGCGCTACCTCAGCGTCGTCCAGGTCGCCGAACTGCTCGGCACTACCGTCCGGTTCCCCCGGCGGCTCGTCGAAGAGCGGCGGATCACCTACGTGAAGGTGGGTCGACACGTGCGGATCCCGGAGAGCGCGGTACGCGATTACCTCGCCGCCCACACCGTCGAGCCGCGTCGGCGCCGGCTGGGGGTGGCTGCCTGATGGCCGGAAAGCGTCGTCAGTTCGGACGGGTCCGCAAGCTGCCTTCCGGCAGGTATCAGGCCCGGTACGTCGGCCCGGACGGGCAGCTCCGGCCGGCCCCGGAGACCTTCCGGACCAAGCGAGACGCGGACGACTGGCTCGCCGTCAAGCAGACCGAGATGCGGCTTGGGGACTGGCACGACCCGGACGCCGGCAAGGTCGCCTTCGGTCCGTACGCCGTCGCCTGGATCAAGGAACGTGAGCTGACCAGCACCACCCGACAGCTCTACGGCTCGCTCCTCAAGCACCACCTGGAGCCCGCGTTCGGGGCCGTCAACGTTGCGGACATCTCGGCCCCACTCGTTCGGCGCTGGCGTGCCGACAAGCTCGCCGCCGGCACCGGGCCCACCACCGTGGCCAAGGCCTACGCCCTGCTGTGGGCGATCCTCGGTACGGCCCTGTCTGATCAGTTGATCAGGCGGAACCCGTGCCAGATCAAGGGCGCCAGCACCGTGCACACACCGGAGCGGCCGACCGCCACCATTCAGGAGGTGTACGCCTTGGCCGCGGCCATCCAGCCCCGCTACCGCGTGCTGATCCTGATGGCCGGGTTCCTCGGGCTGCGCTGGGGTGAGTTGATCGGGCTGCACCGCCGTGACGTCGACCTGGAGCGGGGCACCCTCCGCGTTCGCCGGGCCGTGGCCGAGCTGCAGAACGGGCAGCGGGAGATCAAGGCGCCGAAAAGCGCGGCCGGCAAGAGGACGGTCTCCATCCCAGGTGTGATCGTCCAGGAGATCCGCGATCACTTGGAGAAGTACGCCGAGCCCGGCGCCGACGGGTGTGTCTTCGTCGGGGCCAAAGGGGCGACTCCGCGCCGGAACCACTTCAACCTGCTGTGGCACAAGGCCTGTCGGAAGGCGGGAATCAAGGGGCTGCACTTCCACGATCTCCGGCACACCGGCAACACGCTGGCCGCCTCGACCGGGGCCAGCACCCGCGAGTTGATGGCTCGCATGGGCCACAGCACCGCCCGTGCCGCGCTGATCTATCAGCACGCCAGCGCCGATCGGGACCGGCTGATCGCCGACGCGCTGAGCGGGTTGGTGGAGGAAGGACGGACAGGCGTGAAGAACCAGGTGGGGAGTGCGGGAGACGCGGAGAGCTGAACGCAGCCCCCGTGGAGGCATTCAGGGCCAGGCGGAGGGATCCCCCTCCGACCTGGCCCTGTGCTGTGACTGGGGATCAGCCCTCGGCGTCAGGATCGGCGGCCGGCGGCGCGACCTCTTGCCAGTCGGTGACGGGCTTGGTGCGGAACATTCCCCGGTAGACCTGGCGGGTCAGCACGACGGCTCCCTCGCCGTACTCGTGCAGTTCCTCGAAGGCTTCCTCCGCGGACTCGTAGACGAACTTCCGTCCCTTGGCGTTGCGGATGATCCATTCCCGGTCGTGGCTGACGGCGAGTGCCATGCCTGCGCTCATGCGATACCCCCTAGACGATGCGCGTTGATCGTATGAGGAAGCACGCGCGGGGCATGGGGCACGCGGGGGACACGGAGGGCCGATCGGGGCCCCCGGGAACGACGAAGGGCCAGGCGGAGGAAACATCCTCTGACCTGGCCCTTTCGTCTTCAGAGCGGGTGACGGGAATCGAACCCGCGTAGCTAGTTTGGAAGACTAGTGCTCTACCATTGAGCTACACCCGCACGCACGCGCCGCAGGTCGTGATGACCTGGGCACGGACAGCATCCTAGCGGGTCGTTCAGCGCCTGCGCACACCACATTCGGGCCCGGCGCCCACAGCCGTCGAAAACCGGTCGGGAAACTCCGTGCATCGGAGCGTCTCCGGGCATGTACCCTACGTGTCGCACCGACGGGGTGTGGCGCAGCTTGGTAGCGCGTCCGCTTTGGGAGCGGAAGGTCGTCGGTTCGAATCCGGCCACCCCGACCACGAGACCGCGTTCGCAAGATCGCGTTGTGGGCTGATTGCCGCTTGCGGTTACTATGCAAGCTGCGTGCCCGTGTGTCTGATGTACCGGGCCCGATCCGCTGAACCGCTGAATCGCAGCGTCAGCAGAGACCCCAGCAGTCAGCCACAAGGAGACCAAACCGTGAAGAGCGCCGTGGAGACCCTGAACCCGACTCGGGTTCGGCTCACTGTTGAGGTGCCCTTCGAGGAGCTCAAGGACAGCCTCGACGCGGCGTACAAGAAGATCAACCAGCAGGTCACGGTGAAGGGCTTCCGCAAGGGCAAGATCCCGAACCGGGTCATCGACCAGCGCTTCGGCCGCGGTGCGGTGCTGGAGGAGGCCGTCAACGACGCCCTCCCGAAGTTCTACACCGAGGCCGTCAACGAGGCCGACCTGAACCCGCTGGGCCAGCCGGAGGTCGACATCACGGAGCTGAAGGACGGCGAGCTGCTGGCCTTCACCGCCGAGGTCGACGTCCGCCCCGAGATCGAGATCCCGGACTACTCCGGCATCGAGGTCGAGGTCGACGCGGTCGAGGTCTCGGACGAGGACGTCGAGAAGTCCGTCGAGCAGCTGCGCAGCCGCTTCGCGTCCACCAAGGACGTCGAGCGCGCCGCTGCCGAGGGTGACGTCGTCACCATCGACCTCGAGGCCAAGGTCGACGGCGAGGTGCTGCCCGACGGCGTCGCCTCCGACGTCTCCTACACCATCGGCTCGGGCGAGCTGCTCGAGGGCATCGACGAGGCCGTGACCGGCCTGGAGGCCGGTGGCGAGGCCACCTTCACCTCGCAGCTGAAGGGCGGCTCCGCCGAGGGCAAGGACGCCGAGGTCACCGTCAAGGTCACCAAGGTCTCCGCCCGTGAGCTGCCGGAGCTGGACGACGAGTTCGCGCAGCTGGCGAGCGAGTTCGACACCATCGAGGACCTCAAGGCCGACAGCCGCAAGCGCCTCGAGAACATGAAGCAGTACGACCAGGCCACGCAGGCCCAGGAGCGCGTCCTGGAGAAGCTGCTGGAGCTCGTCGAGGTCCCGATCCCCGAGAAGCTGCTCGCGGACGAGGTCCAGACCCGCAAGCACAACCTGGAGCACCACCAGCTCGGCCAGATGGGCCTGACCATCGAGAAGTACCTGGAGTTCCAGGGCAAGACGGTCGAGGAGTTCGACGCCGAGACCTCCGAGCAGGCGATCAAGGGCATCAAGACCCAGTTCGTCCTCGACGCGCTGGTCAACAAGGAGAAGCTGGGCGTCAACCAGGAGGAGCTCACCGAGCACCTCATGCGCCGTGCCGCCTCTTCCGGCATGTCCCCCGACCAGTTCGCCCAGGCGGTCGTCGAGGGCGGCCAGGTCCCGATGCTGGTCGGCGAGGTCGCCCGCGGCAAGGCCCTCGCGGTCGTCGTCGAGGCCGCCAAGGTCACCGACACCAACGGTGAGGTCGTCGACCTGTCCGACGAGGACGAGGAGCAGGTGACCGAGACCGTCGAGGCCGCCGTCGACGGTGACACCGAGGTCGTCGAGGACGAGGCCAAGTAAGGCCCCGGAGCACCCTCCGAGCAACACCCCGAGCAGTGCCCCGAAGGGCCCGTACGCAGCCGCGTACGGGCCCTTCGGCGTGGGCCCCGCACGGCCCCCGGACCTTGCGCTCCGAGCGAACAGTTCGGGAAGCGGGATGGCGTTGTCCGACCTGCGCGTTAGGGTCCATGAATACGAGGGCACGGGAGTACCCGGAACCACCCGGACGCCGGCGGACCTTTCCGCTCCGGCCGGGCCGCGCCCCAGAACAAGACGCTGAGACGGCACATGGCCGTCGGAGACGAGCAGGTGGCTACGTGACGAATCTGATGCCTTACGCCGCGGGTGAGCCGTCCATCGGTGGCGGCCTCGGCGACCATGTCTACAACCGGCTGCTCGGCGAGCGGATCATCTTCCTCGGCCAGCAGGTCGACGACGAGATCGCCAACAAGATCACGGCGCAGCTCCTCCTCCTGGCCGCCGAGCCGGAGAAGGACATCTACCTCTACATCAACAGCCCGGGTGGCTCCGTGACGGCGGGCATGGCGGTCTACGACACCATGCAGTACATCCCGAACGACGTCGTCACCATCGGCATGGGCATGGCGGCCTCCATGGGCCAGTTCCTGCTGACCGGCGGCGCCAAGGGCAAGCGCTTCGCCCTGCCGAACACCGACATCCTGATGCACCAGGGCTCCGCCGGCATCGGCGGCACCGCGTCCGACATCAAGATCCAGGCCCAGTACCTGCTGCGCACCAAGCAGCGCATGGCCGAGATCACCGCGTTCCACTCGGGCCAGACCGTCGAGGCGATCATCCGCGACGGCGACCGCGACCGCTGGTTCACCGCCGAGGAGGCCAAGGAGTACGGCCTCATCGACGAGATCATCTCGGCCGCGTCCAACGTGCCGGGCGGCGGCGGCACCGGGGCCTGATCCCGGACCCAGCGCCAGCACGAGCAGCCGACAGCCCGCAGAACGCCACCAGGATGGTGAACACCCAGATGCAGAACAACTTCTCCGCGAGCGGCCTCTACTCCGGCCCGCAGGTGGACAACCGCTACGTCATCCCGCGCTTCGTCGAGCGCACCTCGCAGGGCGTGCGCGAGTACGACCCGTACGCGAAGCTCTTCGAGGAGCGCGTGATCTTCCTCGGCGTGCAGATCGACGACGCCTCCGCCAACGACGTCATGGCGCAGCTGCTGTGCCTGGAGTCGATGGACCCGGACCGCGACATCTCCATCTACATCAACAGCCCCGGCGGCTCCTTCACGGCGCTGACGGCGATCTACGACACGATGCAGTTCGTGAAGCCGGACATCCAGACGGTCTGCATGGGCCAGGCGGCCTCCGCCGCCGCGGTCCTGCTCGCCGCCGGCACCCCCGGCAAGCGCATGGCCCTGCCGAACGCCCGCGTGCTGATCCACCAGCCGTCCGGCGGCACCGGCCGTGAGCAACTCTCCGACCTCGAGATCGCGGCCAACGAGATCCTGCGCATGCGCGACCAGCTGGAGACCATGCTGGCCAAGCACTCGACGACGCCGATCGAGAAGATCCGCGACGACATCGAGCGCGACAAGATCCTCACGGCCGAGGACGCCCTCGCGTACGGCCTGATCGACCAGATCGTTTCCACCCGCAAGACCAACAGGGGCTGACAAGCCCGATCCTTGCCGTCAGACGGCGTGGGGACGCCGTCGGATTCGGCGATGTGAACCACGTCAAGGGGGCCCCGCACGGGGCCCCCGGCAAGGTACCGTCGGATATGAGGCACCAGGAGCGCTGAACCAAGCGTCTCCCAGGCGAAGGGGAAGCACCTCGTGGCACGCATCGGTGACGGCGGCGATCTGCTCAAGTGCTCGTTCTGCGGAAAGAGCCAGAAGCAGGTGAAGAAGCTCATCGCAGGACCCGGTGTGTACATCTGCGACGAGTGCATCGACCTCTGCAACGAGATCATCGAAGAGGAACTCGCGGAGACCTCCGAGGTGCGGTGGGAAGAACTCCCCAAGCCCCGTGAGATCTACGAGTTCCTGGAGAGCTACGTCGTCGGCCAGGAGCCGGCGAAGAAGGCGCTCTCGGTAGCGGTCTACAACCACTACAAGCGCGTGCAGGCCGGCGAGAACGGCGGTGCGCAGGGCCGGGACGACGCGATCGAGCTCGCGAAGTCCAACATCCTGCTGCTGGGCCCCACGGGCTCGGGCAAGACCCTCCTCGCGCAGACGCTGGCCCGCATGCTGAACGTACCGTTCGCCATCGCGGACGCGACGGCGCTGACGGAGGCCGGGTACGTCGGCGAGGACGTCGAGAACATCCTGCTGAAGCTGATCCAGGCGGCCGACTACGACGTCAAGAAGGCCGAGACCGGGATCATCTACATCGACGAGATCGACAAGGTCGCGCGCAAGAGCGAGAACCCGTCGATCACGCGTGACGTGAGCGGCGAGGGCGTGCAGCAGGCCCTGCTGAAGATCCTGGAGGGCACGACCGCCTCCGTACCGCCGCAGGGCGGCCGGAAGCACCCGCACCAGGAGTTCATCCAGATCGACACGACGAACGTGCTCTTCATCGTGGGCGGCGCCTTCGCCGGCCTCGAGAAGATCATCGAGTCGCGTGCGGGCGCCAAGGGCATCGGCTTCGGGGCGACGATCCGCTCGAAGCGCGAGATCGAGGCCAGCGACCAGTTCCAGGAGGTCATGCCGGAGGACCTGGTGAAGTTCGGGATGATCCCCGAGTTCATCGGCCGCCTTCCCGTGCTGACGTCCGTGCACAACCTGGACCGCGAGGCCCTGCTCCAGATCCTCATCGAGCCGCGCAACGCGCTGGTGAAGCAGTACCAGCGGCTGTTCGAACTCGACGGCGTCGAGCTGGACTTCGAGCGCGAGGCCCTCGAAGCCATCGCGGACCAGGCGATCCTCCGCCAGACCGGCGCTCGCGGCCTGCGCGCCATCATGGAAGAGGTCCTGATGTCGGTGATGTACGAGGTCCCGTCCCGCAAGGACGTGGCCCGCGTGGTCATCACGGCGGACGTGGTCCGCTCCAACGTCAACCCGACGCTGGTCCCGCGCATCGTCCCGAAGGACCAGGGGCCGCACGAGAAGTCGGCGTAGCGAACACGGCAACGCAGAAGGGGCGCCCCGGCCGGGGCGCCCCTTCTGCGTGCCTCAACTATCAGCCCAAACAGAGTCAGAAATAGGTCGCGTGTTCGGTCTGTCGTTGTCTGCGCGTGCCCCCACAGTGATCATCGAGTGGCAACGCAATGATCATTTTCAGGATGGGGTGCGACAAAATGCTCAAGATCAGGCGGGCTTTGGGATTCGTGGCTGCCACGGCGTTGGCCGGTGCCCTCCCCGTTGTGGCGGCATCACCCGCACAGGCCACCTACACGGACTGCATTAGCTATTTGAGCAATGTCGGCTACCGCGTCGGCCCCAACGTATCCAGTGCCTGCAGCAATGGGTCAGGGGGCCTGGTGCTGAGGCAAGTGTGCGTCTCCCAACTGCAGCTTCTGGGCGTGGCTTCGCATCACGCCAATGAGGCGTGCTACCGCGCTGGGCAGTTCTAGGTCGACCCTTCGGTCTCTCGATTGCGGCACCTCAGGGGGCAACCTGGTGGCGACCATGGGGGCTCGATCAGCGATCGAGCCCCCTCCCGCATCAGCTCTTGACGCGGGCGGTGTTGTAGAGCTTCGCGGCGAGGTCCGCGTTCTGCTCCAGGGTGTAGCCCGGCTTCCCGGCGAGGAGGGAGGCCACGTCCGAGGCGCTGACCACGGCCAGGGTGCTGTAGTCACCCCAGATGCAGATCGGGAGGGTGACCTCCTTGGGCCCCTTGGCCGTCGTGTCCTTGGAGGTGAACTTGACCTCCTGGCACTTCATGACGGCGCCCTTGAAGCCGGCGGGGTTCATCTCCTTGGGGCTGCCGATGAGGGTCGCCTCGGACTTGCCGTCCTTGGCGGACTTCGCCTTGAACATGGCGAAGTAGCCGTCCACCGACTTCTCCGGGTCGGCGATCTCGCCGTAGAGACCCGAGAGGTTGAGGCCCTTCGTGGACAGCGGGTTCTTCGGGTCGCCGGACTGGTAGTTCATGCCCGCCTGGGCGGGGTTCTTGATGCCGGCGGCTTCGGCTTCCTTCTTGTCTTCGTCCTTGAACTCCGACTGCTTGTACTTCGGGTCCTGCTTGAAGTCGTCCACCGCGGGCGGCGGGACCAGCTTGTAGCCCTTGGTGTCGGAGGCGACCGAGCCGCCCGCGCCGCCGCCCTGCGTGAAGTACCAGCCGGCGCCGCCGATCACCGCGACCGCGACGACGATGCCGATGATGACGCCCGCCTTGGACTTCTTCGGGGGCGTGCCGCCGTACGGGGGCTGCTGCTGGTAGCCGTACGCCTGGGTCGGCGGCTGCTGCGGGTAGCCCTGGGGCGGGACGCCCGGCTGCTGCTGCGGGTAGCCGTAGCCCGGCTGCGGGGCGGGCTGGCCGTAGGGGCCCGGCGGCGGCGGGGGCTGCTGCCCGTACGGTCCGGGCTGCTGCGGCTGCTGGCCGTAAGGCCCCGGCTGGTTGTAGCTCATCTCTGCGTCCCCCTCAGGAACTTCTTCTTCTTTAGGAACTTCTTATGCTGCCCACATCCTTGCGGAAGATCGAAAGGGTTCGGGCGCCGGGGTCCCAGGCGTTACGCAACTACGACGCACTGGCGACGAACTACTTCGCGGGAACCTCCATCGCGGTCCGCAACTCCCGCGCGCGTCCCGCGAGGTCGTCGATGGTCACCGGCTTGTTCTCGATGGGGACGGTGACCGTCACCAGCGAGCTGTGGTCGCCCCACATGCACATCGGCAGTGACGCCCCCTCCACCGCGAGCGTGCCGCAACGCATCGCGCCGCCCGCGGGGCTGCCCGCATCGTGGGTGGTGATGTCGGCTTCCTTGACGCCCATGGACCGCAGGCCCTTGGCGAGTTCCGCACCCGGGTCCTCGTCCCCGAAGGCGGCCTGGGAGCCGCTGACCACCAGTTGCGCGGTGCCCGCCTGGTCGGCGTAGACCACGGCCACCCGTTTCGTGCCCTTCTTCTCCTCGCCCTGGCCCTGCTTGATCGCGTCGACCCGCGGCCCGGAGTCCTGGAGGGTCAGGCCCTGGAAGGCGGCGGGCGGCACGAGCTCGTACTTGCCGGCGTCGTCGGGGCCGCCGAGCGCCGCACCCAGGGCGAACTTGACGGCGAAGGCCCCGATGGCGAAGCCCACGACCGCTCCCACGCTCTTGAAGGCGCGCTTGCTCCTGGCGGGGGCGGGCTGCGGGGGCGGGCCGTATCCCGGCGGCGGAGTGAAATCGTTCATGGTGCGCATCAGACGGCTCCGGCGCGGCCGACCGCAATGGGCGGCCCCCCTGCGGTATGGATTCGTAACGGAGGCGGGACCCCCCGTATCCTGTGCCCCGTGACCGAGAACACGCAGACACCCAGTGCCCCCGACTCCGAACTGCCGACCACGTACGCGCCGGCCGAGGTAGAGGGGAAGCTCTACGAGCGCTGGGTAGAGCGTGGGTACTTCACGGCCGACCCCGCGAGCGAGAAGCCCGCGTACACCATCGTCATCCCGCCGCCGAACGTCACCGGCTCGCTCCACCTGGGCCACGCCTTCCAGCACACGCTGATGGACGCCCTGACCCGCCGCAAGCGAATGCAGGGCTACGAGTCCCTGTGGCTGCCCGGCATGGACCACGCCGGCATTGCCACCCAGAACAAGGTCGAGCAGCAGCTCGCCGAGGAGGGCAAGTCCCGCCACGACCTGGGCCGCGAGGAGTTCGTCGAGCGCGTCTGGCAGTGGAAGGAAGAGTACGGCGGCAAGATCCTCGGCCAGATGCGCCGCCTCGGCGACGGCGTCGACTGGTCGCGCGAGCGCTTCACGATGGACGAAGGCCTGTCCAAGGCCGTCCAGACCATCTTCAAGCGGCTCTTCGACGACGGCCTGATCTACCGCGCCGAGCGCATCATCAACTGGTGCCCGCGCTGCCTGACGGCCATCTCCGACATCGAGGTGGAGTACCAGGAGGACGCCGGCGAGCTCGTCTCCATCAAGTACGGGGAGGGCGAGGACACCCTCGTCGTCGCCACCACCCGTGCCGAGACGATGCTCGGTGACACCGCCATCGCCGTCCACCCGGACGACGAGCGCTACAAGCACCTGGTCGGCAAGCTCATCAAGCTGCCGCTCACCGACCGCTCGATCCCGGTCGTCGCGGACACGCACGTCGACCCCGAGTTCGGCACCGGCTGCGTCAAGGTGACGCCCGCCCACGACCCGAACGACTTCGCCATCGGGCAGCGCCACAACCTGCCCAACATGACGATCATGGACGAGCACGGTGTCATCACCGTCCACGGCCCCTTCCTCGGCCTGGACCGCTTCGAGGCCCGTTCCGCGGTCGTCGGGGCCCTGCGCCAGCAGGGCCGCATCGTCGCGGAGAAGCGTCCGTACCTGCACTCCGTGGGCCACTGCTCCCGGTGCAGCACCACCGTCGAGCCGCGCCTGTCCCTCCAGTGGTGGGTCAAGGTCGAGACCCTCGCCAAGGCCGCCGGTGACGCGGTCCGCGACGACCGGGTCACGATCCACCCCAAGGAGATGGAGAAGCGGTACTTCGACTGGGTCGACAACCTCAACGACTGGTGCATCTCGCGCCAGCTGTGGTGGGGCCACCGCATCCCGGTCTGGTACGGCCCGGACGGCGAGGTCGTCTGCGTCGGACCCGACGACGAGGTGCCCTCGGGCGAGGGCTGGACCCAGGACACGGACGTCCTGGACACCTGGTTCTCCTCCGGCCTGTGGCCGTTCTCGACGCTCGGCTGGCCGGAGAAGACCCCGGACCTGGCGAAGTTCTACTCCACCGACGTCCTGGTCACCGGCCACGACATCATCTTCTTCTGGGTCGCCCGGATGATGATGTTCGGCCTGTACGCCATGGACGGCGAGGTCCCCTTCAAGACGATCGCGCTGACCGGCCTGGTCCGTGACGAGCGCGGCAAGAAGATGTCGAAGTCCTTCGGCAACGTCGTCGACCCGCTGGACTGGATGGACAAGTACGGCTCCGACGCCGTCCGCTTCACCCTGGCCAAGGGTGCCAACCCCGGCACCGACGTCCCGATCGGCGAGGACTGGGTCCAGGCCTCCCGCAACTTCGCCAACAAGATCTGGAACGCGACCCGCTTCGCGCTGATGAACGGCGCCACCATCGAGGGCGAGCTCCCGGCCCCCGAGCAGATGTCGGCGACCGACCGGTGGATCCTGTCCCGCCTGAACAAGACCGTCGCGCAGGTCGACGCGCACTACGAGGACTTCCAGTTCTCGAAGCTCAGCGAGGCGCTCTACCACTTCGCGTGGGACGAGGTCTTCGCCTGGTACGTCGAGCTGTCGAAGACGACCTTCTTCGCGGGCGGCGAGCAGGCCAAGGTCTCCGGCCGGGTCCTCGGCGAGGTCCTCGACACCATGCTGCGCCTGCTGCACCCGGTGGTCCCCTTCGTCACCGAGACGCTGTGGACCACGCTGACCGGCGGCGAGTCCCTGGTCATCGCCGACTGGCCGAAGGACAGCGGCTTCCGCGACGAGGCCGCCGAGGCCGAGATCGAGCAGGTCCAGGCCGTGGTCACCGAGGTCCGCCGGTTCCGCAAGGAGCAGGGCCTCCAGGACGGCCAGAAGGTCCCGGCCCGCCTGGACCTGACGGGCACGGCGCTGGCCCCGCACGAGGGCGCCATCCGCCAGCTGCTGCGCCTCCAGCCGGAGGGCGACTCCTTCAGCGCCACCGCGACCCTCCCGGTCGCCGGCGCCACGGTCGCGCTCGACCTGTCGGGCACCATCGACGTGGCCGCCGAGCGCAAGCGCCTCTCCAAGGACCTGGCGGCCGCCGAGAAGGAGAAGCAGCAGGCCGAGGCGAAGCTGGGGAACGAGGCGTTCATCGCCAAGGCCCCCGACAACGTCGTGGACAAGATCAAGGGCCGGCTGGCCAAGGCCGAGGCGGACATCGCCCGTCTCCAGGCCCAGCTGGACGGGCTGCCGGCCGCGTAGTACTCCGTACGGCATCGCACGGCACGAAGGGGAGGGCCCCCGCACCACGGTGCGGGGGCCTTCCCCTTTCAGCCCGCCAGTGCGGGGCCGAACCGGTTCAGGATCAGCACCGCCACCACCGCGTACCCGGCCAGCAGCGCCGCGCCCAGCCCCGACAGCGCCGCGAAGCCCGCGGTGCCGAGCAGCATGTTGGGGAAGCCCAGCAGATTGCCCTGCCAGGCCGTCATCACGTCACCGCAGCTGAGGACCGCGCCGACGTTGCACCCCGGGTGAAGAGCGGGTCCTCCAGGGGTGCGGATGCGGTCGTACGTGAGGACGCCGGAGGCGAGCGTGCCGAGCAGGCCGCCGATCAGCAGGAGGAGGGACGTGCCCCGACGGGTGGTCATCCTCCCGACGCTACGGGCGCCGCGCCGGGCCCGGGCGGGGCGGAAGGTCGCCGGGGGCAGGGCGGAAGGCCCGCCCCGGACCGGGACCTCCGCCCTGTCCGAAGTGCCCTAAATCACGCCATGTGCGGCCCCTGTGGATCATCGTCGGCGGGGGGCGGCACGGATGATGGAGGGCATGCACGTCAAGCCCGCCCTCTCGGCGCTCCACCGGGTCACGGCCTCCGGCGCCCGGCTCGCGCGGGGCTGGTCCGGTTCACCGCGTGCGACGGACGCGCTCACGGCGCTCGGCTGCCTGGGCCTGACGGCGATCGACCTGCCGGGCCTGGCCGCCGCCGACAACTCGCTGACCGGCGCTTCCGCGGCCGTCGTCCTCGCGCTGGGCTGCGCCACCCTGCTGGTGCGGCGCCGGATGCCCTGGATCTCGTACCTCGCCGCGCTGCTCTTCATCGGCTGGCTGCACGAGCTCACCCTGATCCAGTTCGCGCTGTACTCGGTCGGCCGCTACCGGGGGCGCCGGGCCGGGGTCCTCGCCACCCTCGGCTACCTCGCCTTCGCGCTGTTCCTCTTCTGCTGCGTGCCGGGCTGGCCCGAGGCCAAGCACGAGTCGCTCAGCGGCTTCCTCGGCATCGTCGTGCCCATCGGGGTGCTCGCCTCGGCCGTCGGCATCGCCGCCTACCGGCACGACCTGGTGGCGGAGCTGAACGAGCGCCGGGCCGAGGCGGCGGTGCTCCAGGCCGTCCAGCAGGAGCGCACCTCGGTCGCCCGGGACGTCCACGACTTCGTGGGGCGCGAGCTGACCCTGCTGACCGTGCGCTCCGAGGTGCTGTCGGTGCGCTCGCGCGAGACCTCGTACGCCAAGGACTTCGAGGAGCTCGCCGACACCGCGCGCCGGGCCCATCTGGTGCTGAACGAGATCATCGTGCAGCGCGGCGAGCGGGCCTCGACCCCGGGGGTGGAGGGGCTGGCGGCGCTGGCGGAGGAGAGCGGGCGCGCGGGTTCGCCCGTACGCCTGGCCATGGACCCGGAGGTGAACGGGCTGTCGCCGCTGCGGCAGGCGGCGGTCTACCGGGTGGTCCAGGAGTGCCTGACCAACGCGGCCAAGCACGCCGGCGGGGAGACCGTCGAGGTGTCGATCGCGGCGGACGGCCCGCGGCTGCGGATCGCCGTCAGCAACGCGCTGCCCGCCCGCACCCCGGGCAGGGCCCCGGTCTCGGCGGGCTCGGGGACGGCGAGCATGTCCGAGCGCGTGCGCAGCCTGGGCGGCACCCTGACGGCGACGCGCACGGAGGACTCGTACGAGGTGGTCGCGACGCTCCCGCGGGGTTAGGCCTTCGCGGGGGTGAGCAGGCCGTTCAGGGTGTCGAGGTCCTCGACGCAGCGGCCGGAGCCGAGGGCCACGCAGTCCAGCGGGTCGTCGGCGACGAAGACCGGGATGCCCGTCGCGGAGGCCATCCGCAGGTCCAGGCCCGGCAGGAGCGCACCGCCGCCGGTCAGGACGATGCCGTGTTCCATCACGTCGCCGGAGAGCTCGGGCGGGCACTCCTCCAGGGTGGTGCGGACGGCGGCGATGATCGCCTCGACCGGCTCGTCGAGCGCGGCCCGTACGTCCGGGGCGCCCAGGACGAGGGTCCGCGGCATGCCGCCGGCCTTCTCGCGGCCGCGCACGGTGAAGGTGAGGGTCTCCAGGTCGGGCCGGTCGGGCACGGGCCAGGCCGAGCCGATGGCCACCTTGACGTCCTCGGCGGTGCGCTCGCCGATGAGGAGCGCGTGCTCCTTGCGCACGTAGTCCATGATCGCCGCATCGAGCCGGTCCCCGCCGACCCGCAGCGACTGCGAGGTGACGATCCCGCCGAGCGAGATGACGGCGACCTCGGAGGTGCCGCCGCCGATGTCGACGACCATCGAGCCGCGCGGTTCGGCGACCGGCAGCCCGGCGCCGATCGCCGCGGCCATCGGCTCCTCGATCAGGTGCACGCTCCTGGCGCCGGCCCGGGTGGAGGCGTGGACGATGGCCCGCCGCTCGACCTGGGTGACGCCCGACGGCACGCAGATCACCATCCGGGTACGGGGCCGGCGGCCCGGGACGGCCTTGCGGACGAAGTGCCGGATCATCTCCTCGGCGGCCTCGTAGTCGCAGATCACCCCGTCCTTGAGGGGGCGGATCGCGGTGATGGAGCCGGGCGTGCGGCCGATGGTCTCCTTGGCCTCCGTCCCGACGGCCAGGGCGGTGGTGGTGCCCGCCTTCACGGCGACCACGGACGGCTCATTGAGGACGATCCCGTGCCCCCGTGCGTAGACCAGGGTGTTCGCGGTCCCCAGGTCTATCCCTATGTCGCGGCTGGATCCTGTCGTGTTGCTGCTGGCCTGCGGCATTTGTTCCCCTATCTCCTGTCCGCAAGGCTTCCATGACGATCAGGTCGCTCCCGCCGCCGAAGGTCCCGAAGCGCCCGGGTCGAAAGTCCTGGGGGTCGGCGTCCGTAGACTGGGCGTGTGAGTGAGCAGCAGCCCGAGAGCCACGACCGCGACAAGTTCGACGAGTTCGACCAGATCGTGGCGGAAGAGTCCGACCGCGACCCCGACCTGGCGGTGATCGAGGCCGGCAGCCGCACCCTGCGCACCCAGGCCGGACCGGCCCAGGGCGACCCGGTGCCCGCCCGGCCCGCCGACCCGGAGGTCGCCAAGGCGCTGCTGGAGGTGGAGCAGGAGCTCTCCACGCGCTGGGGCGAGACCAAGCTGGAGCCTTCGGTGACGCGCATCGCGGCACTGATGGACGTACTGGGCGAGCCGCAGCGCGCGTACCCGACCATCCACGTCACCGGGACCAACGGCAAGACCAGCACGGCCCGCATGATCGAGTGCCTGCTGAACGCCTTCGAGCTGCGGACCGGCCGCTACACCAGCCCGCACGTGCAGTCGATCACCGAGCGGATCAGCCTCGACGGCGCGCCGATCGACGCCGAGCGGTTCGTCGAGACCTACCACG
Organism: Streptomyces sp. NPDC085524; assembly: GCF_044541755.1. NCBI lineage: Bacteria > Bacillati > Actinomycetota > Actinomycetes > Kitasatosporales > Streptomycetaceae > Streptomyces > Streptomyces sp. NPDC085524. The sequence goes on from NZ_JBITTH010000014.1 coordinate 103,203, forward strand.
ACATCAAGCCGTACGTGGAGATGGTCGACGCCAGCGAGGAATTCCGGCTGTCGTTCTTCGAGGTGCTGACCGCAATGGCGTACGCGGCCTTCGCGGACGCCCCGGTGGACGCGGCCGTCATCGAGGTCGGCATGGGCGGCACCTGGGACGCGACGAACGTCATCGACGCCGCGGTCGCGGTGGTCACCCCGATCAGCCTCGACCACACCGACCGGCTCGGCGCCACGCCCGGCGAGATCGCCCTGGAGAAGGGCGGCGTCATCAAGCAGGACGCGACCGTGATCCTGGCGCAGCAGCCGGTGGACGCGGCGCAGGCGCTGCTGAAGAAGGCCGTCGACGTCGACGCGACCGTCGCCCGCGAGGGCATGGAGTTCGGAGTCGTCTCGCGCGAGGTCGCGGTCGGCGGGCAGCAGCTGACGCTGCGCGGCATGGGCGGCGAGTACGACGGCATCTTCCTGCCGCTGTACGGCGCGCACATGGCGCACAACGCGGCGGTGGCGCTGGCCGCCGTCGAGGCCTTCTTCGGGGTGGGCCAGGAGGGTGCGCGGGTCCTGGACCTGGAGACCGTGCAGCGGGCCTTCGCCTCGGTGACCTCGCCGGGCCGCATGGAGGTCGTGCGGCGCAGCCCGACGGTGGTCCTGGACGCGGCGCACAACCCGGCGGGCGCGGCGGTCACCGCGGACGCGGTCACCGAGTCGTTCGGCTTCAGCCGGCTGATCGGCGTCGTGGCCGCGAGCGGGGACAAGGACGTGCGCGGGGTGCTGGAGGCCTTCGAGCCGATCTTCGCGGAGGTCGTGGTCACCCAGAACTCCAGCCACCGCTCGATGGACGTGGACGAGCTGGCCGCCATCGCGGTCGAGGTCTTCGGCGGTGACCGGGTGCAGGTGGAGCCGCGGTTGGACGACGCCCTGGAGGCGGCGATCACCCTGGCGGAGGAAGAGGCCGAGTTCGGAGGGGCCGGGGTCCTGGTGACCGGTTCCGTGATCACGGTGGGCGAGGCCCGCCTGCTGCTGAAGAGGGGCTGAGGAATGCGCACGCTGTGTGCCTCGACGCTGATCGGCGAGTTCTTCGTCATCGGTTTCGCGGGGCTGGTCGCGATGAAGGACCCGGACCTGACCCAGGCCACGGTCTGGACGGTCTGCGGGATCGCGATGCTGCTGTCGGTGCTGCTGTGCGGGATGCTGTCGCGTCCCGGGGCGGTCCAGCTGGGCTGGGCGCTGCAGATCGGCCTGATCGTGAGCGGGTTCGTCGTACCGACCATGTTCTTCCTCGGCGCGGTCTTCGCCGGCCTGTGGTGGTGCTCGGTGCACTACGGACGCAAGGTCGACGCGGCCAAGGCCCGGTGGGCGGCGATGGCGGAGGAGTCCCCCGCGGGGTGACCTGCGGTCCGCACGACCCCCGGCACCGCTGCCCGCAGGCCCGCAGGCCCGCACGCAGGACCGCGTCGTCGGCCCGCCCGTCGCCCGCCCGCCCGCTGGACGCGCCGTGCGCCCGTCCGCGGGCCTGTCCCGCAGGCCCGCTGGACGCGCCGCCCGCCCACCAGGCCTGTCCCGCCGGACCGCTGGGCCGTCGGCCTGCACGCCTGGCCTGTACGTAGGCCCAGCAGGCGCCCGCACGTCGGGCCGCCAGGCCCGAGGGGCGTGCCGCGGGCCCGGCCACGCCCGACGCGTCGCGGGCCCGCTCCGCACGTTCGGCCGGTTCGCCGCCAGGCCCGATGGGCGCGTCGCGGGGCCGTTCGGCCGGTTGGCCGCACCCGGCGCGTCGTCCGGGCGGCCTCGCCGACGGGGCTCGGGCGGCCCGGGAGGCCCGAGGCACCGGCCCGGCCCGCACCGGCCCGGCCCGCACCGGCCCGCACCGCACCGGCCCGCACCGCACCGGCCCGCACCGCACCGGCCCGCACCGCACCGGCCCGCACCGCACCGGCCCGCACCGCACCGGCCCGCACCGCGCCGGCGCGGCCCGGGAAGGCGGCCGCCGGACCGGCGGGGCCGAACGGCCCTGTAGATTCGCCCTACCGCACCCGTTTGCCGCAAGGAGCCCCGACATGACCCAGCGCACCCTCGTCATCCTCAAGCCCGACGCCGTCCGTCGCGGCCTGATCGGCGAGATCATCGGCCGCATCGAGCGGAAGGCCGGCTGGACCATTCCCGCACTGGAGCTGCGCACGCTGGACCAGGAGACCCTCGAGGCGCACTACGGCGAGCACAAGGGCAAGCCGTTCTACGAGCCCCTGATGGGCTTCATGGCGAGCGGCCCCGTGGTCGTCCTGGTGGTGGAAGGGGAACGCGCGATCGAGGGTGTCCGCCAGCTGGCCGGACCCACCGACCCGATCGCCGCGGCGCCCGGCTCCATCCGGGGGGACTTCGGCAGCATCGTGCGCGAGAACCTCATCCACGCCTCGGACTCCGAGGAGTCCGCGGAGCGCGAGCTGAAGCTGTTCTTCCCCGCTCTCTGAGCCCTCTCTCCTGACGAGACATCAGCCGAATAGCGCTCTCGACCTGGGGCGACCGAAGTAATTTCGGTCGCCCTTCGGTATTTCGGAGCGGAAGCGGGAACGCCTGGGCAAGACCCGTCGTCACACCTAAGGGGGCGGGTTTCCGATCCGGCGGGATTGCCGGAGTCCCGTCGCGCGGTCTCCGTACTCGCGGCACTACGATGGGGCCTCCACCCACACACCCACCTCGCCGACCTGACAGCAGCCGCTATCAACTGGAAGGCCAGACGCTCCTCATGGGGAACAAGGGGAACAACATGTCGTTCATCGGCCGTGACATGGCGATCGACCTCGGGACCGCCAACACGCTGGTGTACGTGAGGGGCCGGGGGATCGTCCTGAACGAGCCGTCCGTGGTCGCCATCAACACGAACACCGGCGGCATCCTGGCGGTCGGCTCCGAGGCGAAGAAGATGATCGGGCGCACGCCCGGCAACATCGTCGCCGTACGGCCCCTCAAGGACGGCGTGATCGCCGACTTCGAGATCACGGAGCGAATGCTCCGCTACTTCATCCTCAAGATCCACAAGCGCCGCTACCTGGCCCGCCCGCGTGTCGTGGTCTGCGTTCCCTCCGGCATCACGGGAGTGGAGCGGCGCGCCGTCATCGAGGCGTCCACGCAGGCCGGCGCCCGCCAGGTGCACATCATCGAGGAGCCCATGGCCGCCGCCATCGGCTCGGGCCTGCCCGTCCACGAGGCCACCGGCAACATGGTCGTGGACATCGGCGGCGGCACCACTGAGGTGGCCGTCATCTCCCTCGGCGGAATCGTCACGGCACAGTCCATCCGGGTGGCCGGCGACGAGCTCGACAACGCGATCATCCAGCACATCAAGAAGGAGTACTCGCTCCTCCTCGGTGAGCGGACCGCCGAGCAGATCAAGATCACCATCGGGTCGGCGTACGACCTCGACAAGGACGAGCACACCGAGATCCGCGGCCGCGACCTGGTCTCCGGCCTGCCCAAGACCGTGGTCATCTCGGCCGCCGAGGTCCGCAAGGCCATCGAGGAGCCCGTCAACGCCATCGTCGACGCCGTCAAGACCACCCTCGACAAGTGCCCGCCGGAGCTCTCCGGCGACATCATGGACCGGGGTATCGTCCTGACCGGCGGCGGCGCCCTGCTGCGCGGCCTCGACGAGCGGCTGCGGCGCGAGACGGGCATGCCGATCCACATCGCCGAGGACCCGCTCGATTCCGTGGCGCTCGGCTCCGGCAAGTGCGTCGAGGAGTTCGAGGCCCTCCAGCAGGTCCTGGACGCCCAGCCCCGTCGCTGATCCGTCGCCGGCACAACCCTCCACTGCCGGAGGGACCATGCGGAACACACAGGGATCCGCCGTACGGGTGCTACCGGGCCCGTGCGGCGGATCGTTGATATACAGGCAAAAGAGAATTCCGACGAGGAAGGCACGGCCGCCGCACGTGAGGGACACACGAGAGAGCCGGCTGCTCCTGGTGCTTCTGATCGCCATCGCGTTCGCTTTGATCACGGTGGACATCAGGGCAGGCGAGGAGTCACCGGTCGACGGTGCCCGGCAGGCCGCCGCAGCGGTCTTCGGACCCGTCGAAAAGGGCGTGGCGACGGCCGTCGACCCGGTCGCCAACGCCATAGGGGCGGTACGGGACTCCGGGAGCCGCCACAACCGCATCGCCACCCTGGAGCGGGAGAACGCGGCCCTGAAGGCCAAGCTCGGCAGCGACGACCAGACGCGCAGCCGCATCCGCGAGCTCGACGAGATGCTCAAGCGCGCCGGCGCCGGCCAGTACGGCATCAAGGGCGCCGAGGTCATCGCCATAGGAGCGGCCCAGGGCTTCTCCTGGACCGTCACCATCGACGCCGGCAGCAAGGACGGCATCGAGCGCGACATGACCGTCCTCAACGGGGACGGCCTCGTCGGCCGCGTCACCACCGTCGGCCCCGACACCGCCACCGTCGTCCTCGCCAACGACCCCGACTTCACCGTCGGCACCCGCCTGGAGAAGACCGGCGAACTCGGCTTCGCCACCGGCCAGGGCGACCGCGCCCTGTCCGTCCAGATGCTCAACGGCAAGGCCAAGGTCGGCCCCGGCGACCGGCTCGTCACCTTCGGCTCGCGCGGCAACAAGCCCTTCGTGCCCGGCGTGCCGATCGGTGAGGTCGTCAAGGTCGACGACGCCCGCGGCGACCTGACCCGCACCGTATGGGTGCGTCCGTTCGTCGGTTTCTCGCGCCTGGACATCGTCGGCGTCGTCGTGATGCCGCCGCGCGAGGACCCGCGCGACGCCGTCCTGCCGCCGAAGCCCGAAGCCCCCAAGCCCACCCCGACCGTCACCGTCACGGTCACCCCGTCGGCGAACGCCACGGGCAAGCCGGCCGACGAGTAGGAGCAGCCCCCATGCCCTTCAACCGGATCCTGCTCTCGGCCACCCTCGTCGTGGTGGCCCTCGTCGTCCAGGTCTCCGTCCTGGGCCGGCTCCAACTGCCCGGCGCCGTCCCCGACCTGATGCTCCTCACCGTCGTCGCCCTCGCACTCGTGTACGGGCACGTCAGCGGTGCGCTCATCGGCTTCACCGCCGGCCTCCTCGCCGACCTCGCCCCGCCCGCCGACCACGCCGCCGGGCGGTACGCGCTCGTCCTGTGCGTCATCGGCTACCTGGTCGGCCTGGTCCGCCCCGACAGCGGGCGGTTCCGCTCCGCGTGGGGCCCCATGCTCACCGTCGTGGCCGCCGCGATCGGCTCCACCCTCCTCTACGCGGGCGTGGGCGCACTCGTCGGCGACACCGCCGCCCGCCACGTCGGGCTGGTCGGGCTGCTGTTCACCGCCACCCTCTACGACCTGCTCCTCGCGCCCTTCACGGTGCCGTTCGTCATGGCACTGGCCCGGCGCGCCGAGAGCGACCCGATGGCCGTCGAGGCCGGCGGCGGCCCCGCCAACAAGGCCGCCGACGTCTCCGCCGGCTGGCTGGCCGGAGGGACCGGCCTGCGCATCGGCAGCCAGCGCGGCGGCCTGCGCCTGAAGAGCGCGCGCTTCCGCGCCGACAAGGCCGTCCGCATAAAGGGGGTCAAGGCGGCCAAGGGCGTGAAGAGCATCCGCAAGCTGTAGGGAGGAGCAGGCGTGACGAACGTTCCCGAGACCGGCCGCACCTCCCGGGTGCAGATCCGGCTCATCATGGTCCAGGTACTCGTCTTCTCCATGTTCATCACCCTCGGCGGACGCCTCTGGTACCTCCAGATCCGCAACGGCGACGAGTACTACCACGAGGCGAAGAGCAACCACGTGCAGCGGGTCGTCCGGCCCGCCGTGCGCGGACAGGTCCTCGACGCCCGCGGGGTGGCCCTCGCCGACAACGAGACCCGCCTGGTCGTCTCGGCCAGCCGCACCGCCCTGATGAAGATGCAGGACAAGGGCAAGGGCGTCTTGACCCGCCTCGCCGGCGTCCTCGACATGACCCCCAAGGCGGTCATGGACAAGGTCCGGCTCTGCGACTCCCAGACCCCCAAGCCCTGCTGGAACGGTTCCCCCTACCAGCCGATCCCCGTCACCCTCGAAGCCACCACCCAGCAGGCCCTGACGATCCGCGAACGCCCCGAGGACTTCCCCGGCATCACCGCCGAACCCACCGCCGTGCGCCGCTACCCGGCGCCCGGCGGGGCCCGCACCTCCCAGGTGCTCGGGTACCTCTCGCCCGTCACCGACGACGAGATCCAGAAGGCCAAGGACACCGACTCGCCCCACCTGCGCTCCGACCAGGTCGGGCGCTCCGGGATCGAACGCACCTACGACCGGCAGCTGCGCGGCAAGGCGATGGTCACCTCCTACGAGGTCGACAACCTCGGCCGGGTCATGCACCAGACCCAGTCCGACAACGGCGTCCCCGGCTCCACCCTCGTCACCAGCATTGACGCCCGGGTCCAGGCCGTCGCCGAATACGAGCTCCAGCAGGCGATGAAGACCGTCCGCCACGAGGTCGACAACATCACCAACCGCCCGTACGAGGCCGACTCGGGCGCCGTCGTCGTCATGGAGGCCAAGACCGGCCGCGTCGTCGCCATGGCCTCCCAGCCCGACTACGACCCCAACGCCTGGGTCGGCGGCATCAACGCCAAGGACTACGCCAACCTCACCAGCAAGAGCTCCAACTACCCGCTCCTCAACCGGGCCATCCAGGGCCAGGCCCCCGCCGGCTCCATCTTCAAGGTGGTCTCCGCGAGCGCGGCCGTACGGGCCGGCTACGACTTCGACGGCAAGTACAACTGCAGCGCCTCCTACGACATGGGCGGCCGCAGCTTCGCGAACTTCGAGTCCAAGGGCCACGGACCCATCACCCTCGGCGAGGCCCTCAAGTTCTCCTGCAACACCGTCTTCTACGCCCTCGGGCACAAGGAATGGAAGAAGGACGGCGGCCTCACCCCCAAGAAGGACGCCCACGACTGGTTCTACCGGACCGCCCGTGAGTTCGGACTCGGTGCCGAGACCCACATCGACCTGCCGAACGAGGTCACCGGCCGCATCCCCGACCGCCGCTGGAAGCAGAACTTCTGGAAGGCCAACAAGGGCGCCTGGTGCAAGCAGGGCAAGAAGGGCGGCACCTACGTCGAGCAGATCGCCTACGAGAGCTGCCTCGAAGGCAATCAGCTGAAGGCCTACGACAGCATCAACTTCGCCATCGGCCAGGGCGACGTCCTCGTCACCCCCATCCAGATGGCCACCGCCTACGCCGCCATCAGCAACGGCGGCACCCTCTACAACCCCACCGTCGGCAAGGCCGTGATCAGCGCCAACGGCAAGCACGTCGAGATGATCAAGCCCCAGGCCCACGGCCGGCTGCCGATCGGGCCGAAGACCATCGCGGACCTCGACAAGGGCCTGCGCATGGTCGTGGAGCCCGGAGGCACCGCCGCCTGGCGGTTCACCGGCTGGCCGATGGACAAGATCCCGATGCACGCCAAGACCGGCACCGCCCAGGTCTACGGCAAGCAGACCACCTCCTGGCTGGCGACCTACACCAAGGACTTCGTCATCGTCATGACGATCTCCCAGGGCGGCACCGGCTCCGGAGCCTCCGGCCCCGCCGTCCGCAACCTCTACAACGCGATCTACGGTCTCGACATGGAGGGCAAGCAGGACCTGAAGAAGGCCCTGCTGCTCCAGCCCGAGGCCAAACTGCCCAAGATCCGCCCCGACGGTTCCATCGACGCCCCCGAGATCCGGCCGTACGTGCCGCCGTCCCCGGAGGTACCGGAACCGCCCGCACTCGCCGGGCCGCCTGCCGCGCGCCCCGCGCGGCATGACTGAGGACCGAAAGACATGCAGACCGCCAACAAGTTCTCCGTCTCGCGGTACGCGCCCGAGCGCGGGGCGCTGGCCAAGCTCACCGCCCGCGACTCCGTCGTGCGCCGGCTCGACTGGCCGATACTCCTGTCCTCCGTCGCCCTGTCCTTCATCGGCGCCCTGCTGGTGTGGTCGGCGACCCGCAACAGGACCACGCTGAACCAGGGGGACCCGTACTACTTCCTGGCCCGGCACGCCCTGAACACCGGCATCGGCCTCGTGCTGATGATCGGCACGATCTGGCTCGGCCACCGCACCCTGCGCGGCGCCGTGCCGATCCTCTACGGGATCTCGCTGCTGCTGATCCTCGCCGTGCTCACCCCGCTCGGCGCCACCATCAACGGCGCCCACGCGTGGATCGTGATCGGCGGCGGGTTCTCCCTCCAGCCCTCCGAGTTCGTGAAGATCACGATCATCCTGGTCATGGCGGTGCTGCTGGCCGCCCGGGTGGACGCGGGCGACCTCGTACACCCCGACCACCGCACCGTCGTCAAGGCGCTCTGCCTGGCCGCCGCCCCGATGGGCATCGTCATGCTGATGCCCGACCTCGGCTCCGTGATGGTCATGGTCGTCATCGTGCTCGGCGTGCTGCTGGCCTCCGGCGCCTCCAACCGCTGGGTGCTGGGCCTGATCGGCGCCGGCGCCGCCGGCGCCATCCTGATCTGGCAGCTCGGCGTCCTCGACGAGTACCAGATCAACCGCTTCGCCGCCTTCGCCAACCCCGAGCTCGACCCCGCCGGCGTCGGCTACAACACCAACCAGGCGCGCATCGCGATCGGCTCCGGCGGGCTGATGGGATCGGGCCTCTTCAAGGGCTCGCAGACCACCGGCCAGTTCGTCCCCGAGCAGCAGACGGACTTCGTCTTCACCGTCGCGGGGGAGGAGCTCGGCTTCGTCGGGGCCGGGTTGATCCTCGTACTCCTCGGCATCATCCTGTGGCGCGCCTGCATGATCGCCCGCGAGACCACCGAGCTGTACGGGACGATCGTGTGCGCCGGGATCATCGCCTGGTTCGCCTTCCAGTCCTTCGAAAACATCGGCATGACCCTCGGGATCATGCCCGTGGCCGGTCTTCCGCTTCCGTTCGTCTCCTACGGAGGCTCGTCGATGTTCGCCGTCTGGGTGGCCATCGGACTCCTCCAATCGATCAAGGTGCAACGGCCCCTGTCGGCCTGATACCGGCCTCGCTGCGTCCGAATACGCCGTTCACCCTGCCGACGTGATCCGTTCAGGACTACGGTCGATCCATGGCGGACACGAAGCGCGAGATCGAGCGGAAATTCGAGTTCTCTAAGGCCAAGAGCGCCCGGCGCGGGGTACCGGACCTGACGGGGACGGCTGCCATTGCGGCCGTCTCCGACCAGGGCACCGTCGACCTCGACGCCGTCTACTACGACACCCCCGACCAGCGGCTCGCCGCCGACGGTCTCACCCTGCGCCGCCGGACCGGCGGCGCCGACGAGGGCTGGCACCTCAAACTCCCCGTCTCTCCGGGCGTGCGCGACGAGGTCGCCGCCCCGCTCGGCGACACCGTCCCGCGCCCGCTCGCGGCCCTGCTCCGCTCCCGGGTACGCGACTCCGAGCTGGAACCGCAGGTCAGACTCCTCTCCTCGCGCAAGGTCAGCCACCTCCTCGACGCCGACGGGGCCCTGCTCGCCGAACTGAGCACCGACCAGGTCCGCGCCGAGCGCGGCGACGCCGCCGCGGCCTGGACCGAGGTCGAAGTGGAACTCGCCGACGGAATCGACCCCGCACTCCTCGACGCCGTCGAGGCGGCCTTCCGCAAGGCCGGGCTGAAGGTCTCCGACGCCCCCTCGAAGCTCGCCCGCGCCCTCGCGGAAACCGGCACCGCACCCCCCGCCAAGCCCGCGGCCACCCCCGCCGACGGCACGGCCGGCGCGCACGTGCTGGCGTACCTGCGCGAACAGCGCGACGCCCTGATCGCCCAGGACCCGGCCGTCCGCAGGAACCTGCCGGACTCCGTCCACCAGATGCGCGTCGCCTCCCGCCGCATGCGCAGCGCCTTCAAGACCCACCGCAAGGTGCTCGACCGCTCCGTCACCGACCCCGTCGGCGAGGAGCTGCGCTGGCTCGCCGGCGAACTCGGTGTCGACCGCGACCAGGAAGTGCTGCTGGAACGCATCCGCACCCACCTCGACGAGCTCCCGCGCATCCTCCAGCCCGGCCCCGTCCGCGCCCGGCTGCGCGTCTGGAACACCGCCCGCAGCTCGGGATCGCGGCGCCGCGCCCTGGCCGCGCTCGACAGCCCGCGCTACCTGGCCCTGCTCGACTACCTGGACGCGCTGCTGGCCGAACCGCCCCTGCTGAAGCACGCCGCCGACCCCGCCGGGGAGGTCCTGCCCAAGGCGGTCCTCCACGACTACGACCGGCTCGCCGGCCGGATCGGCACGGCCCTCGCCCTGGAACCCGGGCACGAGCGGGACCTGGCCCTGCACGAGGCCCGCAAGGCCGCCAAGCGCGCCCGGTACGCGGCGGAGGCGGCGGTACCCGCCCTCGGCAAGCCCGCCGAGCGCCTTGCCAAGGCGGTCAAGAAGGTCCAGAGCCTGCTCGGCGACCACCAGGACAGCGTGGTGGCCCGCGAAGCCCTGCGCGCGATCGGCGCCCAGGCGGCGGGCGGCGGAGAATCGGCCTTCGTGTGGGGCGTCCTGTACGCCCGCGAGGAGGCCCTGGCCGAGCAGCGGGAGCGGGAGCTCCCCGGCGTCTGGGCCGCCGCCTCGAAGCCGAAGCTGAGGGCACCCCTGGGATGATCATGTGAGTCGGGACGGCCGGGGCTCGGGGTACGCTAGATAGCTGCCCCCTGCCCGCTTCACGAAAGTCGCGTGATGGCCGAGTCGGTCTTCCCTCAGCTTGAGGCCCTGCTTCCGCATGTGCAGAAGCCCATTCAGTACGTCGGCGGTGAGCTCAACTCCACCGTGAAGCCGTGGGAGTCCTGCGACGTCCGCTGGGCTCTCATGTACCCGGACGCGTACGAAGTCGGGCTGCCCAACCAGGGCGTCATGATCCTCTACGAAGTGCTGAACGAGCGGGAGGGCGTGCTCGCCGAGCGCACCTACAGCGTCTGGCCGGACCTCGAAGAGCTGATGCGCAAGCACGACGTGCCGCAGTTCACCGTGGACAGCCACCGCCCCGTCTCGGCCTTCGACGTGTTCGGCCTGTCCTTCTCCACGGAGCTGGGCTACACGAACATGCTCGCGGCCCTGGACCTCGCGGGCATCCCGCTCGAGGCCAGGAACCGTACGGTCGACCACCCGATCGTCCTCGCGGGCGGCCACGCGGCCTTCAACCCCGAGCCGATCGCGGAGTTCATCGACTGCGCCGTCATCGGCGACGGCGAGCAGGCCGTCCTCGACATGACCGAGATCATCCGTACGTGGAAGGCCGAGGGGCGGCCGGGCGGGCGCGAGGAAGTCCTCTTCCGGCTGGCCAAGACCGGCCAGGTCTACGTGCCGGGCTTCTACGACGTCGACTACCTCCCGGACGGCCGCATCGCGCGCGTCGCCCCGAACAAGTCCGGCGTCCCCTACCGCGTGTCCAAGCACACGGTCATGGACCTCGACGAGTGGCCGTACCCCAAGCAGCCCCTGGTCCCGCTCGCCGAGACCGTCCACGAGCGGATGTCCGTGGAGATCTTCCGCGGCTGCACCCGCGGCTGCCGTTTCTGCCAGGCCGGCATGATCACGCGCCCCGTGCGGGAGCGAAGCATCACCGGCATCGGCGAGATGGTGGAGAAGGGCCTGAAGGCCACCGGCTTCGAAGAAGTCGGCCTGCTCTCCCTCTCCTCCGCGGACCACACCGAGATCGCGGACATCGCCAAGGGCCTCGCGGACCGCTACACGGACGACAAGGTGGGCCTGTCCCTCCCGTCGACCCGCGTCGACGCGTTCAACGTGGACCTGGCGAACGAGCTGACCCGCAACGGCCGCCGGTCGGGCCTCACCTTCGCCCCCGAGGGCGGCTCCGAGCGCATGCGCAAGGTCATCAACAAGATGGTCTCGGAAGAGGACCTGATCCGCACCGTCGCCACCGCCTACGGCAACGGCTGGCGCCAGGTGAAGCTGTACTTCATGTGCGGCCTGCCGACCGAGACCGACGAGGACGTGCTCCAGATCGGCGACATGGCGGTCAACGTCATCGCCAAGGGCCGCGAGGTCTCGGGCCAGAACGACATCCGCTGCACCGTCTCCATCGGCGGCTTCGTCCCCAAGCCGCACACCCCCTTCCAGTGGGCGCCGCAGCTCTCGGCCGAGGAGACGGACGCCCGCCTGGGCAAGCTCCGCGACAAGATCCGCGGCGACAAGAAGTACGGCCGCTCCATCGGCTTCCGCTACCACGACGGCAAGCCGGGCATCGTCGAGGGCCTCCTCTCCCGCGGCGACCGCCGCATCGGCGACGTGATCCGCGCGGTGTACGAATCGGGCGGCCGCTTCGACGGCTGGCGCGAGCACTTCTCGTACGACCGCTGGATGGAGGCGGCCGAGAAGACGCTGCCCGCGTACGGCGTGGACGTGGCCTGGTACACGACGCGCGAGCGCACCTACGAGGAGGTCCTGCCCTGGGACCACCTGGACTCCGGTCTCGACAAGGACTGGCTCTGGGAGGACTGGCAGGACGCCCTCGACGAGACCGAGGTCGACGACTGCCGCTGGACCCCCTGCTTCGACTGCGGCGTCTGTCCTCAGATGCAGACCGAGATCCAGATCGGCCCCACCGGCAAGAAGCTGCTGCCGTTGACGGTCGTGAAGTAACCCTTGGGTCACGAGAGGCCCCCGCCCGCAACGGGTGGGGGCCTTCGTCGTGTCCTTCCTGGCATGGACACGGACAAGCGGCACCCCGCCGGCGGCGGTGACGGCGGTGACGGGTGCCTGGTGGGCGTCATCAGGATCCCCGTGAAGATCGTCGCCGTACTCGTCGTACTGCCCGTACGAGTGGTGTGGGAACTGCTCGCCGCCCTCGGCCGGGCCGCGTACCGGCACGTCCTCGGGCCGCTGTACGCGCACGTCGTCGAGCCGGCGTTCCGGGCGGTGGGATGGCTGCTGGCCACCGTGCTCAAGGTGGTCTTCGTCTGGCCGTGGGTCGGCCTGTGGCGGTACGTGCTCGTGCCGGCCGGGCGGGGCGTCGCGTGGCTGGGCCGCGGCACGTACGAGCACCTGCTCGCGCCGGCCGGGCGGTTCCTGGGCGCCTACGTGTTCGGCCCGCTCGGGACGGCGCTGGCCTGGGTGGGCCGGGGCGGGGTGACGTACCTGCTCGCACCGCTCGCCAAGGGCGGCATGTGGTTCGGCTGGGTGCTGGGCATGGTGCTCTTCGTGTGGCCGTGGGTCGCACTGTGGCGGTACGTGCTCGTGCCCGTCGGACAGGGCATCGGACGGCTGGCCGCTGCCGCCTACCGGTACGTGCTGTCCCCGGCCGGGCACGCGCTGGTGCGGCTGGTGGAGGCGCTGTACCGGTACGTCCTCACGCCCCTCGGCCACGGGCTCGTGTGGCTGGTGGAGGCGCTGTACCGGTACGTCCTCACGCCCCTCGGCCACGGGCTCGTGTGGCTGGTGGAGGCGCTGTACCGGTACGTCCTCACGCCCCTCGGCCACGGGCTCGTGTGGCTGGTCGTGGCGCTGTTCCGGTACGTGCTGCGGCCCGTCGGGCTCGGCATCGCATGGCTGGTCGTGGCGCTGTACCGGTACGTGCTGCGGCCGGCGGGGCTCGCCGTCGGCTGGGTGGCCGACGTCCTGTACCGGTACGTGCTCGCCCCGCTCGGGCAGGTCCTCGCATGGGCCTGGCACGTGGCCGGGCTGATCCTCGGCGCCCTGTGGCGCGGGCTCAAGTGGGTCGGCTGGGTGCTGGTCGGATGGCCCGCGTCCCGGGTGTACCGGCACGTGCTCACCCCCGTCGGGCACGCCGTGCGCGAGGTGTGGCGGACCGGGCGGGAAGCGGTGCGCGAGGCGCGGGCCGCCGTGCGCCAAGCGCTGTTCGGTACTCCTCCCCGGGAACCGGCGAGGTCACGGGCGCGTACTCTGGGTAGTACGACAGCCGACGACGCGGCACCCGCTGCCGAGATCTCCCTGAGCAAACGCCGGGGGTGAGCCGCAGCGGGTCGACGGACCTCTGGGCGACGCGCGAGCCGCGGAGCCCCGCACAAGGAGAAGAACCACTGGGCAAGCGACAGCCCGAAGGCCCGCCCCCCGCACCGGTGGTGCAGCGCATCCGACTGCGCTACACCAAGCGCGGCCGCCTCCGGTTCACCAGCCACCGTGACTTCCAGCGCGCGTTCGAGCGGGCCCTGCGCCGCGCCGAGGTGCCGATGGCGTACTCGGCCGGCTTCACCCCGCACCCGCGCGTCTCGTACGCGAACGCCGCACCCACCGGTACCGGCAGCGAGGCCGAGTACCTGGAGATCGGCCTCGCCGAGGCCCGCGACCCCGAGAAGCTCCGCGAACTGCTGGACGAGTCGATGCCGGTCGGCCTCGACATCATCGACGCCGTCGAGGCCCGTACCTCCGGCCTCGCCGACCGGCTGACCGCCTCCGTGTGGGAGCTGCGCCTGGACGGCGTGGAGCCCGCCGATGCCGAGCGGGCCGTGGAGGCCTTCCTCGCCGCCGAGACCGTGGAGGTGCAGCGTCGGACCAAGAACGGCATGCGGACCTTCGACACGCGCGGCGCCGTCGTCAGCCTCGAGACAGTTCCTGTCGCTGCTGATAGGCCGCGCGACAATGCTTGTGCGATACTGCGGCTGGTTGTTCGGCATTTGACACCTGCCGTGCGACCCGACGACGTCCTGTCCGGTCTCCGAGCTGTGGCCGACCTGGCGCCGCCGGTCCCCTCTGCGGTGACCAGGCTGGCGCAGGGGCTCTTCGACGAGGAGTCCGGCACGGTGACCGACCCGCTCGCGCCCGACCGCGAGGCTGTCACGGCCGCCCCACCCACGGCCGCCGTAGCCGCCGACGCGAAGGCGCCGGAAGGTCCCGCCGCGTAGGGATCGTCGTCGTAGCGCAGCCCTGGTACTCGGGAGCCACCTGGGTCGGGCCGCGCACTGACCTGAAGACTTCCGCCAGGCCGTACGGAGAACAACGTACGGAACCGGCGGCCATGAACTGAGCTCCCGTGTGGCGAACGCGCCCCGGAGGCCGGCTCCGCGTCCATTGCGCGGGGCCGAGCCGGACCGGATGTCAGCCGCGGCGCCCGGGAGCGTGACGGGAGAACCGCCCGCAATGCTCAACAACGAAAACGACACCACCACCAACAACAGCCCGAGTGACAACCTGCCCCCGCGCAGGCGTCGCCGCGCCGCTTCCCGGCCCGCCGGTCCGCCCGGCGGGACCCCCGCCGAGACCACCCCGGTGACGGAGGCCGCACCGGCCGCCGCCGCCCCCGAGGCCGCTCCGGCCGCCGCTCCCGCCCGTCCCCGCCGCCGCGCGACCCGCGCCGTGGCCGCGCCGGTCACCGAGGCCGCGCCGGTCGTGGTGGAGGCTCCGGCCGCCGCCCCCGTCGCCGAGGAGCCCGCGGCTCCCGCGCCGCGCACCCGCCGCCGTGCCACGCGTGCCACCACTGCGCCCGAGGCTCCCGCCGCCGAGGCCGCACCCGCCGCCGAGGCCGCTCCGGTGGTCGAGGAGGAGGCTCCGGCCGCTCCGGCCCCGCGTGCCCGCCGCCGTGCGACCCGCGCCGTGGCCGCGCCGGCTTCCGAGGCCGCCGTGGAGACCGCTGCCGCCGTCGAGGAGCCCGTCGCCGCTCCGGTCGTCGAGGAGCCCGCCGCTCCGGCCCCGCGTGCCCGCCGCCGTGCGACCCGCGCCGTCGCAGCGCCCGCCGCCGTCGTGGAGGAGACCGCCGAGGTCGCCGAGGTCGCCGAGGCTCCCGCCGCGGAGGCTCCGGCCGCCGTCGTGGCCGAGGAGTCCGCCGCTCCGGCCCCGCGGACCCGCCGCCGTGCGACCCGTGCCGCCACCGCCCCGGAGGCTCCCGCCGCCGAGGCCGTCGTCGAGGCCCCCGTCGCCGAGGAGCCCGCCGCTCCCGTCGCCGAGGAGGCCCCCAAGGCCGCCCGGACCTTCACCGTCGCCGACGCGCTCGACTCCCCGAAGCGCGGCGGCCGCCGCCGCGCCACCCGTTCCACCACTGCGGCCGCCCCCGCGCAGCCCGCCGCCCAGCCCGCCGAGGCCGCCGAGCCGGCGCCGGCCCGGGCGTCCCGCCGCGCCGCGCGCCCCGCCGTGGCCACCTTCCAGGCCCCGGTCTTCGCCGAGCCGATGTTCCAGACGCCGGAGACCGCCGCCATGGCCGCGGCCGCCGCGCGTGCCGCCGCCCCGGCCGAGGAGGTCGAGGAAGAGGAGGAGCTCGAGGCCGAGACCGCCGTCGCCGAGGCTCCCGCCTCCCCGCAGCCGGCCGGCCGTCGCCGCCGCCGCGGCCGTGGCGCCGCCGAGGCCGCGCCCGTCGCCGAGGCCGGGCCGGTCTCCCTCCCCGAGGTGCTCGCGGAGGAGGAGCCGGAGGCCGAGCTGGAGGAAGAGGCCGCCGAGTTCGACGAGGCCGACGAGTCGGGCGAGCGCCCGTCGCGCCGTCGCCGTCGCGGTGGCCGTCGCCGCCGCCGCGGTGAGGCCCCGGAGCTCGACGAGACCGCCGAGGAAGAGGCGGAGGCCGAGGCCGCCGAACAGGAGGCCGAGGGCGAGGAAGAGGGCGCCGAGTTCGACGAGGGCGACGAGGCCGCTCTCGGTTCCAGCTCCAGCCGCCGTCGCCGCCGTCGCCGCCGCCGCAGCGGTGAGCCCGCCGACGTCACCGCCGAAGCGGGCGACGAGGAGGGCGTGCGCACCGTCGTCAAGGTCCGCGAGCCCCGCCCGGCCCGCAAGGAGGCCGAGCCGTCCGACGAGGTCCAGTCCATCAAGGGCTCGACCCGCCTGGAGGCGAAGAAGCAGCGCCGCCGCGAGGGCCGCGAGCAGGGCCGCCGCCGCGTGCCGATCATCACCGAGGCCGAGTTCCTGGCCCGCCGCGAGGCCGTCGAGCGCGTCATGGTCGTCCGCCAGTCCGGCGAGCGCACCCAGATCGGCGTCCTCGAGGACAACGTGCTCGTCGAGCACTACGTCAACAAGGAAGAGGCCACCTCGTACGTCGGCAACGTCTACCTGGGCAAGGTCCAGAACGTGCTGCCGTCCATGGAGGCCGCCTTCATCGACATCGGCAAGGGCCGCAACGCCGTCCTGTACGCCGGTGAGGTCAACTTCGAGGCGCTCGGCATGGCCAACGGGCCGCGCCGCATCGAGTCCGCCCTCAAGTCCGGTCAGTCGGTCCTGGTGCAGGTCACCAAGGACCCGATCGGCCACAAGGGCGCCCGCCTGACCTCGCAGGTCTCGCTGCCCGGCCGCTACCTGGTGTACGTGCCCGAGGGCTCCATGACCGGCATCAGCCGCAAGCTGCCCGACACCGAGCGCGCGCGCCTGAAGACCATCCTCAAGAAGATCGTCCCCGAGGACGCGGGCGTCATCGTGCGCACCGCCGCCGAGGGTGCGAGCGAGGACGAGCTGCGCCGTGACGTCGAGCGTCTGCAGGCCCAGTGGGAAGAGATCCAGAAGAAGTCGAAGCAGATCTCGACCTCTTCGCCGAGCCTGCTGTACGGCGAGCCGGACATGACCGTCCGCGTCGTGCGCGACATCTTCAACGAGGACTTCTCGAAGGTCATCGTCAGCGGTGACGGCGCCTGGGAGACCATCCACGGCTACGTCTCGCACGTGGCCCCGGACCTGGCCGACCGGCTGTCGCGCTGGACCTCCGAGGTGGACGTCTTCGCGACGTACCGGATCGACGAGCAGCTCGCCAAGGCGCTCGACCGCAAGGTGTGGCTGCCCTCGGGCGGCTCGCTTGTGATCGACAAGACCGAGGCGATGATCGTCATCGACGTCAACACCGGCAAGTTCACCGGTCAGGGCGGCAACCTCGAGGAGACCGTCACCAGGAACAACCTGGAGGCGGCCGAGGAGATCGTGCGCCAGCTGCGGCTGCGCGACCTCGGCGGCATCGTCGTCATCGACTTCATCGACATGGTCCTGGAGTCCAACCGCGACCTGGTCCTGCGGCGCATGCTGGAGTGCCTGGGCCGTGACCGTACGAAGCACCAGGTCGCCGAGGTGACCTCGCTGGGCCTGGTCCAGATGACCCGCAAGCGGGTGGGCCAGGGTCTGCTGGAGTCCTTCTCCGAGACCTGCGTCCACTGCAACGGCCGCGGTGTCATCGTGCACATGGAGAGCCCGACCTCGGTCGGCGGCGGCGGCAAGCGCGCCAAGCGCCGCGGCGGCCGGGCGGAGTCCGACCACCACGAGCACGAGCACGAGGCGGCCCTGACCGCCGAGGCCGAGGTCTTCGAGACCGAGGCCGAGGTGGCCGCGGAGATCGCGGCGCCGGTGGCGCTGCCCGAGCCCGAGTTCGTCGCGGGCGAGGAGCTGTACGGCAGCCCGGCCGAGGCCGAGGCGGCGGCGGGCCTGAGCGGCCGCCGCAACCGGCGCCGTGCCACCCGCAAGGCGACCGCTCCGGCGGGCGCCCCGCGCGGTGCGGCCGCTCCGGCCCCGGCTCGCGTCGTCGAGGCGGCCCCGGTCGTCGAGGCGGAGCCCGTGACCGAGCCCGTGACCGAGCCGGCCGACACCGTGCCGGAGCCGGCCGCCGGGGCCGTCGCCGAGGCCGAGGCCGAGACCGCCGTCGAGGCCGTCGCGGAGCCGGTGGCGGAGGAGGCCCCCAAGGGCCGGACCCGTCGTCGTGCGACCCGTAAGGCGACCGCTCCGGCGGGCGCCCCGGCCGCGGCCGAGGCGGCCCCGGAGCCCGAGCCGGAGCCGGTCGTCGAGGCCGTCGCCGAGCCGGTGGCCGAGGCCGTCGCCGAGACCGCCGTCGAGGCCGAGCCCGTGGCCGAGGCCCCCGTGGCCGAGGCCCCCGTGGCCGAGGCCGCACCGGCCCGTCCGCGCCGTCGTGCGACCCGTAAGGCCACCGCACCCGCCGGTTCCCCGGCAGGCGCGACCGAGGCCGCCGTGGTGGTCGTCGAGGCCCCGGTGACCGCGGCGCAGCCGGAGCCGGAGGCCCCCGTCGAGGAGGCCGCACCGGCGAAGAAGGCCGCCAGGAAGGCTCCGGCCAAGAAGGCGACCGCGGCGAAGAAGGCCACCACCGCCAAGAAGGCGACGGCGGCCAAGAAGACCGTGGCCAAGAAGGCGGCCACGACCAAGAAGACCGTGGCGAAGCGGGCGACGAAGAAGACCGCGGCGGCGGAGCAGCAGGCGCTGCCCTCCGTCTCGGCTCCGACCGAGGCCTGATCTGCGGTTCCCGTTCCATCGGCCCCGCCCGGCACCGAGAGGTGCCGGGCGGGGCCGTTCCGGTGGGTCCGCGCCGGACCGTGGAGGTCGCTCCGCGGGGTGGGGGAGGCGCGGCGAGGCACCGGCCGGCCGTGGGTGGCCGGGCCCGGTTTGACCTCGTCGAGCCGCGGCCCGTAGTCTTGACCGTCGGCGTGTCCTTGACGCGTCGCGCTCCTGAGCACCTTCCTTCCGCCGGGCACCACTGCGGGAGAGGCCGCTCGTCCATTCCGGATCAGTTCGGGCCCCGGCCCGCCTGAGCGGCTGGCTTCAGGAGCATCCGTCCCGAGTGAGAGAGAGATCCGCGTGTACGCCATCGTGCGCAGCGGTGGCCGCCAGCACAAGGTTGCTGTCGGCGACATCGTTGAGGTTGACAAGATTTCCACTGCCAAGGTTGGCGACACGGTCGAGCTCTCGACCCTGCTCGTTGTCGACGGCGACGCCGTGACCAGCGACCCGTGGGTCCTGGCCGGCATCAAGGTCACGGCCGAGGTCGTGGACCACCACAAGGGCGCCAAGATCGACATCCTGCGCTACAAGAACAAGACCGGCTACCGCCGTCGCCAGGGTCACCGCCAGCAGTACACGGCGATCAAGGTCACCGGTATCCCCGCGGCTGCGAAGTAAGAGGGACTGAGACATGGCACACAAGAAGGGCGCATCGTCCACCCGGAACGGGCGCGACTCCAATGCCCAGCGGCTCGGCGTGAAGCGCTTCGGCGGTCAGGTCGTTTCCGCCGGCGAGATCCTCGTCCGCCAGCGCGGCACCCACTTCCACCCGGGCTCGGGTGTCGGTCGTGGTGGCGACGACACGCTGTTCGCGCTGCAGGCCGGTTCGGTCCAGTTCGGCACGCACCGTGGCCGCAAGGTCGTGAACATCGTTCCGGCCGCCTGATCCAGCTTCTGCTGATCGAGCGTTCGTAACTTCCCGAGGGCGGATCTCAGCTCTTTCCGGCGTCAGCCGGGAAGAGAGGTCCGCCCTCGGCGCGTTGTCACAGAGACACGCCCGCCCCTTTCGGGCACGTTTAATGGGCAGCAAGGTCTGCCACCGGACATTCCGGACCATCCCCGCTGTATCTGGAGGAACAACCATGACCACCTTCGTGGACCGCGTCGAGCTGCACGTCGCCGCGGGTAACGGAGGCCACGGCTGCGCCTCCGTTCACCGGGAGAAGTTCAAGCCGCTCGGCGGCCCCGACGGCGGCAACGGCGGCCGTGGCGGTGACGTGATCCTGGTGGTGGAGCAGGCGATCACCACCCTGCTGGACTACCACCACAGCCCGCACCGCAAGGCCACCAACGGCAAGCCCGGCGAGGGCGGCAACCGCTCCGGCAAGGACGGCCAGGACCTGATCCTGCCCGTGCCGGACGGCACCGTCGTCCTCGACAAGGAGGGCAACGTCCTCGCCGACCTCGTCGGCCAGGGCACCACCTACGTCGCCGCCGAGGGCGGCCGCGGCGGCCTCGGCAACGCCGCGCTCGCCTCCGCCCGCCGCAAGGCGCCCGGCTTCGCGCTCCTCGGTGTCCCCGGCACCACCGGCGACATCGTCCTGGAGCTCAAGACCGTCGCCGACGTGGCGCTGGTCGGCTTCCCGAGCGCCGGCAAGTCCTCGCTGATCTCGGTGCTCTCCGCCGCCAAGCCGAAGATCGCGGACTACCCGTTCACGACGCTGGTCCCGAACCTGGGCGTCGTCACCGCGGGCTCGACGGTCTACACGATCGCCGACGTCCCGGGCCTGATCCCCGGCGCCAGCCAGGGCAAGGGCCTCGGCCTGGAGTTCCTGCGCCACGTCGAGCGCTGCTCGGTGCTGGTGCACGTCCTGGACACCGCCACCCTGGAGTCCGACCGCGACCCGGTCGCCGACCTCGACGTCATCGAGGAAGAGCTCAAGATCTACGGCGGCGGCCTGGAGAAGCGCCCGCGCCTCGTCGTCCTCAACAAGGTCGACATCCCCGACGGCCAGGACCTCGCCGAGATGGTCCGCCCGGACCTGGAGGCCCGCGGCTACAAGGTCTTCGAGGTCTCCGCGGTCGCCCGCACCGGCCTCAAGGAGCTGTCCTACTTCCTCGCCGAGGTCGTCGCCAAGGCCCGCGCGCGCAAGCCGAAGCAGGAGGCGACCCGCATCGTCATCCGCCCGAAGGCCGTCGACGACACCGGATTCACCGTCGCCTACGACGAGGCCGAGGACGTGTACGTGGTGCGCGGCGAGAAGCCGGAGCGCTGGGTCCGCCAGACCGACTTCAACAACGACGAGGCCGTCGGCTACCTCGCCGACCGCCTCAACCGCCTCGGTGTCGAGGACGCGCTGAGGAAGGCCGGCGCCCGTGCCGGCGACGGCGTGGCCATCGGCTCCGACGACAACGCGGTCGTCTTCGACTGGGAGCCGACCATGATGGCCGGCGCCGAAATGCTGGGCCGCCGCGGTGAGGACCACCGCATGGAGGCCCCGCGCCCGGCGACCCAGCGCCGCAAGGAGAAGGAAGCCCGTCGCGGGGACTCCGCACAGCAGGAGTACGACGAGTTCCGGCCCTTCTGATCTGCTGGTTTCACGCCCAGCGGTTGACCTTGAAGTGATGTTTACCCGGGTCGGCTAGGGTCCACGGCGTGAGCAATGGAAATCCCCCCTCCGTTTCCGTTGTGGTGATCGCGTACAACGACGCCGGGCTCGTGGGCGAGGCCGTTTCATCGGCCCTCGCCCAGGGCCCGGTGGTCGCCGAGGTCATCGCCGTGAACGACGCCTCCTCGGACGGCACCGCACAGGTCCTGGACGAGCTGGCCACCCGCCACCCGCGTCTCCGGGTCCTGCACCGCACGCAGAACAGCGGAGGCTGCGGCACGCCCCGCAACGACGGCATAGCCGCCGCCACGTCCCCGTACGTCCTGTTCCTCGACAGCGACGACGTCCTGCCCCCGGGGGCGGCCGACGCCCTGGTGCGGGCCGCGCAGGAGCACCGGGCGCCGGTCGCGGTCGGCGCGTGCGTCCGCCGGGAGCTGCCCCAGTACTACGACGTGTCGTGGGTGCCGGGTCTGTACACGGCCGGCGACGTGATCGAGAACCCCGCCGACCGGCCCGAGCTGGTCCGCGACACGCTCTGCGTCAACAAGCTGTACGACCGCTCCTTCCTGGATGAGCATTCGATCCGCTTTCCCGACGGCCGGTTCGTCTACGAGGACTTCGTCTTCACCTCGCGCGTCCTCGCCGCCGCCCCCCGCATCGCGGTCATCGGCGACCTCGTCTACATCTGGCACGTCCGCCGCGATGCCGCGCAGGTGTCGATCTCCCTGGACCGCAAGGACGTCGGGAACTGGCGCGCCCGCATCGAGGCCCACCGCGCCGCCGCCCGGAACCTCGCCGGGGCCGCCCCCGAGCTGGGCCACGCCTGCCAGGTGAAGTTCCTGGAGTACGACCTGCGCATGTACCTGCGCGAGCTCGGCAAGGACCCCGAGTACCAGGCCGCCTGGTGGACCCTGACCCGCGAGTACCTCGCGACCTTCGACGAGGCCGCGGTCGAGGCCGCCGCCCCGCACGCACGCTGGATCGTCCGCGTGCTGCGCGCCACCGCCACCCCGCCCGCCGACGTCGAGCGGCTGTCCCGCTTCGCCGCCGAGCCGCCGCGGCTGCTGCCCCCGTACGCGACCGGCGCCGACGGGGTGCCGGTGTGGAGCGAGGAGCTCCCGGTCGAGCTGGACGGCCTGCGCGAGCTGCCGACGTCGGCACTGCCGGCGACCGTGGACGCCGAACCCGCGGGCGGCGCCGCCGTGCGGCTGAGGGTGCACGACCTGTACGGACGGCTGGCGGCGGCCGGACCGCAGAGCGCGCAGCTGCGCTTCGTGCCCCGCTCCGGGGGCGATCCCGTCCTCGCCAAGCCGGTGTCCCTGACGCCGGACGAGGGCGGCGGCTGGTCCGTGGTGCTGCCGTTCCGCCTCGGCGACCTGGCCGCCACCGGCCGCCGGCTGGGCCTGCGCAGGCTTCAGGCCTGGAAGGTCGAAGTGGTCGTCGAGTGCGCGGACGGGAGCTCGCTCCTCACCTCCCTCCGCCCCCGGGGCGGACTGCTGCGCCGCCGGGTGCTGCCCAGCAAGCGGTACGGTGTCCTGTTGACGCAGCCCTACCGCACGGCTTCCGGCTCGCTCGGTCTGCGCCTCGCGCCCGGTGCCGCGGGTGCGATGTACCTCGTACAGAACCGCGTCGACCGCGCCAGGGCAGCCTGCGCGTCGGGCTGAGCACGACACCAACAGGACCAGGAGTACTACACATGACCTTTCTGATCACCGGTGGCGCCGGATACATCGGTTCGCACGTCGTCCGCTCGATGGTGCTTGCGGGAGAGAAGGTCGTCGTCTTCGACGACCTGTCCACGGGCAACGAGGACCGTGTGCCGGAGGGCGTCCCGCTGGTGGTCGGCTCGGTCCTGGACCGCCTGTCCGTGGACGCGGTCATCCGCGCCCACAAGATCACCGGCGTGGTGCACCTCGCGGGCAAGAAGCAGGTCGGCGAGTCCGTCGAGAAGCCGATGTACTACTACCACGAGAACGTGCAGGGCCTCACGGTCCTGCTCCAGGCCGTGGCCGACGCGGGCATCCGCAACTTCCTCTTCTCCTCCTCCGCCTCCGTCTACGGCATGCCCGACGTGGACCTGGTCACCGAGGACACCCCGTGCGCGCCGCTGAGCCCCTACGGCGAGACGAAGCTGGCCGGCGAGTGGCTGGTGCGCGCCGCCGGCAGGGCGCACGGCATCTCCACCGCCTGCCTGCGCTACTTCAACGTGGCGGGCGCCGCGACCCCCGAGCTCGCCGACACGGGCGTGTTCAACCTGGTCCCGATGGTCTTCGAGCGGTTCGACAAGGGCGAGGGCGCGCGCATCTTCGGCGACGACTACCCGACGCCGGACGGCACCTGCATCCGCGACTACATCCACGTCGAGGACCTCGCGGAGGCCCACGTGGCGGCGGCCCGCAAGCTCGCCGAGTGGGCCGCGGCCGGGGAGTACAAGGACCTCACCGTCAACATCGGACGCGGTGAGGGCGTCTCCGTCGCCGAGATGGTCGACCTCCTCAACAAGGGCACGGGGCACACCCACGCCCCGGTGATCAGCCCGCGCCGCCCCGGCGACCCGGCGAAGGTCGTGGCCTCGGCCGACAAGATCACCAGCGTGCTGGGCTGGAAGGCCCGGCACGACGTCGCGGAGATGGTCACCTCCGCCTGGGCGGGCTGGCAGGCCAACAAGGCGGCGGCCGGGCACAAGGACCGCCACAAGGACGTCCACTCGGCCTGAGTCCGACCGGGCCCGCCACCGCCCCGCACGCACGAAGCCGCCCGCCCCGGAATTTCCTCCGGGGCGGGCGGCTCCACGTGTGACGGGCGGTGTCAGCGCTCCAGGAAGGAGAAGAGCTCCTCCCACCGGTCGGTGATCTCGGCGCTGGAATAGCGCTGCACCGAACGGAACGCCGTGTCCCCGAGCCGGTCGCGGAGCTCGGCGTCGCTCATCAGCGCGTCCAGGTGCCCGGCGAGCTCCATCGTGTTGCCCAGCCGCGCCAGCAGCCCGTCCTCCCCGTGCCGGACGATCTCCCGCACGCCCGGCGCGCAGTCGAAGGCCGCGACCGGCAGGCCCGCCGCCATCGCCTCCAGCAGAGTGATCGGGAAGCCCTCGGCCCGCGAGGCCTGCGCGAAGACCGAGGCCCCGCGCAGCGCGCCCAGCACGTCGTCGGTACTGCCCATCCACTCCACCGACTCGTCCAGCCCCAGCGAGGCGCAGTGCGCCCGCAGCGCCGGCTCCTCCACGCCCGCCCCGTAGATCCGCAGGGTCCAGTCGGGGTGGTGCGGGGCGGCTTCCGCCCAGGCGTCGAGCAGCAGGTCGACGCCCTTCTCGAAGGCGAGGCGGCCGACGCACGCCACGTGCTTCGAGGTGCGCGGCGCGGGGGAGTCCGGCATGAAGGGCAGCGGGTTCGGCATGCTGCCGACGTTCTCCATGCCCGACCGGATCCAGAGGTCCGCGTCCTCCGGGGTCAGCACCAGCAGCCGGTCGACGTCCGGGTAGTAACGGCGCACGCGTGCACCGCGGGTGGACTTCTGGCTCGCTTCGTACGACTCGTGGCTCATCCCGATGACGGTGAGCCCCTTGGTGTCGGCGAGGGCCACCCACTCCATCGCCCAGACCTGGGTGACGATGACCACGCTGCCCGGGCGGGCCGCCCGGAACAGCTCGCCGAGCTGCTCCGCCTTGGCCCGCATCTTCGCCCGCCGGGCCGCCTGGCGGCGCCGCTCGGGCGCGTTCAGCCGGCCCTTGATCCCGTGCAGCCGGCGCGCCGACGGCGGGTGGGCGTCGTACAGGGTGGTCGTCTCGTACGGCAGGTCCTGCGGCAGCTTCTGGCGGATCTCGTCGGCGACCGGGGCGATGCCGACGATGTGGACCTTGTGCCCGCGCTCGGTGAACAGCCGGGCCATCTGGTGGGACCAGGTGGTCACGCCGCCGAGCTCGTCGACGTTGTTGGAGACGATGAAGATGTCCCGGTTCACTTGCCGCTCCCGGTGAAGAACTTCTCGACGATCTGGCGGGCGGCGTCCCCGCGGTCGTACTCGCCGAACTCGGTGAGGAAACGCTGCCGGGCCTCGGCGTACTTGGCGTCCGCCTCCTCGAAGGCGGACAGCGCCTGCAGGAGTTCGTCCGCCGTGGCCACCACCGGGCCCGGCGCCTTCTCCTTCAGGTCGAAGTAGGTGCCGCGGATGTCGTTGGCGTACTTCTCATAGTCGTACGCGAAGAACACCATCGGCCGGTCCAGCACGGCGTAGTCGAACATCACGGACGAGTAGTCCGTGATCAGCCCGTCCGCGAGGGCCAGCAGCGGCGTGATGTCGTGGTGCCGGGACACGTCGATGACGCGGCCCTCGACCGACGGCGGCAGCGAGACGCTGTTGAGGTAGTGCGTGCGCACCAGCAGCGTGAAGCGGTCGCCGAGCCGCTCCGCGAACTCCTCCACGTCGAAGGGGAACACGAAGCCCTCGACCGTGCCGTCGGCCGCCGCCCGGAAGGTCGGCGCGTACAGCAGCACCTTCTTCTCCGGGTCGATGCCGAGCTCGGCCGCCAGCGGCCCGCGCACCCGCTCACCGCTCTCCGCCTCGCTCAGCTGCGCCTCGACGAGGGCGTCGTTGCGCGGGTAGCCGCTGCGCAGCAGCACCTCGTCCCGCAGCCGGAAGCCCTTGGCGAGGGTGCGGGCGTCGTGCTCCGACCGGATCAGGAAGTGGTCGAAGCGGTCGACGGCCGCCTGGAACTTGGCCTGCCCGGCCTTGCCCTGCGCCTTGGTGCGCGGCTCGTGGAAGCCCATCCGCTTGAGCGCGGAGCCGTGCCAGGTCTGGATGTACGTGGTTCCCGGCCGCTTGGTCAGCGCCAGCGGGAAGCCCTGGTTGTCCACCCAGAACTCGGCCTGGGCCAGCGCCCGCAGGTACGCCCAGCTCCAGCGGCGCACCAGGGTGGCCTCCTTGGGGAAGCCGGTCGGCTTGCCGCCCGCGTACGACCAGATCGCCTCGAAGGCCGCGCCCTGGCGCACCATCTCCTCGTAGATCGCCTTCGGGCTGTCGCTGAACTGCTTGCCCATGTGGCTCTCGAAGACGACCGTGCCCTTCTTGACCGGCAGCTTCGAGAAGACCTCGTGGTAGACCTTCACCTTCTGCTCGCCGGAGCCGATGTTCCGGCGGACCCGCAGGGCCTTGCGCAGGCCCCGCTTCACCACGTTGGCCGCCTTGCCCTGTATGGCGTTGTTGATCAGCGACTGGGTGCGGACCGCGGCGGCGCCCTCGGCGGTGAGGACGTAGGACAGATTGCCCTTCTTCGTCACCTCCGGCTCGAAGCGGTCGGAGACCAGCCGGGTCAGCCGCGGCCGTACGCGCAGCCGGGCCGCCTTCTCCAGGTCGACCCCGCCGACCGAGACCCGGGTGGTGACCCTGTCGTTGCCGGCGGTCAGCTTCAGGCGGACGTCCCAGACGGCGTCGATGATGCCGAGGGGGCGGACGGTGGAGCCGATGTCGGCGCTGCCGCTCCACTCGATCGTGTCACCGGCGTGGCGCACGCTTGCCACCGGGAAGCTGAACGAGCGCACGCCGATCTGCCGACGGGCCCGGAATTCGAGCGAGGCCTTCAGCTCCGCGTCCGCCGGGATCCGCCCCAGCGGGTTCACGACGGCGCCCGACAGCGTGACGGTGCCGCGCCCGTCGTCCTCGTAGGAGCTGAGGCGGTTGCCCAGCTGGAGGGAGGGGAGCGGGGTGGTGTGGAAGCCCTGCTCGGTGACGTCCAGTATCCGCCGGGCCTCGGCGGCGTCCGCCCCGTCGAGGTGCTCCGCACACCAGTAGACGCGGCCCTCGCGCTCCGCCAGCGGGGAGGAGAGCCGGCCCTTGTTGGTCATGGCGTCGGCGGCCGGGAGCAGGTTGTCCCAGTCCTCCTTGCCCAGCAGGTAGGCGCAGATCGCCTGGAGGTAGGTGACGTTCTCGTACGCCGCCGGGTCGATGCCCGCCAGGTAGCCGTTGGCGAGGCGGGCGAACTCCTGGCGGTACTCGTCGCTGAGCAGCGGCAGGTCGCGCAGGTGCAGCACCAGGTCGTGCTTGAGGAACTTGGCGTCCTTCGCGGACTTGATGTCCGTGTGGCCCTTCGAGGCCAGCAGTTCGTCGACGCGGCGGTGGATCTCCATCCGGTGGACGAAGTTCGCGATCTCGTGGCGCCGGTTGCTGATCGACTTCGCCGCGGCCTTCTCGATCACGTTCCAGAAGTAGACGTGGTTCGGGATCAGCGTGATGCGGCGGGCGGCCACGTAGGCCTGCGCGGAGAAGAGCAGGTCCTCGTAGTGGATCCCGACCGGGAACTCCAGGCCCTGCTCCAGCAGGAACTCGCGCCGGTAGCACTTGTTCGTCGAGAGGGTGTCGTAGACCAGCAGGTCGGGGAAGTCGGTGATCGACTCCAGCGTGCGCGTGCGCGAGTAGATCCAGGGGTACCACTCGGTGGTCTTGCCCCACCGGTTGTCGAGGTGCACGCGGACGCACATGCCCGAGACCAGGTCGGAGCCGGTGCGCTCGGCCGCGTCCAGCATGTTCCGGCAGGCATTGCGTTCGAGGACGTCGTCGCTGTCCAGGAACATCACGTACGTGCCGGTGGCCTGCTGGATGCCGTGGTTGCGGGGCGCACCGCAGCCGCCGCTGTTCTCCGGCAGCCGGAAGGCGCGCACCCTCCCCGGATGCGCCGCCTCCAGTTCCTGGGCGACCGCGTACGAGCGGTCCTTGCTGCAGTCGTCGACGATCACGACTTCGACCCCGTGCAGGGTCTGGTCCAATACCGACCGGACTGCTGTCGACAGACGCTCTGCGTCGTTGTAGACGATGACGACCACGGAGACGTCGGGCACGTGCACCTCGATCCCTTCGTTTCGTTTCGTTTCGTTCAGCTCATTCCGCTTATCTCGTCAAAGCTACCGTGTGCCGCCCTCCACTCCCGCAGGCCGACCCGGCGGCCGGCCGCCGGCCGACCGTCGGCGTGCATACTTCTAAGGAAGAGGTGAGTGGCGGGTCCGGTCGCCCACAATCACCCGTTCGGAGCCAGCAGGAAGTGTCCATGACGAAGCTGTCCGTAGTTGTCCCCTGCTACAACGAAGAAGCCGTGATCGACAGTTTCGACACGGAGATCCGCAGGGTCCTGGACTCCCTCCCCGTCGAGTACGAGGTCTGCTACGTCGACGACGGCAGCCGCGACGGCACCCTCGACAAGCTCCGGAAGATCGCCTCCGCGCACGCCGAACAGACCCGGTACGTCTCCTTCAGCCGCAACTTCGGCAAGGAGGCCGGCATGCTCGCCGGACTGCGCGAGACCACCGGCGACGCCGTCGTGATCATGGACGCGGACCTCCAGCACCCGCCGGAGCTCATCGCGACCATGCTCGAGTACCACCGGCAGGGCCACGACCAGATCATCGCCCGCCGCACCCGCGAGGGTGACAAGAAGCTCCGCAGCGCGCTGAGCCGCCTCTACTACCGGGGCGTGAACCGCTGGGTCGACGTCGAGCTCACCGACGGGGTCGGCGACTTCCGCATGCTGTCGCGCCCGGCGGTGGACGCCCTGCTGTCGCTGCCGGAGTACAACCGCTTCTCCAAGGGCCTCTTCTCCTGGATCGGCTTCGACACCGTCCACTTCGACTACCAGAACGCCCAGCGCGAGGCCGGCGAGACCAAGTGGAAGTTCGGCTCCCTGCTGAACTACGGCATGGACGGCCTGATCTCCTTCAACAACCGGCCGCTGCGCATCGGGATCTGGCTCGGTGTCTCCCTGGTCGCGCTGACCTGCCTGTACGCGCTGTGGATCACGGTCATGGCGATCACCAACGGCGTCGAGTCGCCCGGTTACGTCACCCTCGTCGCCATAATCACGGGCCTGGGCGGCGTACAGATGATCATGCTGGGCCTGATCGGCGAGTACATCGGGCGCATCTACTACGAGACCAAGAGGCGGCCGCACTTCCTCGTGAAGGAGTCCCACGGGGTGGACGCCCTCGCCCGGCCCGCCGTGGCCGCCGAGGCGACGATCGCGGAGCGCAGCACCCGATGAGCAGCCGGGAAAAGCTGGGCCAGGTATTCCGCTTCGCCCTCGTGGGCGGGGCCAACACCGCCACCTTCTTCGGGCTCTACCTGCTGCTGCACCCGTGGATGCCGTACTTCGCCGCATACTCGCTCGCCTTCGTGCTGGCGATGATCGGCTCGTTCTTCATGAACACGTACTTCACGTACCGGACCCGGCCGACGTGGAAGAAGTTCTTCCTCTTCCCGCTGACCAACGTCACCAACTACGTGATCCAGTCGGCCGGCCTCTACGCCCTGGTGGCCTGGGCCGGAATGGACACGCGCATCGCCCCGCTGGTCGCGGCGGTCGTCGCCATCCCGTTCACCTTCGTGATCTCCCGCAAGATCCTCATCCCCGGGGCCGCCGGAGACCTCGAGGAACGGCAGCCCGTCGGCAGCTCGTCCACGGTCTGAAACCGCTGAGCGGCGGCGCGGCGCGACACCGTAGATTGAGACGGCATGCATACCGGCAAGGGGCAAGGGGACAGACGTGTCAGCGGCTAGGCAGGGTGTCGTGGACGCCCGCAGGATCGTGGTCAAGGTCGGCTCCTCCTCCCTGACCACGGCGGCCGGCGGACTCGACGCCGACCGGGTGGACGCGCTGGTCGACGTCCTCGCCAAGTCCCGCAGCGGCGGCGAGAAGGAGATCGTCCTGGTCTCCAGCGGCGCCATCGCCGCCGGACTCTCCCCGCTCGGCCTGCGTCGGCGCCCCAAGGACCTGGCCCGCCAGCAGGCGGCCGCCAGCGTCGGCCAGGGCCTGCTCGTCGCCCGCTACACCGCCTCGTTCGCCCGCTACGGCGTGCGCGTCGGCCAGGTGCTGCTCACCAGCGACGACACCAGCCGCCGCGCCCACTACCGCAACGCCTACCGCACCCTCGACCAGCTCCTCGAGATGGGCGCCCTGCCCGTCGTCAACGAGAACGACACGGTCGCCACCGACGAGATCCGCTTCGGCGACAACGACCGGCTGGCCGCCCTCGTCGCCCACCTCGTCCGCGCGGACCTCCTCGTCCTCCTCTCGGACGTGGACGGCCTCTACGACGGCGACCCGTCCCTGCCCGGCACCACCCGCATCGACGAGGTCCGCGGGCCCGAGGACATCGCGCACGTCTCCATCGGCAGCGCCGGCAAGGCGGGCGTGGGCACCGGCGGCATGGTCACCAAGGTCGAGGCCGCCCGGATCGCCGCCGCGGCGGGCATCCCGGTCGTCCTCACCTCCGCCAGCCAGGCCGCCGACGCCCTGGCCGGGCGGGCGACGGGCACCCTCTTCCACGCCACCGGCCGCCGCTCGGCGGACCGGCTGCTGTGGCTCCAGCACGCGTCGACCCCCCAGGGCCACCTCGTCCTCGACGAAGGCGCCGTCCGCGCGGTCACCGAACGCGGCAGCTCGCTGCTGCCCGCGGGCATCGCGGCCGTCGAGGGCGACTTCGCGGCGGGCGACCCCGTCGAACTGCGTTCCGCCGACGGCCGGCCGATCGCCCGGGGCCTCGTCAACTTCGACGCCAAGGAGCTCCCGCAGCTCCTCGGCCGCTCCACCCGCGAGCTCGCGGCGGAACTCGGACCCGAGTACGAACGCGAGGTCGTCCACCGGGACGATCTGGTCCTGCTGCAGGGCTGAGCTTCGGCAAAACCGCCGCGCGGCGGCCCGGGGACTGGTCAACTGTGAAGGGCCCGGGCGGACACGCGTAGCGGAGACAGGAGGCGGCTGGTGAGACGAGCGCTGACCAGCGTCGGCACAGGGGACGGTGACGGCGGTGACGGCAACGGGCGGGACGGGAAGAACGAAGCCTCCCGCCTCTGGCACGTCACCCTGAGCGTCTCCGGCAAGCCGGCGCCGCTGTCCGAGGTCCGGCGCGGGCTGGAACAACTGGCCCACGACCACCCCTTCCTGCTGACCAGCCGCTACGCCGACGACCACGCGGAGATCCGCTACTGGGAGGAGGCCCGCGACCTCCACGACGCGGCGGCCGTCGCCCTCCGGCTGTGGGGCGAACACCGCTCCTCGGCGCAGCTGCCGCCGTGGGAGATCGTCGGCCTGGAGGTCATCGACCGGGCCACCTACCACCAGCGCGTGGCGGAAGGCTACGGCCCACCCCCGGCCCACCCGGTCGGCGTGCACCCCTACTGACGCGCCACTCGCGCGGCTCGGCGCCGGGACGCCCTTCGCGCCGCCGAGCCGGACTCCGTCCGTCGGCCTGTCGCGCGGGCCGGTGGACGGGTTGCCGCTGCGCGGGACGCCGGCGCACCGGCATGCAGCGGCCAGGCCCGGCGGCGGAGATCGTCTCGGGGGGTGGAAGCGCCGTCGGCGGGGGCTGCCCGGGGATTACCCTGGGCGGCATGACCTCGCTCGACGACGCCACCGCCACCTCGCCCGTCCTCGCCACCGCGGCAGCGGCCCGCACGGCCGCCGCCACGATCGCCCCACTCCCGCGGTCCGCCAAGGACGCGGCCCTGCTGGCGATCGCGGACGCGCTGGAGGCCCGTACGGCCGAGATCATCGCCGCCAACGCCGTCGACACGGACAAGGCCCGCGCCGCCGGCACCAGCGAGACGGTGATCGACCGCCTCACCCTCACCCCGGAGCGCGTCGCGGCCATCGCCTCCGACGTGCGCGACGTCGCGGCCCTGCCCGACCCCGTCGGCGAGGTCGTCCGCGGCAGCACCCTCCCCAACGGCATCGACCTCCGCCAGATCCGCGTCCCGCTCGGCGTCGTCGGCATCATCTACGAGGCCCGCCCCAACGTCACCGTCGACGCCGCCGCGCTCTGCCTCAAGTCCGGCAACGCGGTCCTGCTGCGCGGCTCCTCCTCCGCCTACGCCTCCAACACCGCCCTCGTCGGCATCCTCCGGGACGCCGTCGAGAGCGCCGGCCTGCCCGCCGACGCGGTCCAGCTCGTCCCCGGCGAGTCCCGCGACTCCGTCCGCGAGCTGATGCGCGCCCGCGGCCTCGTCGACGTGCTCATCCCGCGCGGCGGCGCCTCCCTCATCAAGACCGTCGTCGAGGAGTCCACCGTCCCGGTCATCGAGACCGGTACCGGCAACTGCCACGTCTACGTGGACGCCCAGGCCGACCTGGACATGGCCGTGGACATCCTCATCAACTCCAAGGCCCAGCGGCCCTCCGTCTGCAACGCCGCCGAGACCCTCCTCGTGCACCGCGACATCGCCGACGCCTTCCTGCCGCGCGCCCTGGACGCCCTCGCCGACGCGGGGGTGACCGTGCACGCGGACGACCGCGTCCTCGCCGCCGCAGGGAACTCCAAGGCGAAGACCCTGCCGGCCACCGACGAGGACTGGGCCGCCGAATACCTCTCCTACGACATCGCCGCCGCCGTCGTGGACTCCCTCGACGACGCCGTCTCCCACATCCGCCGCTGGACCTCCGGCCACACCGAGGCGATCGTCACCACCTCGCAGGCCGCCGCGCGCCGCTTCACCCAGCTGGTCGACTCGACCACGGTTGCCGTGAATGCCTCCACCCGGTTCACCGACGGTGGCCAGTTCGGCTTCGGCGCCGAGATCGGCATCTCCACGCAGAAGCTGCACGCCCGGGGCCCCATGGGCCTTCCGGAGCTCACCTCCACCAAGTACATCGTCACCGGCGACGGTCACATCCGGTAACCGTCCGGCGGACACGGTGTGGCCGGATTTCGGCGGACACCCTGCCCAAAGCAGCCCCCCAGGTCTACGCTGGTCCCGTGCCGGACGACGTGGGGGGCAAGCCGTTCCCGGACGACGGGGAGCCCGACGACGACCGCGGAGGCGCGGATCAGGACTTCGCCTCCGTGGTGTTCGACGAGGCCTTCGTCCGGAACGCCGAGATTCATGAGCCGAGTGCCGCCGAGCGCCAGCGGGCGGCCGACCGGGCGCGTGCGGAGGCCGAAGCGGCCCGAGCCGTCGCCGGCGGCTGGACGGGCGACGACGACTACGACGGCTACGGCTACGGCCGGCCCGACGGGTACGACGACGAGCACGGCTGGGACGACGAGCGGGGCCGGTTCCACTACGAC
This sequence comes from Streptomyces sp. NPDC085524, assembly GCF_044541755.1. Lineage (NCBI taxonomy): Bacteria > Bacillati > Actinomycetota > Actinomycetes > Kitasatosporales > Streptomycetaceae > Streptomyces > Streptomyces sp. NPDC085524. The sequence continues at coordinate 136,920 of NZ_JBITTH010000014.1, forward strand.
GGCCCGTACGGCGCCTACGGCGGCAGTCTGCGCCCGTACCGCGGCCGCTCGCCCTGGCTCCGCCCGGTCGCCTGGGTGCTCGCCTTCGTGATGGGCCTCGGCATGATCGCGCTCGCCTTCAGCGCCGTGTACCGCAGCGCCTCGGGCGAGGCGGACCCCGCTCCGGCACCCGCCAGCACCCCGCTCAAGGAAGTCACGGGCGTCGGCGCGTTTACGTACCCCTCCGGCCGCCAACCCTGAAGGTACGACCCCACTCGCATGCGACGGAGCCGGGGGCTTCTCTGAAGCGGGGACAGCGGGAGAAGCGATGGCCGTTCCAGGAGATCCACCCGACGGCACCCCCGACGGCATGGGCGGGGGCGACGACGAGTTGCGCGCGGACGAATACCGCTCGGTGGTGTTCGACGAGGACTTCGTGCGGGCGGCACGGCTCCAGGAGTACTCCGCCCAGGAACGCATGGGCGAACACGCACGGGCCGTGCGCAGCCGCTCCATCTGGTCGGGCGGCGGCTCCGCCTCAGGCACCGGCACGCCCGGCAGGGGCGCCCGGCAGGGCATGCTGCTCGTGCTGCTCATCGCCTGCGCCTTCGCGGCCGCCGTCTACATGGGGCTGCGCAATCCGTACGTCCCGCCGCCCGGCGCGACCGCGGCGGCCCTCAGCAGCACCGTCGTCCCGCTCGCGCCCACGACGGCCGTGCCCGGCGGCCGCCCGGTGGACCTCTACGCGAGCAGCCCCGCGGCCGACTACCGCGTCGGGGCGGCCGGAATCACCCTCCCGGCCGTGCGCCGCACGCAGCACTTCACCGAGAGCGAGGTCGTCTCCGCGCTGTCCGTCGCCAAGGACTACCTCGTGCAGTCCTCACTGGACCCGGACATCCTGTCCGGGGCCGCCTCCCGGCCCGTACGGGTGCTCCTCGACCCCGACCAGCTGAGCCAGTTCGACCGCAGCATGAGCTCGCCCTCCGGCGACGGCCGGCACGCGGCCACCGGCTGGCTGGTCCGCTTCGACCCGGGCACCGCCGTCGTGGCCGACTCCCGGGTCCGCGTGAGCGGAACCCTCGCCTTCGAGGAGGTGGCCCCCGACGTCCTGGAGGTCACCACCGACCACACCTTCGTCTACGCCGTACGGCCCGCCACCGGGGCACCGGCTGCCGTCGACGGTGCCTCGCTCTTCACCGTCCGGCGCGAGCTGCGGCTGCGCTTCGACCGGGAGGACCTCACCGCCCGCCGGGCGGAGCTGCTCTCGGCCTACGTGATGGCCGGGCCGCAGGACTGCTCCCAGGACCCGGCGGCCGGTTTCCGCCCGGTCCTGGCCGGAGCCGGCCCCACCACGGTGGGACCGGCCGCCAGCGACCCGTACGCCAGCGGCCGTCCGAGGCGCTCCGCCGGGCTGTGCGGCGTACTGGCACAGCCCTCGCCCCCGGCGGCCACCCAGGTCAGCCCCGGTCCGTAGCCCCGGGCTCGTCCTTGCCGCCTGCCTCCTTGCCGCCGGCCCCCTTGGCCCCGGCGGACCCGCCGGCCGCACCCGCGGACGATCCGCCCCCGGCGGCCGCGGCGAACTTCTCGCGCAGCTTGCCGCCCAGGTCGTTCGCGCCGCCGGCGAGGTCGCCGACCAGCTTCATCAGCGGATCCTTGCTGGTGCGCACCGAGTCGGCGTAGTGCGAGGCGGACTGCCGGAAGGAGTCGGTCACCGAGGTGTCCTTGTCGTCCTCCCGCCGCGGGTAGTGGCCGTCCATGATCCGCTGGAAGTCGCGGTGCTCGGACCACTTCTTCAGCTCGGCCGCCCGGACCGTGGTGAAGGGGTGCGTGCGCGGCAGCATGTTGAGGATCTTCAGCACGGAGTCGCGCAGGTCGCCGCCCGCCTCGTACTCCTCGGCCTGGGCGAGGAACGCGTCCACGTTCATCTCGTGGAGGTGGTTGCCGCCCGCGATCTTCATCAGCCCCCGCATCGAGGCCTGCACGTCCTGTCCCACCAGCAGCCCGGCGCGGTCGGCCGAGAGCTCGGACTTGCGGAACCACTCCCGCAGACCGGTCACCAGCGCCGTGATCGCCACATTGCCCAGCGGGATCCACGCCACCTTCAGCGCCAGGTTCGTCAGGAAGAGCAGGATCGTGCGGTACACGGAGTGACCGGACAGCGCATGGCCCACCTCGTGGCCCACGACCGCCCGCATCTCCTCCTCGTCGAGCAGCTCGACCAGGCCCGTGGTCACCACGATGATCGGCTCGTCGAGCCCGATGCACATGGCATTGGGCCTCGGGTCCTGCTGGACGTACATCTGCGGGACCTTCTCCAGGTCCAGGATGTAGCAGGCATCGCGGAGCATCGCGTACAGGTGGGGGAACTGCGTCTCGCCCACCCGGACCGAATCCGACAGGAACAGCAGCCGCAGGCTCCGCTCGGGCAGCAGCGCGCTCAGGGCCTTGAAGGCCGTGTCGAAGCCGCTCAGCTTGCGCAGCGCCACCAGCGCCGAGCGGTCCGCCGGGTGCTCGTACGCCCGCGACGAGATGCCGGGAAACCTCCTGCGGTTCCTCGCCGGTGACTGTCCGATCCCTGTCTCCGTCATTGCGCCCTCCCCTGGGTCGACCTGACTGGCGTTGCGTCCATCCTCTCCAACGCCTGAGTCGGCGTGAGCGTGCCCCGGGCCCCCGCATACGATGTGAGCGAAGTCTCCGCCCGCTCCCCGACCCGATAGGTACCTGCCTGATGAGCCTCGCCTCCACCGCCCACAACCTGGTCGTCCTCGCCTCGGAGGAGGTCGAGCAGCACGGCGGCAACCACGACAGCCTCAGCCCTTACCTGACGGGCGGCGCAGCCCTCGGCATCCTGCTGCTCATGCTCTGGGTGACCACCCGCCTCAACCGCGACCGCTAGGCCGCTCCGGTGCGTCCGCCGGGCCAGTAGGCTCTGCGCTCATGGGAGAGCAGGAAGTGCCTACGGGCCCGGTCAAGCGCCGGCTCGGCGTGATGGGCGGGACATTCGACCCGATCCACCACGGACACCTGGTGGCCGCCAGTGAGGTGGCCGCCCTTTTCCACCTCGACGAGGTGGTGTTCGTACCGACGGGCGAGCCGTGGCAGAAGTCCCAGCGTGCCGTTTCGCCCGCCGAGGACCGCTACCTGATGACGGTCATCGCCACCGCGTCGAACCCCCAGTTCTCGGTGAGCCGCATCGACATCGACCGCGGCGGGCCGACGTACACGATCGACACCCTGCGCGACCTGAAGGCGCTGAACGACGATGCCGACCTGTTCTTCATCACCGGTGCCGACGCGCTCGCCCAGATCCTGACCTGGCGCAACGCCGACGAGCTGTTCTCGCTCGCCCATTTCATCGGAGTGACCCGGCCGGGCCACGTGCTCACCGACGACGGACTGCCCGAGGGCGGCGTCTCGCTCGTCGAGGTCCCCGCGCTGGCGATTTCCTCCACCGACTGCCGTGCGAGAGTGGCCCAGGGGGATCCCGTCTGGTACCTGGTGCCCGACGGTGTGGTGCGCTACATCGACAAGCGTGAGCTGTACCGGGGAGCCTGAGCTTCCGGAGAGAGGGGCCCCGCGGTGAACGACCGACAGGATCCGTACGACCCGTACGGTGTCGCCCAGGAGCAGCAGCTCATCGGCTACGACCCGTACGGGCGGCCGGTGTACGGCCAGGCGCCCGCGCGCCCCGCCCAGCAGCCCCCGCAGGCCCCCCGGTACGAGCAGCAGTACGACACGTACGAGCAGCAGGGCTACGGCTACCAGGGCTACGACGGGCAGCAGTACTACCCGCAGCAGCAGCAGCCCGCCCAGGAGTACGGCGGGCAGGAGTACCAGCAGGCCCCCGGCTACGGGTACGACACGCAGGCTGCCCAGCAGTGGATCCCGCAGCAGGCCGCTCCGGAGCCCCCCGCGCCCCAGGCCCCGCCGGCCCCCGCCGAGCGCCCGGCCGTCCAGGTCCCCGAGCCGCGCCGCCCCCGGTCCGAGTCCGAGGGCGGGTCCGAGGCGGGGCGGGACTACCGCACCGAGATGTTCGCCTTCATCGACCAGCCGGACGAGGAGTCCGACGACGTCATCGACTGGCTGAAGTTCACCGAGAGCCGGACCGAGCGCCGTGAGGAGGCCCGGCGCCGCGGCCGCAACCGGGTGGTGGCCCTGATCGTCGTCCTCGCCGTCTTCGTCGTCGCCGGTCTCGGCTACCTCTGGTACGCGGGCAAGCTGCCCTTCCTCGACGGCCCGGGGGAGAAGAAGAACGCGGCGACCGCCGACGCCGGGGCGCAGAAGCGCGACATGATCGTCGTGCACCTGCACAACACCAAGAAGGGCGGCACCGCCTCCGCGCTGCTCGTCGACAACGTCACCACCAAGCAGGGCGCCACCGTCCTGCTGCCGAACACCCTCGGCGTCCCCGGCCAGGACGGGACGACCACGCCGCTCGGCAAGGCCGTCGAAGAGGGCGGCCTCGGCACCCGCGAGGCCCTCGACTCGGTGCTCGGCACCCACATCGGCGGCACCTGGCGGCTGGACACCCCCTTCCTGGAGAACCTCGTCGAACTGGTCGGCGGCATCGAGGTCGACACCGACACCGCGGTCCCCGCGGATGACGCGGCCAAGGCCCCGGCCGTGGCCCAGGGCCAGAAGCAGAGCCTGAGCGGCCCCATGGCCGTCGCGTACGCCACGTACCGCGCCCAGGGAGAGCCGGAGACCAAGCCGCTGGAACGCATGGGCAAGGTGCTCCACGCGGTCCTGCGCAAGGTCCCGAGCGACCCGAAGGCCGCGGCCGTCACCGTCGAGAGCATGGGCCAGATCCTCGACCCCGGCCTGAACGCCCAGACGCTCGGAGCCCTGCTCTCCCGGCTCGGCGCCCACGCCAAGGTGGGTGCCTACCGCACCGACCTGCTCGGGCTGAAGGCGGACGGCACCCTCACCGACGACGCCAACAAGAAGGTGGTCAAGGAGGTCCTGGGCGGCACCGTCTCCGCGGCCCAGCCCGGAGCGGCCCCGCGCGTCGGCCTCAAGGACGCCACCGGCGACGACAAGACGCAGGTCGCGGCGAAGGCGGCGCTGCTGAACGGCGGCTACACCTTCGTGGACGGCGGCAAGGCCGACAAGACGGCCGCCACCTCGCAGATCACCTACCAGGACGACGCGACGAAGGACCGGGCGCTCGACGTCGCCAAGACGCTGGGGCTGCCGGAGACGGTCGTGAAGAAGGCCGAGAACACGGTGAACGCCGATGTCGTGGTGATCCTGGGCAAGGACTACAAGCCGTCCTGACCAGGGCTGCGGGGCAGGCTGCGCCCGCGCGGAACGTTCCGCGCGGGCGGTGACGGCGGTACGTGAGACCCTTGTATGGATCTGCCCGCCAACCCGAAAGCATGGCCAGTGACCGCCACGGACCGCTCCATCGAGCTCATCACCACCGCCGCCCAGGCGGCGGCCGACCGGCTCGCGCACGACATCATCGCCTACGACGTCAGCGACGTGCTGTCGATCACCGACGCCTTCCTGCTCGCCTCGGCCCCCAACGACCGCCAGGTCAAGTCGATCGTGGACGAGATCGAGGAGCGCCTCCTCAAGGAGCTCGGCGCCAAGCCGGTGCGCCGCGAGGGCGACCGCGACGCCCGCTGGATCCTGCTCGACTACGTCGACATCGTCGTCCACGTCCAGCACAGCGAGGAGCGGGTCTTCTACGCGCTGGAGCGCCTGTGGAAGGACTGCCCCGAGATCGAGCTGCCCGAGGACGCCAAGCTCACCATCGGCAAGGCCGAGGAGCACGCCAAGCTGCGCGAGGCCGCCGGTGACGACGACCTGGACGGTGATCTGTTCTGAGCACGACCGAAACGGGCAGGACAGGCCGCAAGATCGTCCTCTGGCGGCACGGCCAGACCTCGTGGAACCTGGAGCGCCGCTTCCAGGGCTCCACGGACATCGAGCTGACCGAGACGGGTGTGGCGCAGGCGCGCCGCGCCGCCCGGCTGCTCGCCTCGCTGAAGCCGGACGCCATCGTGGCCTCCGACCTCAAGCGGGCATCGGCCACGGCCGCCGAGCTGTCCGCCGTCACGGGCCTGTCCGTGGCGCGCACCGAGGCGCTGCGCGAGACGTACGCCGGTGAGTGGCAGGGCCTCACGCACGACGAGATCCTCGAGAAGTACGGCGAGCAGTACTCGGCGTGGAAGCGCGGCGAGCCGGTGCGCCGCGGCGGCGGGGAGTTGGAGACCGAGGTCGCCGACCGCGCCGCGCCGGTGGTGCTCGAGCACGCCGACGGGCTGCCGCAGGGCGGCACGCTCGTCGTGGTCAGCCACGGCGGCACCATCCGCACGACCATCGGCCGGCTGCTGGGTCTGGACTCGAACCACTGGGAGAGCCTGGGCGGGCTCTCCAACTGCTGCTGGTCCGTCCTCGGCGAGGGCGCACGCGGCTGGCGTCTGCTGGAGCACAACGCCGGCACCCTGCCGGAACCGGTGCTCGGCGACGACGACTGAGCGGCTCCCTGCCGCTTCCCGACCGGGCTCCGACCCGGATTTCACTTTCCGGCTGGTCACAGGCTAGAGTTCTTCTTGTTCGCAGCGAAGAACACCGGAAACGGGGGGAAGCGCAGCGGAGAGCGGGGCTATAGCTCAGTTGGTAGAGCGCCTGCATGGCATGCAGGAGGTCAGGAGTTCAATTCTCCTTAGCTCCACAATCAGGATCCCGTCCCCAACAGGGGGCGGGATCCTTGTTTTTGTACCCTTTGCGCTTACTGACCAGCCGCGCACCGGCGTGGCAGAATCGGACGGCCGGAGGGGGAGTCGACGGCCCGATGCGGGAGGGAGTCGCTGACGGATGGGATCACACCGGCGGCGGTGCGACTGGTGCAACAACGGCACGCCGATCGTGCGGGACATGGAGCCGGTCAACCCCGACTACCAGTACTGGTGCGAGGAGTGCGCGCGGGCGCTGATCATAAAAGGCGACCCGATCGAGAGGTACCGCGAGCTGGAGGGCGAGCCGATCTACGGCCGTCTGCTCGACGAGCACTGCACGCTCAAGCGGTTCTACCAGTTCGCAAGAGCGTGACGAGACGGGTCAAATCGGGCATGGCGCTTGGTCGATGGAAACCGATTTTTGGACCAGGGCCATGACCGTGTAATGTTTGGGACGTCGCCAAGGGGAACCGGCAAGGGAAACCGAAGCGGCAAGCAGGGCAAGGGGCTATAGCTCAGTTGGTAGAGCGCCTGCATGGCATGCAGGAGGTCAGGAGTTCAATTCTCCTTAGCTCCACAGTGAAGAAGCGGGCCACCCGGATCGGGTGGCCCGCTTCTCGTTGTGCCGACGGGTCGATCGGAGCGGCCGGCCGGCGTGTCGGCGTGTGCCCGCGCGTGTCGACGTGTGGAACGTCCGAGCGTCCGCCGCGGGCCCTGCGGTACCCTGACGCCATGCGTGCCGTACGCCTTCTGCTTACCGAGCCGCGCTGATCAGCGCCGACCCACGAGACGGTCGGCATCGGCGCGGCGTCCCCTCCTGTGCGAGGGGCTTTTTCGTTTGGGCAGGCAGAGACGGCAGAGACGATCGATGGAGCTTCAGGAATCATGAGCGAGACGAACACCCCGGCCCCCGAGGCGGCCGAGGCGCACCGTTACACGGCTGCCATGGCCGCCGACATCGAGGCACGCTGGCAGGACGTATGGGACGCGCAGGGCACGTACGAGGCCCCGAACCCGACCGGCGACCTGGCCGGTACCGAGTCTTCAAAGGCTGCCGCGGTCGTCGCGCGGCCCAAGAAGTTCATCATGGACATGTTCCCGTACCCCTCCGGTGCGGGCCTGCACGTCGGTCACCCGCTCGGGTACATCGCCACCGACGTCTTCGCCCGCCACCAGCGGATGACCGGCCACAACGTCCTGCACACCCTGGGCTTCGACGCCTTCGGCCTGCCGGCCGAGCAGTACGCCGTGCAGACCGGCACGCACCCGCGCGTGTCGACCGAGGCGAACATCGAGAACATGAAGGTCCAGCTGCGCCGCCTGGGCCTGGGCCACGACAAGCGCCGGTCCTTCGCGACGATCGACCCGGACTACTACAAGTGGACCCAGTGGATCTTCCTGCAGATCTACAACTCCTTCTACGACGCCGACGCGAAGAAGGCCCGCCCGATCACCGAGCTGGTCGCCGCCTTCGAGGACGGCTCCCGTGAGGTCCCCGGCGGCCGCGCCTGGGCCGGGCTGACCGCGAGCGAGCGGGCCGACGTGCTGAACGAGTACCGCCTGGCGTACTCCTCGGACGCGCCCGTGAACTGGTGCCCCGGGCTGGGCACCGTACTGGCCAACGAGGAGGTCACCGCCGACGGCCGGTCCGAGCGCGGCAACTTCCCCGTCTTCAAGTCCCGGCTGAGCCAGTGGAACATGCGGATCACCGCGTACGCCGACCGGCTGCTGGACGACCTGGACGGGCTGGACTGGCCCGAGGCCATCAAGCTGCAGCAGCGGAACTGGATCGGCCGCAGCGAGGGCGCCCGCGTCGACTTCGCCCTGGGCGACGACGCGATCACCGTCTTCACCACCCGTCAGGACACGCTGTTCGGCGCCACCTACATGGTGCTGGCGCCCGAGCACCCGCTGGTCGACAAGTTCATCCCGGCCGCCTGGCCCGAGGGCACCCACGAGGTGTGGACCGGCGGGCACGCCACCCCGGCCGAGGCCGTGGCCGCGTACCGCGCCTTCTCCGCCGCCAAGTCGGACGTCGAGCGGCAGGCCGACGCCAAGGAGAAGACCGGCGTCTTCACCGGCGAGTACGCGGTCAACCCGGTCAGCGGCGAGAAGGTCCCCGTCTTCATCGCCGACTACGTGCTGATGGGCTACGGCACCGGCGCGATCATGGCCGTCCCGGCGCACGACGGCCGTGACTTCGAGTTCGCGCGCGCCTTCGAGCTGCCGATGCGGTGCGTCGTGCAGCCCTCCGACGGCCGCGGCACCGACCCGGCCGAGTGGGACGACGCCTTCGCCTCCTACGAGGCCAAGCTGATCAACTCCGCGAACGAGGACATCTCCCTGGACGGCATGGGCGTCGTCGAGGCGAAGGCCGCGATCACCGACTGGCTGTCCGAGCGCGGCATCGGCGAGGGCACGGTCAACTTCCGCCTGCGCGACTGGCTGTTCAGCCGTCAGCGCTACTGGGGCGAGCCCTTCCCGATCGTCTACGACGAGGACGGCGTCGCGCACTCGCTGCCCGAATCGATGCTGCCGCTGGAACTGCCCGAGGTCGAGGACTACTCGCCGCGCACCTTCGAGCCGGACGACGCCGCCTCCAAGCCGGAGACCCCGCTGTCCCGCAACGAGTCGTGGGTCAACGTCGAGCTGGACCTGGGCGACGGCGTGAAGTCGTACCGCCGCGAGACCAACACCATGCCGAACTGGGCCGGTTCCTGCTGGTACGAGCTGCGCTACCTGGACCCGCACAACGATTCGGCGCTGGTCGACCCGGAGATCGAGCAGTACTGGATGGGTCCGCGCGAGGGCGCGCCGCACGGCGGCGTCGACCTGTACGTGGGCGGCGCCGAGCACGCGGTGCTGCACCTGCTGTACGCGCGCTTCTGGTCCAAGGTCCTGTTCGACCTGGGGCACGTCTCCTCGGCGGAGCCGTTCCACAAGCTGTTCAACCAGGGCATGATCCAGGCGTACGCCTACACCGACGCGCGCGGCGTCTACGTGCCCGCCGCCGAGGTGGAGGAGCGCGACGGCGGCTACTTCTACGAGGGCCGGCCGGTCAAGCGCGAGCACGGCAAGATGGGCAAGTCCCTGAAGAACGCCGTCACGCCCGACGAGATCTGCGAGGAGTACGGCGCCGACACGCTGCGCCTGTACGAGATGGCGATGGGCCCGCTGGACGTCTCGCGTCCGTGGGACACCCGCGCCGTCGTCGGCCAGTACCGGCTGCTGCAGCGTCTGTGGCGCAACATCGTCGACGAGTCGACGGGCGCCGTCACCGTCGTCGACGCCGAGCCGGGCGAGGACACGCTGCGCGCCCTGCACAAGGCGATCGACGGGGCCGGCTCGGACATGGCGGGGCTGCGCTTCAACACCGCCATCGCCAAGATCACCGAGCTGAACAACTTCCTGACCAAGGCCGGCCGCCCGCTGGAGCGCTCGGTCGCGGAGCGGCTGGTCCTGCTGATCGCCCCGCTGGCCCCGCACATCGCGGAGGAGCTGTGGCAGCGCCTGGGCCACGGCGAGTCGGTCGTCCACCAGGACTTCCCGGTCGCGGACCCGGCGTACGTGGTGGACGAGACCGTCACGTGCGTGGTGCAGGTCAAGGGCAAGGTCAAGGCGCGCCTGGAGGTGCCGCCGACGATCTCGGAGGCGGACCTGGAGAAGCTGGCCGTCACCGATGAGGGCGTCGTCGCGGCGCTGGCGGGCGCGGAGATCCGCAAGGTGATCGTGCGCGCGCCGAAGCTGGTGAACATCGTCATCTGACCGGCCCTCCCTATGGGGGAGATCCCGTACGGGCAGGTTGGGGGTTCGAATGGAACCCCCAACCTGCCCGTGGCGTTTACGGTGGAGGGGACGGAAAACAACTGCGGGGACCGGGGAAGGGACGCTCATGGAGGCCGCGTTGATCATCTTCGCGCTGATGGTGCTTTTCACCTTCCTGGGCCTGGGGACGTACGTCACCGTCAAGGTGGTGCAGGCGGCGAAGCGCGGTGTGGACCGTACGATCACGCAGGCGCGGCGGACGGTCGAGGACACCACCCTGCGGGCGAAGAGCCTGGGGCAGGTCGGGGTCACGGCGGCGCTGGCGCAGCTGCGCATCGACCTGCGGACGTCGATGCGCTCCACGCAGCAGGCGCTGTACGACGGGGTCGGGGCGGACGCCTCGCTCAAGGAGTCGATCGGGCTGTTCGAGCGGCTGAGCGCGCACGGACACGAGCTGGACGGCGAGCTGAAGCGGCTGGAGCAGGAGCCCGACCGCAAGCGCATCGCGGATCTCCTGCCGGACCTGCGGGAACGCACGACGAAGATCACCCAGGCCGCGGACTCGCTGCGGTGGGCGGCGCGCGACCGGGCCCGGCGGTTCGCGGAGGACGACCTGTCCGTGCTCTCGGAGCAGATCGAGGTGGAGTCCGGGGCGCTGCGGGACTGGTCCCGCCCGCCGGTGGACGACCTGGCGGCGACGGCGGCGGCCTGGGACGCGGCCCAGCACCAGCCCGACCCCCCTGCCCCGGCCCCCACTCCGGCGGCCCTGAACCAGGCACCGCCGGCGACTCCGTACCCGTGGCAGAAGACACGGAGGCCGGAGAGCACGACGTAGATCCCGGTGGCGCGACACCGAGGCCGGACGCCGGACGCCGGACGCCGGACTGTCGGGGTTCGGGGTTCGGGGCGGGGTCCCGGCGGGGCTGAGGGCGAGCCCTGAAGCGGAGCCTCAGGACGACGGGCCGGGCGGGTCCGGGCAGGGCCCGGGACCGGGCGGAGCGCCTGGCGGCGTCTGAGGCGCAGGCCTGGGGCGAGGGGGCGGTGGTGGGTTCGGGCGGAGCGCCACGGGTCTGAGGCGGAGCCCCGTTACGGTGGTGGACTGGCGGGCGGAGCTCCGCCGGGCCCCGGCGGGGCCTCGGAAGTCGGGCTCCTGGCCGGGTCTGCGGCGGAGGCTTCGCGGCCGTGGACCAGGTGGGGCTCCGGGTCCGGGACGGAGTCCCGGCGGGCGGGGGTTACGGGGGGCTGGGGGCGGAGACCCCAGTTTCGGGAAGGGGCGGGGTGGGGGAGAAGCCCCGCAGGGCCGCCCCAACCCCCACCAGGCCGCACAACCCCAGGCAGGGGCCGCCCGCCCCGTGGCAGGGGCGGGCACCCCAGGCAGAGCGGCACAAGCCCAGGGAGGGGCGGCACAGGCCCAGGCGGGGGCGGCACCACCGCAGGGAGGGGCGGCGCAGGCCCCGGTGGGGCGGCGCAAGCACAGGCGGGGCGGCGCAAGCACAGGGCAGGGGCCGCCCAACCCGCGACGGGCAGCGCGAACCCGGCAAGGCGGCGCGAGCCACCGCGGGCGAACCTGCGGCGGCGGACTCCGCGGGCCCCCGGCAGGGCACCCGCGGGCCCGCTGCAAACCCCCGGCAGGGCACCCGCAGGCCCGCCGCACCCCCCGGCAGGGGGTCCGGGCTGCCGTCGCACCCCCACTGGCGGTAACCTCCGGCTCATGTCCCGCCATGTCGCCATCGTCACCGATTCCACGGCCTACCTGCCCCAACCGGCCATGGCGCGGCACGGAATCACCTCCGTCCCGCTCACCGTCGTCGTGGGCGGCGAGGCGCTGGTGGAAGGCACCGAGATCTCGGCGCGCAGCCTGGCCCAGGCCCTGCAGAAGCGCCGCTCGGTCACCACCTCGCGCCCCAGCCCGGAGGAGTTCGTCCGGGCCTACCGGGCGGCCGCCGACGCGGGGGCGACCGGCATCGTCAGCCTGCACCTGTCCGCGGAGTTCTCCGGAACCTACGACGCGGCCGTGGTCGCCTCGCGATCCGCGCCCGTGCCGGTGCGCGTCGTCGACACCGGGATGGTCGCGATGGCGCTCGGCTTCTGCGCGCTCGCCGCCGCCGAGGCCGCCGAGGCGGGCGGTTCCGTCGACGAGGCCGTGGCCGCCGCGGAGAAGCGGGCGGCGGACATGGCGGCGTACTTCTACGTCGACACCCTCGACTACCTCCGGCGCGGCGGCCGGATCGGGGCCGCACAGGCCCTCCTCGGCTCGGCGCTGGCGGTGAAGCCGCTGCTGACGCTGGACAGCGGGCGGATCGAGATGCTGGAGAAGGTGCGTACGGCCTCGAAGGCCATCGCGCGGCTGGAGGAGCTGGCGGTCGAGCGCGCCGGGTCGGGCAGCGTCGACGTGGCGGTGCACCACCTGGCGGCCCCGGAGCGGGCCGACAAGCTCGCCCAGCGGCTGCGCGAGCGGATCCCGGGCCTGGTCGAACTGCACGTCAGCGAGGTGGGCGCGGTGATCGGCGCGCACACCGGGCCGGGGCTGCTGGCGGCGGTCGTCTCGCCCCGCTGAGCAACCCGGCTGAGCAACCCCGCTGATCACCGGTTCGGGTGACTCGGATATCCACAACGGGTCTGCTGTCCACCGGAATTGAGTGCTCCGAACGGGATTCCGGGCGGGCCCCTACGGTCGGGGCATGACTCTTCGCACGCGTATCCCGCATCACTCGGGCGCCACCGGCGGCCCGGGCCGTTCCCCGCTCTCCGACAGCCGTGTCCGCCACCGCCGCGGGGCGGCGTACGGGCGCGGCCGGTACCGCCGGACCCGTACTCCCGACACGGATCCGGAGGCGGTGCGCCGCCGGGCGGAGACCCTGCTGGGCGGCAGCGGTCCGCCGCTGGCCGAGGCACCGCCCCCGGAGCCCGCAGAGCTGCCCGAGGAGGCCGTGCGGGGGCCGGCGGGCCTGCGCGGGCAGGCCGTGCGGGAGCGGCTGCCGTTGTGGCTCCAGGCCCGCTGCGGGGTGGAGCCGCGCACGGTGGGCGCCGTCGCGGTGGTGCTGGTGGCGGCCGTCGGCTTCGCCGCGCAGCAGTACTGGTCCGCCCGGCCGCGTGCGGTGACCGCTCCGGCGGTGGTCGCCCCGGCGGTTCCGGCGGCGGCCACGGCTCCGGCGGGGGGCGGGGCGCGGATCGTGGTGGACGTCGGCGGGAAGGTCCGGGATCCGGGAGTGCGGCGGCTGCCCGCCGGTTCGCGCGTGGAGGACGCACTGGCCGCAGCCGGGGGTGTGCGGCCGGGTGCGGACACCACCGGGCTGAACCGGGCCCGGGTGCTGGTGGACGGCGAGCAGGTTCTGGTGGGCGTTGCGGCGCCGCCCCAGGCGGCGGGCACCGGCCCGGGGCCCGGATCGGGTCCGGGCTCCGGACCGGCCTCGGGCCGGGGCTCGCCCACGGGGCCGATCAGTCTGGGGTCGGCCACCGTCGACCAGTTGGACGGGCTGCCCGGGGTGGGGCCGGTGCTGGCACAGCACATCGTGGACTTCCGCACCGCCCGCGGCGGCTTCCGCTCCGTGGAGGACCTCCGCCAGGTCAACGGCATCGGCGAACGCCGCTTCGCCGACCTGCGGGCCCTGGTGCGGCCGTGAGCCGCGCCGTGAGCCGCGCCGTGAGCCGCGCCGGGGGGCGGGGCCCGGCGGGAGACGGCCCGGTCGAACGCGGGCCGGCGGGAGGCGGCCCGGCGGATCTGCGGCTCGTGGTGCCGGCCGTCGCCGCCTGGGGAGCGGCTGCCCTGGCGCTGGGCGTGCCGGGAGCGTGGACCGCCGCCGGGGTGGGGGTGCTGGGGGTGCTCGGCGCGGGGCTGCTGGTCCTCGCCGGCCAGCGGCGCGCGGGGCCGCGGTGGGGGGTGGCTCCGGCCGCGGCCGCCGCCCTGCTGTGCGCAGCCGCGGGGGCCGGGGTGGCCGGGCTCCAGCGGGCCGAGGCGCGGGCCGGGCCCGTCGAAGGGCTGGCCCGGGAGCACGCCCGCGTCTTCGCGGAGTTGACGGTCGGTTCCGATCCGCAGGTCTCCCGGGGCGGCAACGGCCCGCCGATGGTGGTGCTGGACGCGGTGGTGACCCGGGTGACGGGGCCGGACGGGGCGCGCACCCGGGTCGAGACCCCCGTGCGGGTCCTCGCCGGGCATCCGGGATGGGCCCGGCTGCTGCCCTCCACGAGGGTGGAGGTCGTCGCCCGGCTGGCCCCGGCGAAGGGCGGGGAGCGGTCCGTGGCGGTGCTGCGCCCGGCCGGTGACACCCCGCCCCGGGTGACCGGCGGCCCGGATGCCGCGCAGCGGATCGCAGGGCGGTTGCGGGCGGGGCTGCGGGAGGCCAGCGAGGCGCTTCCCGCGGATGCACGGGCCCTGCTGCCGGGGCTGGTCGTCGGGGACACCTCGCGGGTGCCGCCCGACCTCCAGGAGGCCTTCAGGGCCACCGACCTGCTGCACCTGCTCGCCGTCTCGGGGTCCAACCTGACGGTGGTGCTGTTCCTGCTCATCGGCCCCCCGGCCGGCGCGCAGCGGGCCGAGCGGCGCGGGCTCGCGCCTCGGCTCGGGCTCTCGCTGCGGGGGACCGCGGTGTGCGGTGCGGTGCTGACGCTGGGGTTCGTGGTGGTGTGCAGACCGGAACCGAGCGTGCTGCGGGCCGCGGCCTGCGGGGGCGTCACGCTGCTGGCCCTCGCCACGGGGCGGCGCAGGTCCCTCCTGCCGGCGCTGGCCGCCGCCGTCCTGCTGCTGGTGCTGTACGACCCGTGGCTGGCCCGCGGTTACGGGTTCCTGCTCTCCGTCCTGGCCACCGGGGCGCTGCTGACCCTGGCACCCCGGTGGAGCGGGGCGCTGCAGCGGCGCGGGATGCCGCCGCGGCTCGCCGAGGCGCTGGCCGCCGCCGCTGCCGCCCAGGCGGTGTGCGCCCCGGTGGTCGCCGTGCTGTCGGCCCGGGTCGGCCTGGTGGCCGTGCCGTGCAACCTGCTGGCCGAGCTGGCGGCCGGTCCGGCGACGGTGCTCGGCTTCGCCACCCTCGCCGTGGCCCCGCTGTCGATGCCCGCCGCGGAGCTGCTGGCCCGGTGCGCGGGGGTGCCCGCCGGGTGGATCGCCGCCGTGGCCCGGGCCGGGGAGCGGATGCCGGGGGCGGAGCTGCCCTGGCCGGGCGGGCTCGCCGGAGGTCTGCTGCTGGCCGCGGTGACGCTCGCGGGCGTGGCGCTGGCCGCGCGGTTCGGCCGCCGGCGCGGGCTCGTCTGCGTCCTCGGGCTGCTGCTGGTCCTGGCCGTGCTGCGGCCGCCGCAGCTGACCCGTACCGTCACGGGCTGGCCGCCGCCCGACTGGAGTTACGTCCAGTGCGCCGTGGGCCAGGGGGACGCCGCCGTGCTCGCCGTGGGCCCCGGAGAGGCCCTGGTGGTGGACGCCGGTCCGGAGCCGGGACCGGTGGACGCGTGCCTGCGGGCCCTGGGGGTCCGGCGGGTGCCGATGCTGTTGCTGACGCACTTCCACGCCGACCACGTGGCGGGCCTGGCCGGGGTGCTGCGGGGCAGGTCCGTGGGGATGATCCAGACCACCGGGCTGGAAGAGCCGCCCGCACAGGCCGAGTTCGTACGGCGGACGGCGGCCGCCGCGGGGGTGCCCGTCGTGCGGGCGGTGGCGGGGGAGCGGCGCCGGGCGGGGCCGCTGGAATGGCAGGTGCTGTGGCCGCCCGCGGCAGGACCGCCGCCCGAGGGGCCCAACGACGCGAGCGTGGCCCTGCTGGTGCGCGGCGCGGGACTGACCCTGCTCCTGCTCGGCGACCTGGAACCGCCGTCCCAGCAGGCGCTCCTGACGGACCATCCGGAGCTGGGCCCGGTGGACGTCCTCAAGGTGGCCCACCACGGGTCCGCGCACCAGGACCCCGGACTGCAGGACCGGATCCGGCCGCGGCTCGCGATCGTCCCGGTCGGCGCCGGCAACCGCTACGGGCACCCCGCGCCCCGCACGCTGGCCAGGCTCAGGGAGTCGGGGGCGACGGTGCTGCGCACCGACACGGACGGCTCCGTGGCGGTCACCGGATCGGGCGCGCAGCTGCGCGCATTTCCGGCCATTCGCAGACGGATCCGCCGCGGCCATACCGGGCGCGACCGCTCTGTTTGCCCACAACCCGACAGCATGATCGAATGCGTCTTCGCCAGCACGGTCACAGTCCACACAGCACGGGGGTGCATCAGCCATGTTCGGTCGCCGACGGGGGATGGAGACGGCCGGGGGTTCCAGCCCGAACACATCCGCGACACTGACGCTGCCGCCGACGGCGCGTCTCCTCAGCTGTCGTGTGCTCGACAGCGTCCACCAGCCGATCCGGCAGGCGAAGTTCGAGGTCACCGACCCGATCGGCCGACGGATCGTGAGCGGCGAGACCGACCCGTACGGCGGTTTCACGGCGACCGTGCCGGAGGGGGAGTACCGGCTCTCCGTCACCGCCGAGGGGTACGCGTCGTTCCACGGGGCGACGCTGGTGGGCGGTACCGCGCAGCCCGGCACCGGGGAGATCGTCCTCGACGTGGTGGAACCTCCGCTGCTGCCGCAGCCCGGCCACTGGGAGCTCGACCCCGCGCATTCGACGATCGGCTTCACGGCCCGTCACATCGGCATGGCTCGGATCCGCGGCCGGTTCAACACGTTCGCGGGGGCCGTCCGGATAGCCGAGCGCATGGAGGACTCCTCCATGCACGTGAGGATCGACGCGGCGAGCATCGACACCGGACTGCGGATGCGGGACGACCACCTGCGCTCGGCGGACTTCCTCGACGCGGCCCGCTACCCGACGGTGGAGTTCTACAGCGAACGGTTCATCCACCGCAGCGGCAGCCGCTGGGCCGTCGCGGGTGCCCTCACCCTCCACGGGGTGAGCCGCTCCGTCACCCTCGACACCCAGTACCTGGGCCTCGGCACGGGCATGGAGGGCGAGCCGCGGGCCGCCTGCCGGGCCAGCGCGGAACTGCACCGCGAGGACTTCACCCTGAACTGGCAGTCCATGCTGGCGCACGGGATCGCGGCGATCGGATCGAGCGTGGAGGTGACGCTGGACGTCCAGGCCGTCCACAAGGCCTGAACGACCGGCGGGACCCGGGCGACCCGAGGGGCCCGCGGAGCCTGGCGGGCCTGGCGGGGCTCCGGTGGTTACGGGGCCTCCAGCCAGCCCTCGTACTCGTCGGCGAGGGCGTCCAGTTCGCTGGGCTCGAGCCGTTCCCGCGGATCCTCGACCACCACCAGCCACTGGGCGTCCTCGGCGTCGTCCTCGCCGGCCAGGGCGTCGCGGACCAATTGCGGCTCCTCCGTCAGACCGAAGCGGTCGACGACTTCCTGCGCCACCTCCTCGGCGGCGTCGCGGTCGGGCAGGACGAGTACATGTCGCACGTTCACGCGACCATTCTCGAGTATCCGGTGAGAGGGCCTGCAGGGCGGTGGACTGTCGGTGCGGCATGGGATGCTGGAGGCGATGGCCACCAGGAAGAACTCCACCGACGATCCGCTCGCCCCGATCACCCTCGCGGTGGGGCAGGAGGACCTGCTGCTCGACCGTGCCGTGCGGGAGGTGACGGCGGCCGCCCGTGCCGCCGATGCCGACACGGACGTGCGCGACCTCTCCTCCGAGCAGCTCCAGCCCGGCACGCTCGCCGAGCTGACGAGCCCCTCCCTCTTCTCCGAGCGCAAGGTACTGGTCGTGCGGAACGCCCAGGACCTGTCCGCGGACTCCGTCAAGGAGGTCAAGGCCTACCTCGACGCGCCCTACGAGGAGATCATCCTCGTCCTCGTCCACGCCGGCGGGGTCAAGGGCAAGGGCCTGCTCGACGCGGCACGCAAGGCGGGCGCCCGGGAGGTCGCCTGCCCGAAGATGACCAAGGCCTCCGACCGCCTGGCGTTCGTACGCGGAGAGTTCCGCACCCTGGGGCGCTCGGTGACCCCGGAGGCCTGCCAGAACCTGGTGGACGCGATCGGCAGCGACCTGCGGGAGCTGGCCAGTGCGGCGGCGCAGCTGTGCGCGGACGTCGAGGGCACGATCGACGAGGCCGTGGTGGGCCGGTACTACACCGGCCGTGCCGAGGCCTCCAGCTTCACGGTCGCCGACCGGGCGGTCGAGGGGCGGGCGGCGGAAGCCCTCGAAACCCTGCGCTGGTCCCTGGCCACCGGGGTGGCGCCCGTCCAGATCACCAGCGCGCTGGCCCAGGCGGTGCGCGCGATCGGCAAGCTCGCCTCCGCCCCGCGCGGCGCCCGCCCCGGGGACCTCGCCCGGGACCTGGGCATGCCGCCGTGGAAGATCGACCGGGTGCGCCAGCAGATGCGCGGCTGGTCCGCGGACGGGGTCGCGGACGCCCTGCGCGCCGTGGCCGCGGCCGACGCGGGAGTGAAGGGCGGCGGCAGCGACCCCGAGTACGCCCTGGAGAAGGCAGTGGTCGCGGTCGCCCGCGCGGCCCGCCCCCAGCGCCGCCCCTAGGGGGTGTCCGGCCACCGCCGCCTTCGAGCGGCAACGCGAAGGCCCCGGCCGCCACCCTGGGGAAGGGTGGGGGCCGGGGCCTTCGGTCACTGCAATGAAGATGCTTGCGCCGCACCCGCGTGGCGAACGCAGGCCGCGTGCGGCGCGGTGTGCCGGGAAGGAGCGGATGAGAGGGCCCGCTGGATCCCTACCGGCGATTCACATCGAGAGCTCAGCCCTGGAGGGTGGCAACCTTGGAGGCCAGCGCCGACTTCTTGTTGGCGGCGGCGTTCTTGTGGATGACACCCTTCGAGACAGCCTTGTCGAGCGCACGCGCGGCGGCGCGGGAAGCCACGGTGGCCTTCTCGACGTCACCGGCGAGGACGGCCTCGCGGGCCTTGCGGATCGCGGTCTTGAGCGAGGACTTGACGGCCTTGTTGCGCAGGCGCGCCTTCTCGTTCGTCTTGTTCCGCTTGATCTGGGACTTGATGTTCGCCACGAAAGAGCCTTTTCAGGTTCAGAGTTTGATCTTCGGATTGTGCCCCGACAGCTGAGAGGGCATACGAGACACAGCTGCCCAGGCTACCAGGCACGCTCCTGGCGGCCCAAACCGAGCGCACTGCCCCGTCCATGGGACCATGGAAGGACTTCAGACTTCGTTCCGCGTTCCGACTGCGACCGAGAATCAGGACACTGCGTGCCCGCGATCCCCAGCCACGTGCCCGAGCCGAGCCGTACCGACCCGGCGCTGATCCGCAATTTCTGCATCATCGCGCACATCGACCACGGCAAGTCGACCCTTGCCGACCGGATGCTCCAGCTCACCGGTGTGGTCGACCAGCGGCAGATGCGCGCCCAGTACCTCGACCGCATGGACATCGAGCGTGAGCGCGGCATCACGATCAAGTCCCAGGCGGTCCGGCTGCCCTGGGCTCCCACGGTGGGCGAGGGCCAGGGCAAGACCCACATCCTCAACATGATCGACACCCCGGGGCACGTCGACTTCACCTACGAGGTCTCGCGCTCCCTCGCCGCGTGCGAGGGCACCATCCTGCTGGTGGACGCCGCCCAGGGCATCGAGGCGCAGACCCTCGCCAACCTGTACCTGGCGATGGAGAACGACCTCGCGATCGTCCCGGTCCTCAACAAGATCGACCTGCCGGCCGCCCAGCCGGAGAAGTTCGCCGAGGAGCTCGCGAACCTGGTCGGCTGCGACCCCGACGACGTGCTGCGCGTCTCGGCCAAGACCGGCATGGGCGTCGACGCGCTGCTGGACAAGGTCGTCGCCACCGTCCCGGCCCCGGTCGGCGTCAAGGACGCCCCGGCCCGCGCCATGATCTTCGACTCGGTCTACGACTCGTACCGCGGTGTCGTCACCTACGTCCGTGTGGTCGACGGCCAGCTCAACAAGCGCGAGCGCATCCGGATGATGTCGACGGGCGCCACCCACGAGCTGCTGGAGATCGGTGTCTCCTCGCCCGAGATGACCCCGGCCGACGGCATCGGCGTCGGCGAGGTGGGCTACATCATCACCGGCGTGAAGGACGTCCGTCAGTCCAAGGTCGGTGACACGATCACCAGCCTGCACAACGGCGCGACCGAGGCCCTCGGCGGCTACAAGGACCCGCGCCCGATGGTCTTCTCGGGTCTGTACCCGCTCGACGGCTCGGACTACCCGGACCTGCGCGAGGCCCTGGACAAGCTCCAGCTCAACGACGCCGCGCTCGTCTACGAGCCGGAGACCTCGGCGGCGCTCGGCTTCGGCTTCCGCGTCGGCTTCCTCGGCCTGCTCCACCTCGACGTGGTCCGCGAGCGCCTGGAGCGCGAGTTCGGCCTCGACCTGATCGCGACCGCGCCCAACGTGGTCTACCGGGTCGTCCTGGAGGACGGCAAGGAAGTCACCGTCACCAACCCGAGCGAGTTCCCCGAGGGCAAGATCTCGGACGTGTTCGAGCCGGTCGTCCGGGCCACGATCCTCGCGCCCAGCGAGTTCATCGGCGCGATCATGGAGCTCTGCCAGACCCGCCGCGGCACCCTCCTCGGCATGGACTACCTCTCCGAGGACCGCGTCGAGATCCGCTACACCCTCCCGCTCGCAGAGATTGTCTTCGACTTCTTCGACCAGCTGAAGTCCAAGACGCGCGGCTACGCGTCCCTC
This sequence comes from Streptomyces sp. NPDC085524, assembly GCF_044541755.1. NCBI lineage: Bacteria > Bacillati > Actinomycetota > Actinomycetes > Kitasatosporales > Streptomycetaceae > Streptomyces > Streptomyces sp. NPDC085524. The sequence goes on from NZ_JBITTH010000014.1 coordinate 157,952, forward strand.
GACTACGAACCCACCGGCGAGCAGTCCGGCAGCCTGGTCAAGGTCGACATCCTGCTGCACGGCGACAAGGTCGACGCCTTCTCCGCCGTGACGCACAAGGACGCCGCCTACGCCTATGGCGTGCGTCTCGTCGCCAAGCTGCGCGAACTCATCCCCCGGCAGGCCTTCGAGGTGCCGATCCAGGCCGCGATCGGCTCCCGCGTCATCGCCCGCGAGACCATCCGCGCCATCCGCAAGGACGTCCTCGCCAAGTGCTACGGCGGTGACATCTCCCGTAAGCGGAAGCTGCTGGAGAAGCAGAAGGAAGGCAAGAAGCGCATGAAGATGGTCGGCTCCGTGGAGGTCCCGCAGGAGGCCTTCATCGCGGTGCTGTCCAGCGACGACTCCGGCGGCAAGAAGAAGTAGTCCGGCAGTAGCGTTGAGTACGAGCCAGGCCCCCGAGGCGATGCCCGGGGGCCTGTTTCGTTATGAATCGGCCGCTCGGGGGCTCTTACGCACCGGCCGGAGGGCCCCTACTCTGATCACTGCTCGATGGTTACTCGCCAGTTACAAGCCCTGAGTCCCGCCCCTGAATGACAGGCCCTGCCGCGTGGTCCGGAGGACATCCGTGAGCGACACACAGACCTTGATCGAGAACCGCCCGCCCACCGTGGCGGCCCTCTTCCTTGAGCGCGTCGCGAAGACGCCCGATGCGGAGGCGTACCGGTTCCCGGTGCCCGCGGCCGACGGCCAGGGCCCCGACGACTGGAAGTCGCTCAGCTGGGGCCAGGCGGCCGAGCGGGTCTTCGCCATCGCCGCAGGCCTGATCGACCTCGGCATCCAGGCGGAGCAGCGGGTCGCCCTCGCCTCCAACACCCGCGTCGAGTGGATCCTGTCCGACCTCGGCGTGATGTGCGCGGGCGGCGCCGTCACCACGGTCTACCCCAGCACCAACGCGGACGAGTCCGCCTTCATCCTCTCGGACTCCGAGAGCCGGGTGCTCATCGCGGAGGACGGCAAGCAGCTGGCGAAGGCCCGCGAGCGCCGCGCCGACCTGCCGGAGCTCGCCCACGTCGTGGTCCTGGAAGAGGCCGACGCGATCGCCGCCGACGGCGACCCCGAGGGCTGGGTGCTCTCCCTCGCCGACCTGGAGAAGCGCGGCGCGGCCTACCTCGCCAAGCACCCCGAGGTGATCAAGGAGCGGATCGCGGCCATCACCGCCGACCAGCTCGCCACGCTCATCTACACCTCGGGCACCACCGGCCGCCCCAAGGGCGTACGGCTGCCGCACGACAACTGGTCGTACATGGCCAAGGCCATGGTCGCCACCGGCCTGATCGGCAGGGACGACGTCCAGTACCTGTGGCTGCCGCTGGCCCACGTCTTCGGCAAGGTGCTGACCTCCGGCCAGATCGAGGTCGGGCACGTGACGGCCGTCGACGGCCGGATCGACAAGATCATCGAGAACCTGCCGATCGTGCAGCCGACGTACATGGCGGCCGTCCCGCGCATCTTCGAGAAGGTCTACAACGGCGTGGCCGCCAAGGCCCGCGCCGGCGGCGGCGCCAAGTACAAGATCTTCCAGTGGTCGGTCGGCGTGGCCCGCGAGTACGCCAAGGTCACCCAGGACAACTTCAAGCGCACCGGCCGCAAGACCGCCCCCTTCGGTCTCACCGCCAAGCACAAGATCGCCGATGCGCTCGTCTACTCCAAGCTCCGCGAGGCCTTCGGCGGCAGGCTGCGCGCCGCCGTCTCCGGCGCGTCCGCCCTGGCACCCGAGATCGGCTACTTCTTCTCCGGCGCGGGCATCCACATCCTGGAGGGCTACGGCCTCACCGAGTCCAGCGCGGCCTCCTTCGTCAACCCGGGCGAGGCCTACCGCACCGGCACGGTCGGCAAGCCGCTCCCCGGCACCGAGGTCCGCATCGCCGACGACGGCGAGGTCCTGCTGCGCGGCCCCGGCATCATGCAGGGCTACCACGGGCACCCGGAGAAGACCGCCGAGGTCCTGGAGTCCGACGGCTGGCTGCACACCGGCGACATCGGCGAGCTGTCCCCCGACGGTTACCTGCGCATCACGGACCGCAAGAAGGACCTGATCAAGACCTCGGGCGGCAAGTACGTCGCCCCGGCCGAGATCGAGGGCATGTTCAAGGCGATCTGCCCGTACGTGTCGACGATCGTCGTGCACGGCGCCGACCGGAACTTCTGCTCCGCGCTGGTCGCCCTGGACGAGCCGTCGATCATGGTCTGGGCCGGGGAGAACGGGCTGGAGGGCAAGACGTACGGCCAGGTGCTGGCCGCGGCCGAGACCGCGCGCATGGTCGAGACGTACGTGCAGACCCTGAACGAGGGGCTGCAGCGCTGGCAGACGATCAAGAAGTTCCGGATCCTGCCGAGGGATCTGGACGTGGAGCACGGTGACCTCACGCCGAGCCTGAAGCTGAAGCGGCCGGTGGTCGAGCGTGAGTTCAAGCACCTGATCGAGGAGATGTACGAGGGGTCGCGCGAGGCGTAACAGTCCGGGGGACGGACACGCCTGATGGACAGTCACGACAGGCGCGTAGGATTCGCACACTCTTACCCGAGATGCCTGTGTGATCAGCGAGGTGCAAGTGTCCGTCCCTGCCGCTGTCCCCGAGGATTTGGCCCGCGTCCGGCAGATCTTCCGCTACCTCGCGGAGGTCGGCGAGAGCCGGACCAAGCCGGTGCGCAATCACGACGGCGCGCGCCATCTCCTCTGGTTCAGTGAGCTCCCCGGGGAGTTCGCCTCGTTCCTCACGGAAGCGGTGCCGGGAGACACGCCCCTGTGGCTCTCGGCCCAGCGCCCGGTCCGGCCGGAGGCGCCTGCTGCGTCGAACCTCCTCGCCCCGTGGCTGAACCAGGCGGAAATTCGGGACTCGGACCGCACCACCGCCCCGGCCCTGCGCGAACAGACGGCCCTCCCGGTCGTGACGGTCCAGGTCGGCGGCGACGTCCGGTCCGACCGGACGCAAGTCACCCTCGACGACTTCCACCAGCGCGACGAACTGCTCGCCGAACACCGGGCCTGGACCACCCGCTGGCTGCGCTGGGCCGAGCACGACCGCACGGTCAAGCCGGCCGCGAGGGTCTACGACCGGCTCTACCGGATCCACGAGGACGTCACGGACCTCGGCGAGAGCTATGAACTCGTCGTCGGCATCGGCTATCTGACCTGGAGCTCCGGCGGTGAAGCCGTCCGACGGCACTTGATCACCTGCCGCGCGGTGATCGCACTCGATCCGGATACCGGCACCCTTTCGGTGGGCCCGGACCCGGAACACGGCGCGCCCACGCTGGAAGAGTCGATGCTCGACGCCGAGCAGAAGGCCCGCGCCGGCACCAGGGAGAGCATCCGCCAGGACCTGGAGACGTCGGACGCCACCGACCCAGGACAGCACGCGATACTCCACCAGGCCCTCCGCACCTGGGTCATCGCCGCGCACGAGGCAGGACGGTACGAGAGCGACCCGACCCGCCACCAGTCGACGGCCACCGGCCGGTCGGTCCCCGTGGTCAGCTTCGCACCCGCTCTCCTCCTGCGCGAACGCACCCGCCGCAGCATGCTCGAAGCCCTCCAGGGCGTGGCCAACCGCATCGAGCAGGGCGCCGAACCGACGCGGCTGCTCAGGGCCATTGCGGGTTCCGGGGCCTCGGCCCCGCTCGACGCGGGCCATGGCGTGGAGCCGGGTCGCACGGCCGACGGCGCCATGCCGCAGGAGCTCTACTTCGCTCTGCCCTCCAACGACGAACAGCGGACGATCGCCGAACGGCTGCGCGACCGGGACCTGGTGGTCGTGCAGGGGCCGCCCGGGACGGGCAAGACCCACACCATCGCCAATCTCGTCACCGACCTGCTCGCGCACGGTCAGCGCGTACTGATCACCAGCCACACGGCGCGTGCGCTGAAGGTACTCAAGGACAAGCTGCCGGAGTCGATACGCGAACTCTGCGTCAGCCGCACGGACGATCTCACCGCCCAGCAGGAACTCGAACAGTCGATCAGGGCCATCCTGCACCGGCAGGGCGAGTTCTCCGCACGCACGTACCGGCGCGCGATCGAGAGCCACGAGGCGAAACTCCGTTCGGCCCGCTCGGTACAGGCGACCGCACTGAAGAACCTCCGAGCCCTGCGTGAACAGGAGACCTACCGCCACGGCGCCGACATCGGCGACTACCAGGGCACTCTCGCCCGCATCGCCCAGCGGCTCAACGAGGAGCGGCCGCGCTACGCGTGGATCGGAGCCGTACCCGGCACCGAACCGCTGGTCGACAGAGCCCTGCTGACGGAACTGCGACGGGCGTCCCTCGCCTTCACCACACGTCACCGGAGCCTTGCAGCTTCTGTGACCGCCGGGCTGCCCGAGCGGGCCACACTGCTCTCCGGCGAGGAATTCGCCGCCGCGGTCGATGCCGTGAGCGCGGCCGAGGCCGATCTGGGCCTCCTGCGGGAGGACCCGCGGTCGGCGCGCCTCGACGACGCGATCTCAGGGCTCGACCCGGCCGCCCAGGAGCGGCTTGCCTCGGCGCTGGAAGCCTTCGCCGCCGCGGTCGCCACCACGGCCGACGAGCCGACGACCTGGCTGGCGACCCTGCGCGACGAGGTGCTGGCCGGGCGCGACCTGAACCTGCGGGACCGGCTGGAGCGAGAGTCCGCTGCGCTGGCCGAGGCGCAGGCTTCGGCGTCCGCGCTCGGCGCAGCCCTCGTCAGCGGGCTGGAGGAGTACGACATACCCGGCGCCCTCGGCCTGGCGACCGTCTTGCGGGACTCCCTCGCCGCGGGCGAGAAGCTCCGGGGACCGCTGGGGCTGAAGACCAGGCTCCGCAAGGCGGTGGGGGACTTCCCCGAGACGGCGAGGGTGGACGGGCAGCCCCTGCAGACGGCGGCCGCGGCCGAAACCGTCCTGCACCGGATCCGGCTGGAGCGGAACCTGCAGGAGACCGAGAACGAGAGCGGGGCGCCCGGATCCGCCTGGCAACCGCCCGCCCGACGGCTCACCAGGCTGCGTGAGAACGTTGCCGCCCTGACCCGGCTCGGGGAGCTCGCCGACAGGCGGGGTGAGGCCGTCCGGGCCGCTGCGGCGGCACCCGGACTGGCTGGGGCTTCCTGGCAGGACGGAGAGCTCGTGAGCACGGTCAGCAGCCTTCTGAAGGCCCGAGCGACCCAGCGCGCCGCCCAGGCCCCCCGAGAAAAGCTTGCCGACACTCTCAGCGCCCTGCGCGCCGCGGCGCACCGCCGAGGTGCGGCGGTCGCACTGGACCGGGCCCGTGCGGCCGCCGAATGTCGTGACCCCAAGGCGTACGCCGAGGCCGTCGGTGAGGTCGACGAGTTGCGTGAGGCCCTCACGCGCAAACACGCCTGCGACGAGGCTTACTCGGCCGTCGCGCGGACCATGCCGGAGCTCGCCGACCGGATCGAAGCGGAGGCCGAGTCGGCCCACTGGGACACGAGGCTGCCCGACTACGAGGCGGCCTGGGCCTGGTCCGTCTGGGACGCCCGGATGCGCGAGCTCACCGACCCGGCGGCCGAGGAGAAAGAACTCGCCCTGCTCGCCCAGGCCGACGCCGACATCCGCATCAGCCTGGAGCGGCTCGCCGCGGACAAGGCCTGGTACAGCTGCCTGTCTCGACTCACCGATGACCAGGCGGTCGCCCTCACCTCCTACCAGCAGAGCGTCAAGAGGCTGGGCAAGGGCACAGGCAAGTACGCGCCGCGGTACCGCCGGCAGGCCAGAGAGAGCCTGCAGGCCAGCCAGTCGGCGGTACCCGCCTGGATCATGCCGCTCCACCAGGTCACGGACACGGTCCCCACGGACCGGGCAGGCCGCTTCGACGTGGTCATCATCGACGAGGCGAGCCAGTCGGGACCGGAAGCCCTGCTGCTGGCCTGGCTGGGCGCGAAGATCATCGTGGTGGGTGACGACAAGCAGGTCAGCCCAGCGAACGTCGGCATCGACCACGACGAACTGTTCGTGTTGCAGAGCCGGCTCCTCAGCGGGCTGCCCGACTTCCGCCGGAACCTCTTCACCCCGACCGCCAGCTTCTTCGACATAGCCTCCGGTCTCGCCGGGGGCCGTGGCCGCCTGATGCTGCGCGAGCACTTCCGGTGCATGCCGGAGATCATCGGCTTCTCCAACGAACTCTGCTACGGAGGACGCCTCCAACCACTGCGCCAGTACGGTGCGGAGAGGCTGGCCCCGCTCAAAGCCGTCCATGTGGCGGACGGGTACGTAGAGGGCACCGGTCAGAAACAGGTCAACCGGGCCGAGGCGGAGCGGCTGGTCGAGGCGGTGTTCCGGTGTGTCGAGGACCCCGCGTACCGAGGGCGCACGATGGGCGTCATCACGCTGCTCGGAGCTGCGCAGAAGTTCCTGATCGAGGACCTGCTCAGTGACCTTCCGCTGGACGAGCGCCAGCGGCGCCGCCTGCGCGTGGGCAACGCCGAAGAGTTCCAGGGCGACGAACGCGACATCGTCTTCATCAGCGCTGTGACGTCCCTGACCGGCTCGGAAGGGCCCCGCCGCGTCGGCCCGTACAGCAGCGCACTGGCGCAGCAGCACATCAACGTGGCGGCCTCCCGCGCCCGTGACCAGGTATGGCTGTTCCACAGCTTCGGCCTCTCCGATCTGGGGGAGTCCGATCTGCGACGGGCCTATCTGGACTGGTTCTCGCGGCCCGCCGAGGCCCAGGACGGCGCGGGCCTCGGGGACGTGTCGCCCGACCAGCCCCACGAAGCGTTCGACAGCCTCTTCGAGCAGCGGGTCTTCCTCGCCCTACGGGCCCGCGGCTACCGGGTCCGGCCGCAGTACCCGGCCGGCCGCTACCGGATCGACCTGGTCGTCGAGGGCGGCACGCGCCGACTGGCGGTGGAGTGCGACGGCGACGCGTTCCACACGGAGGAGAACGCGGACGAGGATGCCGCCCGGCAGCGCGAGCTGGAGCGGGTGGGCTGGACCTTCGTACGCATCAGGGGCAGCCGGTTCTTCCTCGACCCGGAGAAGGCACTCGAACCCCTGTGGGCGGAGCTGGACCGGCTGGGCATCGGGACGGCGGGACGGGGCGACGCACACGTGGTTGTGCCCGCCGCGCCCGACCACGCGGCGCCCACGGAAGCGGTCGATCCGGCTCCTCCAGAAGGTCCTTTCCCGCCGGACACCGCGCCCGCCCCACAGGAGCGCGTCCGCACGGTCGTCAACGCACAGGCCGGGGTGCCGGTCCCGCAAGCCCCGCAGATACCGGAGCCCGGCGTGCGGCCCGGGGCCGGCGAGGCCGTGGTGTGGACGACCGAGCCGCACGGGTTCCGGACCGTGGCCCGGATCGAGCGCTCCGAGGTCAACACGGCACAGCACGCCCTCAGCATGCGCCGTTCCGTGCCCAACGTGGAGGAGCCGACGGGCAAGGCCAGGTTCATCGCGGCATCCGGTACCGAGGGCGAGGACATGGTCGAACTGTTCCGGGACCGTGCGTCCCTCGTCCACCTGACCCGGGACGAGGTGCAGGCCGCCGTCAGGGCCAGCGTCGCGAGGACCGACATCCCCGTGCTGGTGGACGGCCGGCAGACGGCCCTCATCCGCTACCACGGCGGGTCCCGGCAGGGCCCGCCCGTCGAGCTCATGCGCCCGGCCGGTGCGCAGGGCAAGGCCGCCGGAAGCCCGGTGAAAGCCGTCCCGGCGCAGCCCCGCGACACACGGCGTCCGGCTGCCGAGGCCGAGCGCGCTGCGCCCTCCCCGGCCGAGGGCCGGGACCGGCGGATCAAGGCCCACGGGATCTCTCTGACCGCCTATCGCCGGGTCCAGAAGGAACTCGACAGGGTGCGCGACGAGCTGGAGAAGCCCGCGCCGGAGGTCGTCGCCGTGGACAGCTCGTCGTGGCAGGCCCAGCAAGGAGACCGGGGGAAGCGCGAGAGGCAGCTGAAGGACCGCAAGGAATTCCTCCGCACCGTTCTCGACCAGGTGGAAGTCGACTCGGCGATCGACGAGGGCGGCCTCGTCACCCCGGGCTGCCTCGTGGGTCTCGAGGACGCGGACCAGCAGGACGGCATCACGATCTATGAGATTGCCCTCAGCGCCGGCGGCGAGGCCGAACGGCTGAGCCCGTACTCGCCCCTGGGGCAGGCGCTGATGTGGCGTGAGACCGGCGACACCGTCGAGTACGTCACAGAGACGGGAGTACGGCTCGGCGTGATCATCCGATTCGTCGACGGGTGAAGCGGTGACCCGTCCGTCGGGCGGTGCGGGATGATGGGGGTATGCCTTCCGCACTGCCCGACGGTGAACCCATGCCCGAAGACGGCTCGCTGCCGTCGCACGCCCTTGCCGGGGCGGGGGACCGGCCGCTCGGTTTCTACCTGCACGTTCCCTACTGCGCCACCCGCTGCGGGTACTGCGACTTCAACACCTACACGGCCACCGAGCTGCGGGGCACCGGCGGCGTGCTCGCCTCGCGGGAGAACTACGCCGACACCCTGATCGACGAGGTCCGGCTCGCGCGGAAGGTGCTCGGGGACGACCCGAGGGCCGTGCGCACCGTGTTCGTGGGCGGCGGAACGCCGACCCTGCTGCCGGCCGGGGACCTCGTACGGATGCTCGCGGCGATCCGGGACGAGTTCGGCCTGGCCGAGGACGCCGAGGTCACCACCGAGGCCAACCCGGAGTCGGTGAACCCGGAGTACCTGGCCGAGCTCCGGGCCGGCGGCTTCAACCGGATCTCCTTCGGCATGCAGAGCGCGAAGCAGCACGTCCTGAAGGTCCTGGACCGCACGCACACGCCGGGCCGGCCGGAGGCGTGCGTCGCCGAGGCGCGGGCGGCCGGCTTCGAGCACGTCAACCTGGACCTGATCTACGGGACCCCGGGCGAGTCCGACGACGACTGGCGGGCCTCGCTGGACGCGGCGCTCGGCGCGGGCCCGGACCACGTCAGTGCGTACGCGCTGATCGTCGAGGAGGGCACCCAGCTGGCCCGTCGGATCCGCCGGGGCGAGGTCCCGATGACCGACGACGACGTGCACGCCGACCGGTACCTGATCGCCGACGAGGTCATGGCCGCGGCCGGCTACTCCTGGTACGAGGTGTCCAACTGGGCCACCTCGGAGGCCGGGCGCTGCCTGCACAACGAGCTGTACTGGCGCGGCGCCGACTGGTGGGGCGCGGGCCCGGGCGCCCACTCGCACGTGGGCGGGGTGCGCTGGTGGAACGTGAAGCATCCGGGCGCGTACGCCGCCGCGCTGGCCGAGGGGCGGTCCCCCGGGGCCGGGCGGGAGCTCCTGTCCGACGAGGACCGGCGGGTGGAGCGGATCCTGCTGGAGCTGCGCCTGGTGGACGGTGTGCCGCTGTCCCTGCTCGCGCCCGCCGGGCTCGCCGCGTCCCGCCGGGCCCTCGCGGACGGGCTGCTGGAGGCCGCGCCGTACGAGGCGGGGCGCGCCGTGCTGACCCTGCGCGGGCGGCTGCTGGCCGACGCCGTGGTCCGGGACCTGGTGGACTGACCGCACGCCGCCGGGACCCCGGCGGGGTTCAGGCGGCGCCGCCCACCGTGACGAAGTCGATCAGTTCCTCGACGCGGCCCAGGAGCGTCGGCTCCAGGTCCTTGTACGACGTCACGCGGGACAGGATGTGCTGCCACGCGGCGCCGGTGTTCTCCGGCCAGCCCAGCGCCCGGCAGACGCCCGTCTTCCAGTCCTGGCCGCGCGGGACCACCGGCCACGCCGGGATGCCCAGGGCGGACGGTTTCACCGCCTGCCAGACGTCGATGTACGGGTGGCCCACGATCAGGACGTCCTGCGAGGTCACCGAGGCCGCGATGCGGGACTCCTTCGAGCCGGGCACCAGGTGGTCGACCAGGACGCCCAGGCGGGCGTCCGGGCCCGGGGCGAAGTCGTCGACGATCGCCCGGAGGTCGTCGACGCCCTCCAGGTACTCCACCACCACGCCCTCGATGCGCAGGTCGTCACCCCAGACCTTCTCGACCAGTTCCGCGTCGTGGCGGCCCTCCACGTAGATGCGGCCCGCCCGCGCCACCCGGGCCCGGGCCCCCGGGACGGCGATCGAGCCCGAGGCCGTACGGGAGGGCGCGGCGGGGGCGCGCGAGGGGCGGGTCAGGGTCACCACGGCGCCGTCCAGCAGGAACCCGCGCGGCTCCAGCGGGAACACCCGCCGCTTGCCGAAGCGGTCCTCCAGGGTCACCGTGCCCGCCTCGCAGGACACCACCGCGCCGCAGAAGTCCGTACCGGCCACCTCGACCACCAGGTCCGGCTCGGCCGCCACCTCCGGCACGGCCTTCGGGCGCTTCCACTGGGGGGTCAGGTCGGGGGAGTACTCGCGCATCCGGCCGAGCGTAGGAGAGGTACGGCCGTCATGGCTACGACACGCCGAAACGGCCCGCCAGTGTGGCGCGTTGCGCACGGACGAAGGCCGCGTCGACGACGGCTCCGTGGCCCGGCACGTACAACGCCTCCTCCCCGCCCAGCGACAGCAGCCGGTCCAGGGCGGCGGGCCACTGCCCCGGCGTCGCGTCCGGGCCCACCGAGGGCTCGCCCGACTCCTCCACCAGGTCCCCGCAGAACACCGTCTCGCGCTCGCCCGGCACGAAGACCGCCAGATCGTGCCGCGTGTGCCCGGGGCCCACGTTGGCCAGCAGCACCTGCACCCCGCCCAGTTCCAGCGTCCACTCGCCCGACACCAGGTGCTTCGGCACCACCAGCAGGTCCGCCGCCTCCGAGGCCTCCGCGTCCGCCAGGCCGTGCCGCACGGCGTCGTCACGCAGCTCCTCGCGGCCCGTGGTGAGCAGCGCGTCCAGGCCGACCGCCCCGTACACCTCCGCGCCGGAGAAGGCGGCCCCGCCCAGAACGTGATCGAAATGGCCGTGCGTGAATGCGATATGGGTCACTCGCCGGCCGGTCAGCCGCTCGGCCTCCGCACGCACCTGCGCGCCCTCGCGCAGGCACGAACCGGGGTCGACGAGGAGCACGGAATCGTCGCCCACCACCAGTCCCACGCTGCAGTCCCACACCGGGAGCCGTCTGCGCCCGGCCCGTCCGGTCAGCCGTTCCCAGCCCGCCTCTTCCCAACGCACGTCCATGCCGCGACGCTACCCTGGCGGGCCTCCCTTGCCAGGGTCTTACTACCCGGCCGTACACTGAGCGGGGGATCTCTGGCACTCGAACGCCCAGAGTGCCAACGACAGGGCAACGGACCACAGCTGGAGGTGTGCGCGATGCTCAGCGAACGCAGACTCGAAGTGCTGCGCGCCATCGTCCAGGACTACGTCGGGACGGAGGAGCCGGTCGGCTCCAAGGCGCTCACCGAGCGGCACCGGCTCGGGGTCTCGCCTGCCACCGTGCGCAACGACATGGCCGTGCTGGAGGAAGAGGGCTACATCGCCCAGCCCCACACCAGCGCCGGCCGGATCCCCACCGACAAGGGCTACCGCCTCTTCGTCGACAAGCTGGCGGGGGTCAAACCGCTGTCGACCCCCGAGCGGCGGGCCATCCAGAACTTCCTCGACGGCGCCGTCGACCTCGACGACGTGGTCGGCCGCACGGTGCGGCTGCTCGCGCAGCTCACCCGCCAGGTCGCCGTCGTGCAGTACCCGAGCCTGACCCGGTCGACCGTCCGGCACGTGGAGCTGCTCTCGCTCGCCCCCGCGCGCCTGATGCTCGTACTGATCACGGACACCGGGCGCGTCGAACAGCGGCTGATCGACTGCCAGACCCCCTTCGGCGAGGCCTCCCTCTCCGATCTGCGGGCCCGGCTCAACAGCCGCGTCGTCGGCCGTCGGTTCACCGACGTGCCCCCGCTCGTCCAGGACCTCCCCGAGTCCTTCGAGGCCGATGACCGCGCCACGGTGTCCACCGTGCTCGCGACACTCCTCGAAACCCTGGTCGAGGAAGCCGAGGAACGGCTGATGATCGGCGGCACCGCCAATCTCACCCGCTTCGGACACGATTTTCCCCTGACGATCAGGCCGGTGCTCGAGGCGCTTGAGGAGCAGGTCGTGCTCCTCAAGCTGCTCGGCGAGGCCAACGAGTCGGGGATGGCCGTAAGGATCGGGCATGAGAATGCCTACGAGGGACTGAACTCCACGTCCGTCGTCTCGGTCGGTTACGGTTCGGGCGGCGAAACGGTCGCCAAGCTCGGCGTGGTCGGACCGACCCGCATGGATTACCCCGGAACGATGGGAGCGGTACGCGCAGTGGCACGTTACGTCGGACAGATCCTGGCGGAGTCGTAAGTGGCCACGGACTACTACGCCACTCTCGGCGTACGCCGCGACGCATCCCAGGATGAGATCAAGAAGGCATTCCGGCGGCTCGCGCGCGAGCTGCACCCGGACGTGAACCCCGATCCCAAGACGCAGGAGCGTTTCAAGGAGATCAACGCGGCCTACGAGGTGCTGTCGGACCCGCAGAAGAAGCAGGTCTACGACCTCGGCGGCGACCCGCTGTCCTCCTCGGGCGGCGGCGGCGCGGGCGGCTTCGGGGCGGGCGGCTTCGGCAACTTCTCCGACATCATGGACGCCTTCTTCGGCCAGTCCTCGCAGCGCGGCCCGCGCTCGCGGACCCGCCGCGGCCAGGACGCGATGATCCGCCTGGACCTGGAGCTGGACGAGGCCGCCTTCGGGACGACCAAGGACATCCAGGTCGACACGGCCGTCGTCTGCACCACCTGCTCCGGCGAGGGCGCCGCCCCCGGCACCTCGGCGCAGACGTGTGACATGTGCCGCGGCCGCGGTGAGGTCTCGCAGGTCACCCGGTCCTTCCTGGGCCAGGTCATGACCTCGCGCCCCTGCCCGCAGTGCCAGGGCTTCGGCACCGTCGTCCCGACCCCGTGCCACGAGTGCGCGGGCGACGGCCGGGTACGCTCCCGCCGCAGCCTCACGGTCAAGATCCCGGCCGGTGTCGAGAACGGCACCCGGATCCAGCTCGCGGGTGAGGGCGAGGTCGGCCCCGGCGGCGGCCCCGCCGGCGACCTGTACGTGGAGATCCACGAGCTGTCGCACCCGACGTTCCAGCGGCGCGGGGACGACCTGCACTGCACGGTGACCATCCCCATGACGGCGGCGGCCCTGGGCACCAAGTGCCCGCTGGAGACCCTCGACGGCCTGGAGGAGATCGACATCCGGCCCGGTACCCAGTCCGGCCAGGCGATCCCGCTGCACGGGCGCGGCGTCACGCACCTGCGCGGCGGCGGGCGCGGCGACCTGATCGTCCACGTCGAGGTCACCACCCCGGGCAAGCTGGACGCCCAGCAGGAGGAGCTGCTGCGCCAGCTGGCGAAGCTGCGCGGCGAGGAGCGGCCGACGGGCCAGTTCGCGCCGGGCCAGCAGGGTCTGTTCAGCCGCCTGAAGGACGCCTTCAACGGCCGCTGACCGGCCCGTACGCACGCACAGGAGCCCGGCCCGGGGAGTGTCCCCGGACCGGGCTCCGTGCGGTGGGGGAGGGGGCCGCCAGGGCCGTCGCGGACCGGATCCGGCCACGCCGGGAAGCGGACTATGCCAGGCGAATGCGGTGATTCGGCCGACCGGGCGGGACGTGGCACGATGCAGTCCATGTCCTCGGCACCGAGCGGTCTCTCCCCTCACCCGATCGTGCAGGCGCCCATGGCCGGCGGCGGCTCCTGCCCCGCACTCGTCGGAGCCGTGTGCGAAGCGGGCGGACTGGGCTACCTGGCCGGCGGCTACAAGACCGCCGACGGCATGTACCACGAGATCAAACAGGTGCGGGCGCTGACCCGGCGCCCCTTCGGCGTCAACCTCTTCATGCCGCAGACCGGTTACGTGGACCCGGCCGCCGTCGAGGCGTACCGCGGACAGCTCGCCGGGGAGGCGAGCTGGTACGCGATCTCCCTCGCCGAGGAGGAGATCATCGGCACCAGCGACGACGGCTACGACGCCAAACTCGCCATCCTCCTCGAGGACCCGGTCCCGGTCGTCTCCTTCACCTTCGGCTGCCCCGCGCCCGAGGCCCTCGCAGCCCTGCGCAAGGCGGGCACGTACACCGTCGTCACCGTGACCTCCGCCGAGGAGGCCCGCAGCGCACAGGACGCCGGCGCCGACGCGGTCTGCGTCCAGGGCGTCGAGGCCGGCGGCCACCAGGGCACGCACCGCGACGACCCCCAGGCCGACGGCACGGCCGCCCTGGGGCTGCTCGCGCTGGTCGCCCAGGTACGGGAAGCGGTCGCGCTGCCCATCACTGCGGCGGGCGGCCTGATGCGCGGCTCGCAGATCGCGGCCCTGCTGGCGGCGGGTGCGGTCGCGGCCATGCTCGGCACGGCCTTCCTGGTGTGCCCCGAGTCGGGGGCGGACCCGCTGCACAAGCGGGCGCTGACCGACCCGCTCTTCGTACGGACCGAGCTGACCCGGGCCTTCTCCGGGCGGCCTGCCCGGGGCCTGGTGAACCGCTTCATGCGGGAGCACGGGCCCTACGCCCCCGCCGCGTACCCGCAGGTGCACCATCTGACCTCGGGGCTGCGCAAGGCCGCCGCGGCGGCCGGGGACCCGCAGGGCATGGCGCTGTGGGCGGGCCAGGGACACCGGCTGGCGCGGGCGCTGCCCGCCGGGCAGCTGGTGGAGGTGCTGGCGGCCGAACTGGCCGAGGCGCAGCGAGTGTTGAAGGACATGCAGATGAGGAGTGCGTCATGACCGCCCCCGTGTTCGTGGTCGAGGAGGTCCCCGCGGGGCCGGAGTTCGTCCTGGACGGCCCGGAGGGCCGGCACGCGGTCTCCGTGAAGCGGCTGAACCCGGGCGAGGCGGTGGTCCTCGCGGACGGCCGCGGGCGCTGGGCCGAGGCCGTGGTGAAGGCGGCGGAGGGCAAGGACCGGCTCGTCGTCTCGGTGTCCGGGGTCTTCGAGGAGGCCGAACCGGCCGTCCGGATCACCGTCGTGCAGGCCCTGCCCAAGGGGGACCGGGGCGAGGTGGCGGTGGAGACCATGACCGAGACCGGCGTGGACGCGATCGTGCCGTGGCAGGCCTCGCGGTGCATCACCCAGTGGCGCGGCGACCGGGGGGCCAAGTCCCTGGCCAAGTGGCGGGCCACGGCCCGGGAGGCGGGCAAGCAGTCCCGCCGGGTCCGGTTCCCGGAGGTGGCCGAGGCCATGTCCACCAAGCAGGTGGCGCAGCTGCTGGCCGACGCCGACCTGGCGATGGTCCTGCACGAGGACCGGGACACCCCCTCCGGGGCGCTGGCCACGGTGGAGCTCCCGGCGGCCGGTTCCGTCATGCTGGTGGTCGGCCCCGAGGGCGGGGTCTCCCCGGAGGAGCTCGCCGTCTTCGCGGGGGCGGGGGCGCAGCCGTACCGGCTGGGGCGCTCGGTGCTACGGACCTCCACGGCGGGGACCGCGGCGACGGCGGTGCTGCTGGCGCGCACGGGACGCTGGGGCTGACACCGTCCGGGGGCCGGGGGCCGGGGGCCGGGGGCCGGAGGCGGCCCGGGGGCTGAGGCAGCCCGGGGTCTGGGGCGGCCCGGGGGCTGAGGCAGCCGGAGGGCTGGGGCGGCCCGGGTCGGCGGTGCACGGGCTTCGGCGGGCCGGGCCCGGGCCCGGCGGTACGCGCGCCCTGGCGGGCCGTGGTGCCGACGGGGCGGTGGTCCTGGTGGGGCCGCGCCGCCCCCGGCCGCGGAGATGCCCTTCGGGCGGTCGTTCCGGACGGGGCGGCGCCGGTGGCCGATACGATGCGCGGACTGATCAACACCACGGGAGGCTCAGCAATGGCCGGGGAACCGCAGGCCGACTGCCTGTTCTGCAAGATCGTCACGGGGTCCATCCCCGCGACGGTGGTCCGGGAGACCGAGACCATCGTCGCCTTCCGGGACATCAACCCGCAGGCGCCCACGCACGTGCTCGTCATCCCGAAGGTGCACTACCCCGACGCGGCCTCCCTCGCCGCCGCCGAGCCGACGGTCATCGCCGACATACTGCGTGAGGCCGGGAACATCGCCGCCGAAGAGAAGATCGACGACCACGGCTACCGGGTCGTGTTCAACACCGGCGCCGGCGCCGGCCAGACCGTCTTCCACGCACACCTGCACGTCCTCGGGGGCCGCGGCCTCCAGTGGCCGCCCGGCTGACCGGGATCGCAGATGTCCGTAAGAGAGTTCGTGGTGCTGGGCACCGCCAGCCAGGTGCCCACCCGCCACCGCAACCACAACGGCTACCTCCTGCGCTGGGACGGCGAGGGCATCCTCTTCGACCCGGGCGAGGGCACGCAGCGGCAGATGCTGCGCGCCGGCGTCGCCGCGCACGACATCAACCGGATCTGCGTCACCCACTTCCACGGTGACCACAGCCTCGGGCTCGCCGGGGTGATCCAGCGGATCAACCTCGACCGGGTGCCGCACCCGGTCAGCGCGCACTACCCGGCATCGGGGCAGAAGTTCTTCGACCGGCTGCGGTACGCGACGGCGTACCGGGAGACCGTGCTGCTGGAGGAGTCCCCGGTGGTGGGCGACGGGATGCTTCCCGTGGCCGAAGGGCCGTCGTACGCCCTGGAGGCGCACAGGCTCTCGCACCCGGTGGAGTCCTTCGGCTACCGGGTCACCGAGCCGGACGGCCGGCGCATGGTCCCCGAGCTGCTCGCGCGGCACGGGGTCGAGGGGCCGGACGTGGGCCGGATCCAGCGCGAGGGGCGGCTCGGCGAGGTGTCGCTGGACGACGTCAGCGAGCACCGGGCGGGGCAGCGGTTCGCCTTCGTGATGGACACCCGGCTGTGCGAGGGGGTGGAGGCGCTCGCGGAAGGCTGCGACATGCTGGTCATCGAGTCGACCTTCCTCGAAGCGGAATCCGCGCTGGCCACCGAGCACGGCCACCTCACGGCCGGTCAGGCGGCACAGGTGGCGCGGGCGGCGGGCGTACGCCACCTGGTGCTGACCCACTTCTCGCAGCGCTACACCGACCCGGAGGCGTTCGAACGCGAGGCCCGGGAGGCCGGTTTCGAGGGCGAGCTGACGGTGGCCGCGGACCTGGTGCGCGTGCCGCTCCCGAAGCGGGGCCCTTCCCCTGCGGGGGGCTCGGCGGGGTGAGGGCGGTGTTCCCGGCGGGGCTGCTTGAGGCTGCTGCCGGGGCGGGGCGCCGTCCGGGGCCCCGTCCCCGTCCCGGGCGGGCAGAGTCCGGCCTCCCCGGCGTTTGACGCGCGAGGTCCGGGGCGGAGCCCTCGGGAACGGTGGAAGGGCGGGGTGGGGAACGGCTCCGCACGGCGGTGGACCACCGTGGTACGGCACCTTGGCGTGGTGATCTGAGCCACACTGTTTCCACCGCAGGAACGAACCTTCCAGAACTCCGGGGAGCACACCGTGACGAGTCGGGACAGCTTCGACAGCCCCACAGCCGCCGTGGACCCGCTCGGTCCGGTGCGGGACCCGGAGGAACCGGGCTGCGACGTCTTCCTCACGGGCACGGTCTTCCTGGACATCATCTTCACCGGCCTCGACTCCGCGCCCGTGCGCGGTACGGAGTCCTGGGCGCGCGGCATGGGCTCGAGCCCCGGCGGCGTCGCCAACATGGCCACCGCCCTGGCCCGGCTCGGCCTGCGCACCTCGCTGGCCGCGGCCTTCGGGGACGACCACTACGGCGAGTACTGCTGGGACGCGCTCGAACAGGGCGAGGGCATCGACCTCTCCATGTCCCGCACGGTGCCCGGCTGGCACAGCCCCGTCACGGTCTCCATGGCGTACGAGGGCGAGCGCACGATGGTCTCCCACGGCCACGAGGCACCGCCCCCGGCGGGCCCGGGCCCGTTCCCGCAGTGCCCGCCGAGAGCCCGGGCGGCCGTGGCCTCGCTGGGCCCCGGCCGCGGCGAGGAGTGGATCGGGGAGGCCGCCCGGCGCGGCTCGCGGGTCTTCGCGGACACGGGGTGGGACGAGAGCGGGCGCTGGGACCTGGGCGGCCTGGCCGACCTGGAGCACTGCGAGGCGTTCCTGCCGAACGCGGGCGAGGCGATGCGCTACACCCGGACCGACTGTCCGCGCGCGGCGGCCCGGGCGCTGGCCGAGAAGGTGCCGATCGCGGTGGTGACGATGGGTGCGGAGGGCTCGTACGCGGTGGACGGGCGCACCGGGGAGACGGCCGAGGTCCGCGGGATCGCGGTCGAGGAGCTGGATCCCACCGGCGCGGGCGACGTGTACGTGGCGGGCTTCGTCACCGGCACCCTGGCGGGCTGGCCGCTGGCGGACCGGCTCGCCTTCGCCGGGCTCACGGCCGCACTGTCGGTGCAGGAGTTCGGCGGCTCCCTGTCGGCCCCCGGCTGGCCGGAAGTGGCCCACTGGTGGCGGACCGCCCCCGAGGGGCTGCGCGGCCGGTACGCCTTCCTCGACGAGCTCGTCCCCCGGCGGTCCACCCCGGCCGAGCGCCGCAGGGCGGTGCCGACGATCGGCTTCCGGCACTCCGCGTAGCCGTCCGCCCACCCGGCCCCTGCAGGCGGGGCGAAAACCTCTCGGGGAAGACCGCGCGGCGTCGTACGCTTGGTATTCCGGAGGTCGTCGAACAGCGCGGCCCTTCAGCGGGAGGTATGTGCAGGCCACAGTGCCGGCCCATGACTCAGACATCGACAGCCCACATCCCGGCGCCGGGGCAGGCGCGAGCCCACTTCACCGTTCCGGCCACCCACCCGATGGTGACCGTGCTCGGCTCGGGTGACGCCCTGTTGCGCGTGATCGAGAAGGCCTTCCCGAAGGCCGACATCCATGTTCGGGGCAACCAGGTCAGCGCGATCGGTGCGGCGGCGGAAGTCGCACTGATCCAGCGCCTGTTCGACGAGATGATGCTGGTGCTCCGCACCGGGCAGCCGATGACGGAGGACGCAGTGGAACGCTCGATCGCCATGCTCAAGTCGAGCGAGAACGGCAACGGCCCGGACGAGACGCCCGCCGAGGTGCTCACCCAGAACATCCTCTCCAGCCGCGGCCGCACCATCCGCCCCAAGACGCTCAACCAGAAGCGGTACGTCGACGCGATCGACAAGAACACGATCGTCTTCGGCATCGGCCCCGCCGGTACCGGCAAGACCTACCTCGCCATGGCCAAGGCGGTGCAGGCCCTGCAGTCCAAGCAGGTCAGCCGCATCATCCTGACCCGGCCGGCCGTCGAGGCGGGGGAGCGGCTCGGCTTCCTGCCGGGCACCCTCTTCGACAAGATCGACCCGTACCTGCGCCCGCTCTACGACGCGCTGCACGACATGATGGACCCCGACTCGATCCCGCGGCTCATGGCGGCGGGCACGATCGAGGTCGCACCGCTCGCCTACATGCGAGGGCGCACGCTCAACGACGCCTTCGTGGTCCTCGACGAGGCGCAGAACACGACCACCGAGCAGATGAAGATGTTCCTGACCCGGCTCGGCTTCGACTCGAAGATCGTGATCACCGGTGACATCACCCAGATCGACCTCCCGGGCGGGGCCAGGAGCGGTCTGCGCCAGGTCCAGGAGATCCTCGACGGGGTGCCGGACATCCACTTCTCCCGGCTCACGTCGGAGGATGTCGTCCGGCACAAGCTGGTCGGCCGTATCGTCGACGCGTACGAGAAGTACGACGACGGCCAGCAGGCCGCGAACGGCCACCAGCGGAAGTAGACCCCAGCGCACCATGTCGATCGACGTCAACAACGAGTCCGGAACCGAGGTCGACGAGCAGGCGATCCTCGACATCGCCCGCTACGCGCTCACCCGGATGCGGATCCACCCGCTCTCCGAGCTGTCCGTCATCGTCATCGACGAGGACGCGATGGAGCAGCTCCACATCCAGTGGATGGACCTGCCCGGACCCACCGACGTCATGTCCTTCCCGATGGACGAGCTCCGTCCGCCGACGAAGGACGACGAGGAGCCCCCGCAGGGGCTCCTCGGTGACATCGTGCTCTGCCCCGAGGTCGCGAAGAAGCAGGGCGAGGAAGCCCCGACGCAGCACTCCATGGACGAGGAGCTCCAGCTCCTGACCGTCCACGGGGTGCTGCACCTGCTCGGTTACGACCACGAGGAGCCGGACGAGAAGGCCGAGATGTTCGGCCTCCAGGCGGCGATCGTCGACGGCTGGCGCACCGAGCGCGGCATCACCGGTCCGTCGCCGGCCCCGACCGTCTCGTGAACGCCCCCCAGCTGATCACCGGAGCGGTGCTGCTGGTCGTGGTCGCCTGGTTCGCGGCGTGCGCGGAGTCCGGGATCGCTCGGATCTCCAGCTTCCGCGCAGAGCAGGCCGTACGGGAGGGACGGCGCGGCAGCGCGAAGCTCGCCCAGGTCGCCGGGGACCCCACCCGCTACCTGAACGTGGCGCTGCTGGTCCGCGTCACCTGCGAGATGGCGGCCGGGGTGCTGGTCACCTACGTCTGCCTCGACGCCTTCGGCGACACCTGGACGGCGCTGCTCGTGGCCATCGCCGTGATGGTGCTGGTCTCCTTCGTGGCCGTGGGCGTCTCCCCGCGCACGATCGGCCGCCAGCACCCCCTGAACACCGCGACGGCCGCCGCGTACGTCCTCGTACCGCTCGCCCGGATCATGGGGCCGATCCCGCAGCTGCTGATCCTCATCGGCAACGCGCTCACGCCCGGGAAGGGCTTCCGCAAGGGGCCGTTCGCCTCCGAGGCCGAGCTGCGCGCCATGGTGGACCTGGCGGAGAAGGAATCGCTGATCGAGGACGACGAGCGGCGGATGGTGCACCAGGTCTTCGAGCTCGGCGACACGCTCGTGCGCGAGGTGATGGTGCCGCGCACCGACCTGATCTGCATCGAGCGGTACAAGACGGTCCGTCAGGCGACCACGCTCGCCCTGCGGTCCGGTTTCTCGCGCATCCCGGTGACCGGGGAGAACGAGGACGACATCGTCGGGATCGTCTACCTGAAGGACCTGGTCCGCAAGACCCACATCAGCCGGGACGCCGAGGCCGACCTGGTCTCGACGGCGATGCGGCCCGCCGTCTTCGTGCCCGACACCAAGAACGCGGGCGACCTGCTGCGGGAGATGCAGCAGGTGCGCAACCACGTGGCGGTGGTCATCGACGAGTACGGCGGCACGGCCGGCATCGTCACCATCGAGGACATCCTGGAGGAGATCGTCGGCGAGATCACCGACGAGTACGACCGGGAGCTGCCGCCCGTCGAGGAGCTCGGCGAGAACCGCTACCGGGTCACGGCCCGGCTCGACATCACCGACCTGGGCGAGCTGTTCAAGGTCGAGGCCTTCGACGACGAGGACGTGGAGACGGTCGGCGGCCTGCTGGCCAAGGCGCTGGGCCGGGTGCCGATCGCGGGTGCCTCGGCGACGGTGGAACTGCCCGACGGGCGGCCGCTGCGGCTGACGGCCGAATCCCCTGCGGGGCGGCGGAACAAGATCGTGACGGTGCTCGTCGAGCCGGTGGTCCCGGCGGCGGGCGAGGGCGAGGAGGGCGAATGACCCCGGAGCAGCTGCGCGCGTTCTGTCTGGGCTTCAACGCGGCGGTGGAGGAGTTCCCCTTCACGCCGGAGACCTCGGTGTTCAAGGTGCTGGGGAAGATGTTCGCGCTGTCGGCGCTGGACGCCGAGCCGCTGAAGGTCAACCTCAAGTGCGAGCCGGAGCTGGCGGTGCGGCTGCGGGAGGAGCACGAGGCGATCGCGCCGGGCTACCACATGAACAAGCGGCACTGGAACACCGTCACGGTGGGCGGGCTGCCGGACGAGATGGTCCGGGAGCTGGTGGAGGACTCGTACGACCTGGTGGTCGCGGGCCTCCCGAGGGCGGAGCGGCTGCGGCTCGACCGGCCGTGACCCCCGGGGGCGTCCCACGTACTGGAATCCCAGCGGGCCGAAGGTCATACGGGTAAGGGACCTTTGGAACGCAGGAAGCTCATACCTTCCGCTTAGGTTTGTGGTGCCCCAGGGGGAACGGGGCATGGAGGGGAGGGTGCCCCGGCGGGGTCGTTGCACGGCCCGGCCGGGGCGCTCCATATGCTTTCGCCCATGACCGACAGCACCGGGATCGACCCCGAGGACACCAAGATCATCACGCTCGCGCGCAGTGCCCGGGCCCGCAACGGAGTGCCCGAGGGTGCGGCCGTGCGCGACGAGACCGGCCGCACCTACGTCGCCGGGACGGTGGAGCTCGACTCCCTCAAGCTGAGCGCGCTGCAGACCGCGGTCGCCATGGCCGTGGCGAGCGGGGCGCAGTCCCTGGAGGCCGCGGCCGTCGTCTCCGCCGCGGATGCCCCGGCCGAGGCCGACCGTGCGGCCGTACGCGACCTCGGTGGCCCGGACACGCCGGTGCTGCTGGCCGGGCCGGACGGCACCCTGAAGTCCACGACCCCGGCCGGCTAGCCCTCCCCCGTCGCCGGGGCTTCCCGCAGCCCGGACCGCCCCCGCCGGGGTGGGGTGTGCGGTGGGGCGCCCCCGCAGGGCGTCGAACGCAACCACGCCGTACGTGTCCGACCCCGTGGAAACGTTCGACGGCCGAGGAGGTGCCCCGCCGCGCGCCCGGGCCCGGTGGCCCGTTGCGTGCGGGCCGCCCCGGGGTGCCGCTGCGCGGAGCCGCTCCCCGCCCCGCCCTTCCACCGTTCCCCGGGCTCCACCCGGACCCCGCGCCTCAAACGCCGGCGGGGCTTGAGGACCCGGGGCTCCGCCCGGACCCGGCGGGGGATCCGCCCCCGGGCCCCCGGTCCTCAAACGCCGGACGGGCTGGAATCCGCGTATGAGGCGCGGGCGCGGAGCGCCGTCGGGGTGACGGGAAGGGGGCAGCGGCGGCCCCCCGGGAGTTCGGCCGCCCGCCGGGAGGCTACCGGCGGCGGATCACCATCGACATCAGCGCCGCCATCGCGCACAGCGCGCCCGACGCGTACCAGACCAGGTCGTACGAGCCGGAGGCGTCCCGCGCCAGGCCGCCGAGGAAGGCCACCAGGGCCGCGCCGACCTGGTGGGAGGCCAGCACCCAGCCGAAGACGATCGCGCTGTCCTCCCCGTACTGCTCCCGGCACAGGGCGATGGTCGGAGGGACCGTCGCCACCCAGTCCAGGCCGTAGAAGACGATGAAGAACACCAGCGGCGGCTGCACCGACGGCGCCAGCAGCATCGGCAGGAAGAGCAGCGAGATGCCGCGCAGGGCGTAGTACACGGCCAGCAGGCGCCGGGCGTCGAAGCGGTCCGTGAACCAGCCGGACGCGATCGTGCCGACCACGTCGAACACGCCCACCACCGCGAGGAGTCCCGCGGCCGCCGTCACCGGCATGCCGTGGTCGTGGGCCGCCGGCACGAAGTGGATCCGCACCAGCCCGTTGGTCGAGGCGCCGCAGATCGCGAAGGTGCCCGCCAGCAGCCAGAAGGGCCCCGTCCGGGCCGCCTTGAACAGGACCGTCACGGCCCGCCGCGCCGCGCCCGGGACCGGAGCCGGCTTGGCCGTGTACGTGCCCCCGTACGGGGCGAGGCCCACGTCCGCCGGGTGGTCGCGCAGCAGCAGCCATACGAAGGGGACCACGGCCAGGGCAGCCAGTGACACCGTGACCGCCGCCGGGCGCCAGCCGTGGTGCTCCACCAGCCAGGACAGCAGCGGCAGGAAGATCAGCTGCCCGGAGGCGCCCGCGGCGGTCAGGATGCCGGTGACCAGCCCGCGCCGGGCGGTGAACCAGCGGTTGGTCACCGTCGCTGCGAACGCGAGGGCCATCGAGCCGCTGCCCAGGCCCACCAGTACGCCCCACAGCAGCACCAGCTGCCAGGCGGCGGTCATCCACACGGTGGCCACGGAGCCGCCGGCTATGACGGTCAGGGCCACCGCGACGACCTTGCGGATGCCGAAGCGGTCCATCAGGGCGGCGGCGAAGGGGGCGGTGAGCCCGTAGAGCGCGAGGTTCACGGAGACCGCGAAGCCGATCGTGCCGCGCGACCAGTCGAACTCCTCGTGCAGCGGCTCGATGAGCAGACCGGGGAGGGAGGCGAAGGCGGCGGCGCCGATGATCGTCACGAAGGCGACGGCCGCGGCGAACCAGGCGCGGTGGATGCGGCCGGCCCGGCGGGGAGCCTGCGGGGCATCGGCGGAGGTGGGTGCTGTCTGCGTCACGCAGACAGCTTCCGGGCCGCGGTACGCTCCGCGACAGTGGCCCGACCGACATGGTTCGCTACGATCGGGCCATGAAGCCGCACCGTGTCGCCGTCCTCGCCCTCGCCGGCCTGCTGCCCTTCGAACTCGGCATCCCGCACCGGATCTTCGGCTACTCCAGGGATGCGGAGGGCCGGCCCCACTACGAGACCCTCACCTGCGGACTGCGCCCCGGAGCGGTGTCCACGAACGCCGACTTCGCGGTCCACGTCGAGCACGGCCCCGAACTGCTCGCCGCGGCCGACACCGTCGTCGTGCCCGCCTCGTACGAGCTGGGCCCCGTCCACGAGAAGGGCGTCCTGACGGACGAGCTGGCGGCGGCCCTCGCGCACATCCGGCCCGGCACCCGCCTGGTCTCCATCTGCACCGGCGGCTACGTGCTGGCGGCGGCCGGATACCTGGACGGCCACCGGGCCACCACCCACTGGGCGTACGCCGAGCACTTCCAGCAGCTCTTCCCGGCCGTACGGGTCGACGCGAACGTGCTCTACACCGACGACGGGGACGTGCTGACCTCCGCCGGCGTCGCCTCCGGGATCGACCTGTGCCTGCACATCGTGCGCCGCGACCACGGCGCGGCCGTCGCCAACGACGTGGCCCGGCGCACCGTCGTACCGCCGCACCGGGAGGGCGGACAGGCCCAGTTCATCGAGCGCCCGGTGCCGCAGCCGCAGTTCGCCAGCACCGCGGCGGCCCGGGCCTGGGTGATGGACCGGCTGCACGAGCCGGTCAGCCTCAGTGACCTGGCCCGGCAGGAAGCGGTGTCCGTACGGACCTTCACCCGCCGCTTCCGGGAGGAGGCGGGCGTCAGCCCCGGCGAATGGATCACCGCGCAGCGGGTGGAGCGGGCCCGGCAGCTGCTGGAACGGACCGATCTCCCGATCGAGCGGGTGGCCCGGGAGGCGGGCTTCGGGACGGCCCAGTCGCTGCGCAAGCACGTGCAGGCGGCCCTCGGCGTGAGCCCGACCGCCTACCGGCGCACCTTCCAGACCCAGAACCCCGAGACTGACATCTCCTGATGGGCCATCAGTTGATGCGGGGTCCGTGCATTGACTTCTCCTGCCCCCCGCTCGTGAATGGCCCCCTGCGGAGCGGAGGGGGCGGGCAGTGCGAACAGGGGCGCGCATCGGTGGAAACAAGAGGGGCCGAAGATGGTCGGCAGCCGTCGGCATGGCGGTGCTCGCCGCCACGGCCGGGGGCGCCCTGAGCGCGCCCGCCGCCGCAGAGGGGGACACCCCCGTGGGCCAGGTGGAGTTCCCCACCCACTGCCTGCCGCCCCAGGAAGCCGGACTCCCGCCCGCCGACGGGCCGACCACCGCCCGGATCACCGTCGACAACCCGGCCCCGCAGGTCGGCGACACCGTCACCGTGACCTACCAGGTGGCCCGCACCCCTGCCGTGAACCCCGTCGGCGCCGAACTCCCCGCGGACGCCCTGACCCCGGCCGGGCGGGTGCTGCTGTCCGGCGCCCAGAGCGGCGAGGTCACCGTGGTCGGCGCCCAGCGCAACGACCCCGTCCCGGCCGGGGCGGCCCTGCCCGCCGTCACCATGACGGGCACCTTCACCGTCACCGCCCCCGGGCAGACGTCCCTCGCCCCGGGCGGCTACACCCTGCACACCAGCCAGCCGCTGGGCCTGGACACCGTGTGCACCCCCGCCGCCGAGCCGTCCGCGGCACCGGTCTCGGCCCGCCTCACCGCGAGCGCCCTGCCCACGGCCAACCTGCGCAGCGTCTTCCTCGGCGCCCCCTCCGGGAAGCCGGGCGCCAAGGTCGCGGTCACCGCGGCCGGCTTCACCCCGGGCTCGGCCGTGACGCTCGCGGGGCGGGCGGGCGCCGCGGAGACCGCCGACCGGGTCACCGCCACCGCCGACGCGTGGGGCGTGGCGGTGGCGGAGCTGCCGGTCAAGGACAAGGCCACGACGGCGGTGGTCGCCTACGAGGGCGCGGCCTGGTCCGCGCGGCAGGGCTCGGGGCCGGCGGCGTACGCGGTCGTCGACGTCGTGCCGGCCGCGGCGGCCGCCGTGCCGACCGCCACCCAGCGGGTCACCGCCACCGTCGAGCCGGGCGGGCTGGCCATGACCCAGACCGGCGAGGACATCACCCTCGGGGCGGTCCCGTACGGCGACGGGGGCGCCGCGCCGGGCCGCATCGGCACCGTCACGGTCACGGACGCGCGGGGCGGGCCGGCCGGGTGGTCCCTGATCGGCAAGGTGACCGACTTCACGGGGCCGGGCGGGGTCCGCATCCCGGGTGCGTCGCTGTCCTGGACCCCGGTGTGCGCGGCGGCCCCGGGCAGCGCGACCGCCTGTACGGCGGGCAGTGCGGGGGTCGTCGGGCCGGAGGGGGCGGTGCTGGCGTCGACCCCCGACGCCGCGCCGGCCGGCGGCACCTTCACCGTCGACGCGGCGGTCACGCTCCAGGTGCCGCGGTACACCGCGCCGGGTGCGTACACGGCGGTCCTGACCCTGACCCTGTCGTGACGGCCGCACTGCCGCTGCGCGGGGCCTCCCCGTCCCGGGGCTCCGCTCCGGCCCCGGGAAGGCCCCGCGCAGCGGCGCCAAGGTCCGGCGGCGGGCGGCTCCGGCGGCGCTGCGGGGGCCTGGTGGCCGGCCTGGCCGTGGTGGTGGGGCTGGTGCTCGGCGCAGCCGGGGTGGCCGGGGCGGCCGACAACGGGCTGTGGTCCGTGCTGCCGGCCGCCAACGCCGTCGGGCAGCGGCCGTACTTCTACCTCTCGGCCGCCCCCGGCGCGGCCGTCACCGACACCGTCACCCTCACCAACCGCACCGACCGCCCCCGCACCTTCCGCCTCTACGCCGCCGACGCCTACAACACCGCCCGCGACGGCGGCTTCGCCCTCCGCGGGCCCGACGAGCCCCGCCGGGCCGCCGGCGCGTGGGCGCGGCTCGAGCGGGAGCGGGTCACCGTCCCGGCCCGCGGTGCGGTCAGCGTCCCGTTCACCGTCGCCGTGCCCGAGCGGGCCGAACCCGGGGACCACCCCGGCGCGATCGTCGCCCTGGAGGACC
Source organism: Streptomyces sp. NPDC085524 (assembly GCF_044541755.1). NCBI lineage: Bacteria > Bacillati > Actinomycetota > Actinomycetes > Kitasatosporales > Streptomycetaceae > Streptomyces > Streptomyces sp. NPDC085524. The sequence continues at coordinate 185,006 of NZ_JBITTH010000014.1, forward strand.
GGCCCGCCCCCGCCACCGCGCAGGGGATCGGCGTGCAGCAGGCCGTCGCCGCCCGGCTGTACCTGAGGGTGACCGGTCCGACCGCTCCCGCCCTCGCCGTCGAGCGGGTCCGCGTCGAGGGGAAGGGGGCCCGCGCCGAGGTCTCGTACACGCTCCACAACATCGGCAACGTCACGCTCCGGCCCCGCGCCGGCCTCACCGCCACCGGCGCCCTCGGCCGCAGACTCGCCGGCGGCGGCGAGCTCGGCGGGCTCCCCGAGGAGCTGCTGCCGGGTCAGGAAGTGCGGCTCAGCGCCCGCTGGGACGGCCCGCCCGCCGTGGAATGGGCCGAGGTGACGGTCCGGGCCCGGGCCGAAGGGGCCGAGGCCCGGGGCGGCGCGGACTTCGCCGCGTATCCGCCGCTCACGGCCGTCGTGGCCCTCGTCACCGTGGCCTGGTCGGCGCTGGGAGCCGCATCGGGGAGAATGGCCCGTATGAGCGATCGTTCCCCCGAGTCCACCGGCCCGCACCGTGCGGGCTTCGCCTGCTTCGTCGGCCGCCCCAACGCGGGGAAGTCGACCCTGACCAACGCACTCGTGGGCACCAAGGTCGCGATCACCTCCAACCGGCCGCAGACCACCCGCCACACCGTCCGCGGCATCGTGCACCGCCCCGACGCGCAGCTGGTCCTCGTCGACACCCCGGGCCTGCACAAGCCGCGCACGCTGCTCGGCGAGCGGCTGAACGACGTGGTGCGGACCACCTGGGCCGAGGTCGACGTCATCGGCTTCTGCCTGCCGGCCGACCAGAAGCTCGGCCCCGGCGACAAGTTCATCGCGAAGGAACTCGCGGCGATCAAGAAGACCCCCAAGATCGCCATCGTGACCAAGACGGACCTGGTGGAGTCCAAGGCGCTGGCCGAACAGCTCCTCGCCATCCACCAGCTCGGCGCGGAGCTGGGCATCGAGTGGGCCGAGATCGTGCCGGTCTCGGCCGTCGGCGACACCCAGGTCCAGCTGCTCGCCGACCTGATCGCGCCGCTGCTGCCGGAGAGCCCGCCGCTCTACCCGGAGGGCGACCTCACGGACGAGCCCGAGATGGTCATGGTGGCGGAGCTGATCCGCGAGGCCGCGCTGGAGGGCGTGCGCGACGAACTGCCGCACTCCATCGCCGTGGTCGTCGAGGAGATGATCCCGCGGGAGAACCGCCCGGCGGACCGCCCGCTGCTGGACATCCACGCGAACGTCTACATCGAGCGGCCGAGCCAGAAGGGCATCATCATCGGCCCGAAGGGCTCCCGGCTGAAGGAGGTCGGGATGAAGTCGCGCAAGCACATCGAGGCGCTGCTCGGGACCCCGGTCTTCCTCGACCTCCACGTGAAGGTCGCCAAGGACTGGCAGCGGGACCCCAAGCAGCTCCGCAAGCTCGGCTTCTAGCAGCCCGACGCGAGCCCGACGCGAGCCCGGCGCCTCCCTAGCGGAGGCGCCGGACCTTGAGCACGTTGTCGTAGCCGGGGCCCGGGCGGTCGGCCTCGGCGCCGGCCCGGGCGTGCTCCGCGCAGACCAGGACCTCCCAGTCGCCCTCCGGCAGTTCCAGGTCCGCCAGGACCTCCTGCGGGGTGGGGAAGTGCAGTTCGGGGTGCGGGTTCTCCGCCCCGTGCTCCGAGCCGCCGTGGCCGCCCACCAGCAGGACGCCGCCCGGGGCGACGGCCGCCGCGGCGGTGCGCAGGATCCGCTCGCGGGGCATCTCGCCCGGGCTGTGCAGGAAGCACGCGGAGACCAGGTCGAACTCGCCGGCGGGGAAGGACTCCCCGAGGTCGTGGTGCTCGAAGGCGATCCGGTCGCCGAGCCCCGCCTCGGCGGCGTGCTCGGCGGCGCGGCCGAGGGCGACCTTCGAGATGTCGGCGCCGGTGACCAGCCACCCCTGCCGGGCCAGCCACACGGCGTCCGCGCCCTCCCCGCAGCCGAGGTCCAGCGCCCGGCCCGGGGCAAGGTCCCCGGCCTCCCGGAGCAGGATCGCGTTCGGATTGCCGCTCCAGATGCGGGTGCTCTCGCTGTAGCGGCCGTCCCAGAACCCCGCGCCGCCGTCGGACTGCGCGGCGGGGGAGTGGGTGTGCTCGTGCTGGTGCATGGAGGCCTTCTTCCGGTTCGGGTCTGGGTCGTCCGGTCTGCGTCCCTCCGATGCTCCGCCCGGCGCGGGAGATCCGGCAAACCCTGTTGCCGATCCGGCAAACCCGGCGGGGGGCCTACGCCTCCGCGGGCTCCGCGATCAGTGCCGTCGCCACCCGGCGGAAGCCGATGCGGCCGTAGATGCGGGCCACGTCCTCGTCGCCCGCGGAGAGGAAGACGGTGCGCGCCCCCTGCTCCAGGGCGCGGGCGACCAGGGCCGCGGTGACCGCGAGGGCCAGGCCCTGGCGGCGGGCCGACGGGAGGGTGCCGACGCCCACCACCTCGGCGACGTCGCCGACGGGGTTGTACTGGCCCGCGCAGAGCACCACGCCGTCGCGGACGGCCGCCGCCAGGGCGGTGGTGCCCGCCTCGAGCTTCCCGGCGACCCGGGCCCGGCCCTCCTCCGCCCAGGGCTCGGCCGTCTTCGCCGCCAGCTCCGCCGGGCCTGCCTCGCCGACCGCGGTCCCGGGGGCCGCGAAGGCCAGCGCCGGGACCGTCACCGCCGCCTTCAGCAGCGGGTCGTCCGGGCCGAGCAGGCGCACGTCGGGATGCGGGGGGAGGGGCGCCGCCCCGGCGTCCAGCACCATCAGCGGGTGCGCGTGGACGTGCAGCCCAGCCGCCTCCACCGGGCCCCGGAGGGAGGGGGTGGTTTCGGCCACCCACTCGAAGGATTCGGGGACCTTCAGCTCCCGCTGCCGGGCCAGGACCCGCTCCACGTCCGCCACGGTCGCCCCGGCGCCGCCGAGCGCGGGTCGTGCGTAGTACTGCCAGCCCGCGCCCTCCTGGACGAACAGGGTCAGCGGGCCGAAGTCCTCGGCCCGCGCACCGCCCACCCGGGGCACCGTGTCGTAGTACCGCTCCAGCGAGTCCAAGATCGTAGTCATCCCGGCATCCAACCAAAGCGGTGCCGCGAGGGCACGCCCTTATCGGGCCCCTCCTCCGGGCTCCCTCCTCCGGGCTCCCTCCTTCAGGCTCCCTCCTTCAGGACCCGTGAGATCAGCGTGCGCTGCGCGTCCGAGAGGTGCGGGTCGTGGCAGGACACCGTCCGCCCGTCCACCGTGATCTCGTACGAGAACCCGTCCCGCACCCCGGCCGGCGCATGCGCCGGCGAGGCCGGCCGCAGCGCCAGGTGGGCCAGGGCCCGCCACTCGTCCTCGTCCGGCCGGCCCGAGGTGTCCACCTCGGCCCGTCGCTCGATGCCCGCGAAGCCGCCCGTCCGCACCACCTGAATCCGCATGGCAGCCGTCCTACCCCGCGAACGGCACGCCCACCACCGACCACGCCTTCTGCAGCGCCCGGTGCTCGGCGCCGCCCTCCCCGTACCGGGCCGCGGCCGCGGCGGTGGACAGCCGGGCGAAGTCCGCGAACTTGGCGTTCGAGGCCAGCTCCCCGCCCGTCAGGGTGTCGTACCAGATCTGCCCGGCCCGCTCCCAGGCCTTGCCGCCCAGCTCGGTCGCCGCGACGTAGAAGGCGTGGTTGGGGATGCCGGAGTTGATGTGCACCCCGCCGTTGTCGCGGTTGGTGGTCACGTAGTCGTCCATCGTGGCCGGCTGCGGGTCCTTGCCGAGCTCGTCGTCGTCGTACGCCGTCCCGGGCGCCTTCATCGAGCGCAGCGCGACCCCGGTGACGTTGGGGCCGAGCAGTCCGGCGCCGATCAGCCAGTCGGCCTGCTCGGCGGTCTGGTCGAGGGAGTACTGCTTGATCAGCGAGCCGAAGACGTCCGACATCGACTCGTTCAGGGCGCCGGACTGGCCGAGGTACTGCAGGTTCGCCGTGTACTGGGTGACCCCGTGGGTCAGCTCGTGCCCGATGACGTCGACCGACACCGTGAAATCGAGGAAGAGGTCGCCGTCGCCGTCGCCGAAGACCATCTGCCGGCCGTCCCAGAAGGCGTTGTTGTAGTCCTCGCTGTAGTGGACGGTCGCGTCGAGCGCGAGCCCGGAGTCGTCGATCGAGCGGCGCCCGAAGCCCTTCAGGAAGAGTTCGTACGTGGCTCCGAGCCCCGCGTACGCACGGTTGACGGTGGCGTCCTTGTGCAGCGGGTCGCCCTCGCCGCGCACCTTCTTCCCGGGCAGCCGGGTGCGGTGCTGGGCGTCGTAGATCGTCCGGTGCGGATCGTCGGAGGCGGGCGCCCCGAGGGCGGGGGCGATCCCGCGGACGGTGGTGACCCGGCGCCGGGTGCGCAGCATGGCGTCGTGTTCGAGGGTGCTCTGGGCGAGGTCGGCGCGCCGGGGGTCCGCGGACAGGGCGGCCTTGTCGAGCAGGTGCGGCGGCACGACGGTGCAGAAGACGGGGTGACGGGGGGCGTGGGAGGCATTCATGCCCGAAATGTGGCAGCGGGTCACGGCAGTGTCACTACCCGCGACCATGATTCATTCGCATGTCCGAAAGTCGCGTCGCCGGATTGACGGATCAACCGGACATTCGCGAGGGAAAGGAGGCTTGGCTCACATTTGGTGCAAATCGGACGGGCCGGTCTTGCATACTGAAACAGGTCCTCGCGTTACGGCGCGGCTCGGCTAGGCTCGGCCCATCATGCGTTTCGGGCTGCTTCTCCTTAGCTGCCGCGGCGAGGGTCTGTAGTCGTAGGCCGACCCCCTCCCCGCGGAGTTTGGTGTTGCGGTTTTTACGACCGCCGTCGGCCGTTTCCAGCGAACTACACGCGGACACGCGAGGAGCCCAACGCCATGAGCCAGCAGCCTTTTGTCGGTCGCCCCACGCCCATCACCAACGCGACCCACACCCAGAAGTCCTCCGGGATGCCCATCCACAAGTACGGCCGGTACGAGCAGGTGGACATCCCCGACCGCACCTGGCCGGACGCCCGCGTCACCAAGGCTCCCCGCTGGCTCTCCACCGACCTGCGCGACGGCAACCAGTCGCTGATCGACCCGATGACCCCCGCCCGCAAGCGCGAGATGTTCGACCTGCTGGTGCGCATGGGCTACAAGGAGATCGAGGTCGGCTTCCCCTCCTCCGGCGAGACCGACTTCGCCTTCGTGCGCTCCATCATCGAAGAGGGCGCGATCCCGGACGACGTCACCATCTCCGTCCTGACCCAGGCCCGCGAGGACCTGATCGAGCGGACCGTCGAGTCGCTGATCGGCGCCAAGCGCGCCACCGTGCACCTGTACAACGCGACCGCCCCGACCTTCCGCCGGGTCGTCTTCCGCGGCTCCAAGGAGCAGATCAAGCAGATCGCCGTCGACGGCACCCGCCTGGTCATGGAGTACGCCGAGAAGCTGCTGGGCCCGGAGACCACCTTCGGCTACCAGTACAGCCCCGAGATCTTCACCGACACGGAGCTGGACTTCGCCCTGGAGGTCTGCGAGGCCGTCTGCGACGTATGGCAGCCGGGCGAGGGCCGCGAGATCATCCTGAACCTGCCCGCCACCGTGGAGCGCTCGACGCCCTCCACCCACGCGGACCGCTTCGAGTGGATGGCCCGCAACCTGACCCGCCGCGAGCACGTCTGCATCTCCGTGCACCCGCACAACGACCGCGGCACTGCCGTAGCCGCCGCCGAGCTGGCCCTGATGGCCGGTGCCGACCGCATCGAGGGCTGCCTGTTCGGGCAGGGCGAGCGCACCGGCAACGTCGACCTGATCACCCTGGGCATGAACCTGTTCTCGCAGGGCATCGACCCGCAGATCGACTTCTCCCAGATCGACGAGATCCGCCGCACCAGCGAGTACTGCAACCAGATGGAGGTCCACCCGCGCCACCCCTACGCGGGCGACCTGGTCTACACCGCCTTCTCCGGCTCCCACCAGGACGCCATCAAGAAGGGCTTCGACGCCATGGAGGCCGACGCGGCCGCCCAGGGCAAGACCGTCGACGACATCGAGTGGGCGGTCCCGTACCTGCCGATCGACCCGAAGGACGTCGGCCGCTCCTACGAGGCGGTCATCCGGGTCAACTCGCAGTCCGGCAAGGGCGGCATCGCGTACGTCCTGAAGAACGACCACAAGCTGGACCTGCCGCGCCGCATGCAGATCGAGTTCTCGCGGATCATCCAGGCCAAGACCGACGCCGAGGGCGGCGAGGTCACGCCGAAGGCGATCTGGGACGTCTTCTCGGACGAGTACCTGCCCAACCCCGAGAACCCGTGGGGCCGCATCCAGCTGCGCTCCGGCTCGACCACCACCGATCGCGACGGCACCGACACGCTGACCGTCGAGGCGGTCGTGGACGGGGTCGAGACGGTCCTGAACGGCACCGGCAACGGTCCGATCTCGGCCTTCTTCGACGCGCTGGCCGACATCGGCGTCGACGCCCGCCTGCTGGACTACACCGAGCACACCATGAGCGAGGGCGCCTCCGCCGTGGCCGCCTCGTACATCGAGTGCGCCATCGACGGCCGGGTCCTGTGGGGCATCGGCATCGACGCCAACACCACCCGCGCCTCCCTGAAGGCGGTCATCTCCGCCGTCAACCGCGCGGGCCGCTGAACCACGCGCACGTGAACCCCGCTCCTCCCCCGTGGAGGGGCGGGGTTCCGTCGTCTTCTGGTGCCGCGGTCTCCGCGGGCCGGGTGCCGCAGCCTCAGCGGGCCAGGTAGCCGCCGTCCACGGGCAGCACCACGCCCGTCACGAACGAGGCCGCGTCCGAGGCCAGGAAGGCGATGACCCGGGCCACCTCCTCCGGCTCGCCGAGCCGGCCCATCGGATGCGCAGCGGACATCTCCTCGAGGTACTCCGGACCGCCCGGCTCGTCCTCCAGCGCCAGCACCCGCTCCGTACGGATGGTGCCGGGGGCCACCGCGTTGACCCGGATCCCGCGGGCCGCCCACTCCACCGCGAGGTGCTTGGTCAGCCCCGACGCCACGAACTTCGCCGGCCCGTAGGCGGCCTGCCGCGCCTGCCCGGCCACCCCCGAGATCGAGGACACGCAGACCAGCGCCCCGCCGGGCCGCTCCTGCGCGGTCATCGCCTCGATGGCGTACTTGCACGTCAGGAACATGCCGCGGCCGTCGACCGCCATGACGTGGTCCCAGTCCGCAGGGGCGGTCTCCCGTACATCCGAAAGAGGGAGCACTCCGGCGTTCGCCACGGCGACGTCGAGCCGCCCGTACGCCTCCACCGCGGCGGAGACCATCGCGCGGTTGGCTTCCGGATCGGACACGTCGCCGCTCACCGTCGTGATGCCGAACCCCTCCGCGGCGAGCGATGCGCGCAGGGCCTCGACGCCGGGGCCGTTGATGTCGGCCGCGGTGACCCGCGCCCCCGACCGGGCCAGCAGCGTGGCGGTGGCCCGGCCGATCCCGCTCGCGGCGCCCGTCACCAGGCAGGACTTCTCGTTCATGGGGCAGACCCTAGGGCCCGGAGGCATGGGCGCGGATCGGCCAAGTCCGCGCCGCGCCACATGTTGTCCTGTCACACGACTGACGCGGCCTCACCTATGTGGCTAACATCACGCCAACCCGGCGATGTTGCCGGAAGGTTACGGAGGTGCGACGTGCTGCCAGTTCGGGGTGGGGACGGCCGGAAGCTGATGCTCTGGGGCATCCGTACCACCTGGAGCACCGTGGGCGACGGGGAGTTCTTCTGCCCCTCCTGCGGTGGCGACCGCAACTACCGCAGGCGCACCGGGCGCCGCCGGTTCACCGTGCTCGGGGTCCCGCTGCTGCCGCGCGGGCAGGCCGGGCCGATCGTCGAGTGCCAGGGGTGCCGCGAACGCTTCGACACCGAGGTCCTGGAGCACCTGACCACCACCCGCTTCACGGCGATGCTGCGCGACGCCGTGCACACCGTGGGCCTCGCCGTGCTCGCGGCGGGCGGCACGGCCTCGCGCGGGGCGCTGGAGGCCGCGGCGGGCGCGGTACGGGCCGCCGGCTTCCCCGAGTGCAGCGAGGAGCAGCTGGAGGCCCTCGTGGCGGCGCTGACCGCGGACGAGGGGCGGCTCGGGCTGTACGACGTCCCGGAGTGCTGCGGGGCCGCCCTGTCCATCGAACTCCACGAGGCCCTGGAGCCGCTGGCACCGCACCTGGCGGGCCCGGGCCGTGAGTCGATCCTGCTCCAGGGCGCTCGCATCGCGCTCGCGGACGGCCCGTACACCCCGGCGGAGCGCGAGGTGCTCTCCACCATCGGCGCAGCGCTGCGGATCGACGTGGACGAGGTGGGACGGCTGTTGTCGGCGGTGCGCGCTCCGTAATCGCCCCTCTCTGCACGGTGACGCCCGAACCCTTGGGGTTCGGGCGTTTTCGTGTTCCCGGACGGTCACATCCGCTCAGCGGATCAGATCCGTCCGAAACAGACGTGCCGGGGGGTAACGATCCGGCCTCACGGGGGCTGTTCAGGGCCTCGTGAACGTCCTGTGAACGCCGGAATCACGTCATCCACACAGGATCGGTCCACCAGGTGGACACCCGGAGCGAGTGTCCCGACTTCGCGGATTCGAACGCCGTTGAAGTCTTAATGCGCAGGTCACACCCCATGTGCTTCGCGGTTGCAGGGCCGGAGGGGCTGCCTCCGAATGCCGCTTCTCATACCCCTCCCCGGGGGTCCGCACCACTGGAGAAACCTACAGATCCGACGTCACCAGAGGTCAACAATTTGTGTAAGTCGACGATATCTGTGAGGCCCCCCACAGGCGTTCAATTCCGGTCACACGACAAGACGGCGCCGTTAACAGGGCTCGGCTTGGATGCAACGCAACAGCGTGAACGTGAACGCACTGAAACCCTGGCGGATCAACGGGATAACGGACCCACTCCGGCCAGGGATAACCAGATCTCCTCTCAATTACCTACCTCTTGAAGGGCAAGGCAGAGATGGCACGTGTCGCCGCCCGGCTTTCCACCAGTGGAGAGCAGAGCACGCACCCGGTCGACGAGGTGCTCCCCCTCCCCAAGCTCGCGCTGTACGGCTTCCAGCACGTACTCGCGTTCTACGCCGGCGCGGTGATCGTCCCGATCATCGTCGGCAGTGCGCTCAAGCTGAGCCCTGAACAGCTCGTCTACTTGATCAACGCAGACCTCTTCACCTGCGGTATCGCCTCCATCATCCAGGCCTTCGGCATCGGCAGGATCGGCGCGCGGCTGCCGCTGATCCAGGGCGTGACCTTCACGGCCGTGTCCCCGATGATCGCCATCGGCCTCGGTGCCGGCGGTGGAACCGCAGCGCTCCTGGTCATCTACGGCGCCGTCATCACGGCGGGTATCGCGACCTTCGCGTTCGCCTGGCTGCCGGCAGGCGCCTTCAAGGCGGTGATGCGGCTCTTCCCGCCGGTGGTCACCGGCACGGTCATCACGGTGCTCGGCATCGTGCTGATCCCGGTGGGCCTCAAGGACGCGGCCGGCGGCGTTCCGACGCTCGCCGACGGCGGTGTGCCGACGCAGCTGGCCTACGCGGGCGGCACCATGCTCTTCATCCTCGTCCTGATGAAGTTCGGCGGACCGTTCCTGCGCAGCATCAGCATCCTGCTCGGCCTGGTCGGCGGTACCCTCGCGGCCTTCGCGCTGGGCGACGCCAAGTTCGGCAACGTCGGCCAGTCCGACTGGATCGGCGTCACCACGCCCTTCCACTTCGGCGCCCCGAAGTTCGAATGGTTCCCGATCTTCCTCATGCTGATCGTCATGCTGATCACCATGGTCGAGACCACGGGTGACACCTACGCCGTCGGCGACATCGTCGGCAAGGAGGTCGACAGCGAGGTCGTGGCCCGCGCCCTGCGTGCCGACGGCGCCGCGACCGCCCTCGGCGGCGTCCTGAACTCCTTCCCGTACGTCGCCTTCGCCGAGAACGTCGGCTTGGTGCGGATGACCAAGGTCAAGAGCCGCTTCGTGGTCGTCGCCGCGGGTGTGTTCATGATCATCCTGGGTCTGCTGCCCAAGGCCGCCGCGATCGTCGCCTCCGTCCCGCCGGGCGTCCTCGGCGGTGCGGCCACCGTGATGTTCGGCATGGTCGCCCTGGCCGGTATCCAGACCCTGGCCAAGGTGGACCTCAAGGAGGAGAAGAACGCGCTGATCGTGGGCGTCTCGCTGGCCCTCGCGCTCTTCCCCGCCACCGTTCCGCTCTACTTCGACAAGCACGTGAGCCCCGACGCGTCCTCGCTGCTCAACAGCGGTGTCACCCTCGGTGCCACGGCCGCCATCGTCCTCAACCTGATCTTCAACGGTCTGGCCAAGGACGACGCCCACGACGCCGTCAAGGCCGAGCTGCCGGCCCAGCCGACGGCGGCCCCGGCCGCCGCCGAGAAGGAGGCCGACGCGGAGAACGCGGAGAACGCGGAGAACGCGGAGAACACGGACGCCGCCGAGAAGGCCGACGGCGCGAAGAAGGCGGACGCGGAGACGACCGCCTCCTGATCCTCCCAAGGGGTGCTGACCCCTCGTCCGGAGACGCTCATCCGGACGGGGGGTCAACGCTGTCCCGTACGGGACAATGGGCGCATGAGTCTGTTCCGCGACGACGGCATCGTGCTGCGCACCCAGAAGCTGGGTGAGGCGGACCGCATCATCACGCTCCTCACCCGTGGCCACGGCCGGGTCCGGGCCGTCGCGCGCGGCGTCCGGCGCACCAAATCGAAGTTCGGGGCCGGGCTGGAACCTTTCTCCCACGCCGACGTGCAGTTCTTCGCCCGCGGCAGCGAGCTGATCGGCCGCAGCCTGCCGCTCTGCACCCAGACCGAGATCATCGCCCCGTACGGCAACGGCATCGTCACCGACTACGCCCGCTACACCGCCGGCACCGCGATGCTGGAGACCGCCGAACGCTTCACCGAGAACGAGGGCGAGCCCGCCGTACAGCAGTACCTGCTGCTCGTCGGGGCCCTGCGCACCCTCTCCCGCGGCGAACACGAACCGCACCTCATCCTCGACGCCTTCCTGCTGCGCTCCCTCGCCGTGAACGGCTACGCGCCGAGCTTCCAGGACTGCGCGAAGTGCGGGATCCACGGCCCGAACCGGCACTTCTCCGTCGCCGCGGGCGGGGTCATATGCGGGGACTGCCGCGTGCCCGGCAGCGTCGTACCCTCGTCGGAGGCCATCGCCTTGCTCAGCGCCCTGCTGACGGGCGACTGGGGGTATGCCGACGCGTGCGAGGCGCGTCACGTGCGGGAGGGCAGCGGGCTGGTCTCGGCCTACCTGCACTGGCATCTGGAGCGCGGGCTACGCTCCCTGCGATACGTCGAGAAATAGGAGCTGGGCACATGGCACGACGCGGGATTCTGGGACGCTCTCGCCGGGAGTACAAGGTTCCCGAGCCGCACCCGTCCGGTGCGGTCCCGCCGAAGATCCCCGGCGAGCTGGTCCCGAACCACGTGGCCATCGTCATGGACGGCAACGGCCGCTGGGCCAAGGAGCGCGGCCTGCCCCGCACGGAGGGCCACAAGGTCGGCGAGGGCGTCGTGCTCGACGTGCTCAAGGGCTGCCTGGAGATGGGCGTCAAGAACCTCTCCCTCTACGCCTTCTCGACGGAGAACTGGAAGCGCTCGCCCGACGAGGTCCGCTTCCTCATGAACTTCAACCGCGACGTCATCCGCCGCCGCCGCGACGAGATGAACGAGCTGGGCATCCGCATCCGCTGGGTCGGCCGCATGCCGAAGATGTGGAAGTCCGTCGTCCAGGAGCTCCAGGTCGCGCAGGAGCAGACCGTCGACAACGACGCGATGACCCTGTACTTCTGCGTCAACTACGGCGGCCGCGCGGAGATCGCGGACGCGGCGCAGGCCATCGCCCGCGACGTCGCCGCCGGGAAGCTGGACCCGTCGAAGGTGAACGAGAAGACCTTCGCGAAGTACATCTACTACCCGGACATGCCGGACGTGGACCTGTTCCTGCGCCCCAGCGGCGAGCAGCGCACCTCCAACTACCTGATCTGGCAGAGCGCCTACGCCGAGATGGTCTACCAGGACGTGCTGTGGCCCGACTTCGACCGCCGCGACCTGTGGCGGGCCTGCCTCGAGTACGCCCAGCGCGACCGCCGCTTCGGCGGCGCCGTCCCCAACCAGGCGGAACCCGGCTCCACGGCCTGAGGGCCCTGATCCGCGTCCGGCGGCACGGCGCGCCGGACGCGGCCGCCGTCCGGACGCGGTGATCCCGATAGGGTCGGCTGTCATGGACATGGAGCACGGCGCGACGCGGCCCGTTGCGCAGACGGTCGAACTGGCCTACCGGATCACCACGAAGGACCTCGCGGAGGCGGTGCGCCTGCGCGACTCGAAGACGGCGGCCGGGCGCCGCAGGCGGTGGCTGTTCCCCCTGATCGGGACGCTGTCGCTGCTCATCGGCGTCTCGGCGATCATGCGGGACGAGTCCGCGGCCAGGGCGGCCGGCTTCCTCACCGGTGCCGTGGTGCTGTGGGCGTTCGCGCTGTTCGGCCCGCGCCTCCAGGCACGGGCCTTCCGGGGGCTGCTGGACAAGGCGGGCGACTGCCGCACCGTCGTCGACGGTGCGGGGCTCCTGGTGAAGACGGCCACCACCGAGGCGCGCATCTCCTGGGCCGCGCAGCCGACGTACGCGGAGACGGACGGCGCGTTCGTCATGCTCAGCGACGACAAGGGGGCGGTGGCCATGACGGTCCTGCCCAAGCGCGGCGTCCGCCAGCCGGCGGACGTCGACGGGCTGCGGGCCCTCCTGGACGCGAACCTGCGGCGGCTCTAGAGCTGCGCCCGCGTACGGCCCCGTGCGCGGGCCGGGCCGGCACGGGTGCTCGTGCGGCTCAGCCCGCGGCGCTCAGCCCGCGGCGGCGCAGTCGGCGCAGGTGCCGAAGATCTCCACCGTGTGGGCCACGTTCACGTAGCCGTGCTCGGCGGCGACGGACTCCGCCCACTTCTCCACCGCCGGGCCCTCCACCTCGACGGCCTTGCCGCACTTGCGGCAGACCAGATGGTGGTGGTGGTCCCCGGTGGAGCAGCGGCGGTAGACGGACTCGCCGTCGCTGGTGCGCAGGACGTCGACCTCGCCCGCGTCCGCGAGGGACTGGAGGGTGCGGTACACGGTGGTCAGGCCCACGGAATCGCCACGGTGCTTGAGCATGTCGTGGAGTTCCTGGGCGCTGCGGAACTCGTCCACCTCGTCCAGCGCCGCCGCTACGGCGGCCCGCTGCCGGGTGGATCGTCCTCGTACTGGCGCGTTCATCTCGCCAGGCGCAGTCGCCACCGGTTCCTCCTCGTGTAGGCCTGCGGCCATTGTGCCAGGCGGCCGCCGGGCCTAGACCTTCACGTCGTCGCGGGTGCACACCTCTTCGGCGGCGCGGGCGGCGTTGGCCCGGCGCTTGGCCAGGGGGGCCGAGACCGCCGTCGTGATCATGAACACAGCGATGGCCAGGAGCACGATCGTGCCGCCGGAGGGGGCGTCGATGTAGTACGTGGTGACCGTGCCGGTCAGCGAGACGAGCACGCCGATGGTCATGGCCACCGCGAGGGTCGCGGTGAACCCGCGGGTGACCCGCTGGGCGGCCGCGACGGGGATCACCATCATGGCGCTGACCAGCAGCAGGCCCACGATGCGCATCGCCACGGTCACCGTGACGGCGGCGGTGACGGCCATCAGCAGGTTCAGCGCGCGCACCGGCAGGCCGGTGACCCGGGCGAACTCCTCGTCCTGGCAGACCGCGAACAGCTGCCGGCGCAGGCCCAGGGTCACGGCGACGACGAACACGGCCAGGATCACCACGGCCGTGATGTCCTCGGCCGAGACGGTGGTGATGGAGCCGAAGAGGTAGCTGGTCAGATTGGCGGTGGAGCCGCCCGGCGCCAGGTTGATGATCATGACGCCGCCGGCCAGGCCGCCGTAGAAGAGCATGGCGAGCGCGATGTCACCGCTGGTCTTCCCGCGCGAGCGGATCAGCTCCATGCCGACCGCGCCGATGACGGCGACGAGGGTCGCCATCCACACCGGGCTGGTGCGCAGCAGGAAGCCGAGGGCGACGCCGGTCATGGCCACGTGGCCGATGCCGTCGCCCATGACCGCCTGGCGGCGCTGGACGAGGTACGTGCCGATCGCGGGGGCCGTGAGGCCGACCAGGACGGCCGCGAGCAGGGCCCGCTGCATGAAGGCGTAGTCGAGGAGGTCCATCAGCTCAGCAGTCCCGTCCGCAGGGGCTCGGCGTCGTGCGCCGCGTGGGGGTGTACGTGGTCGTGGCCGGGCAGCGCGTGCTGGCCCACGGCCTCCGGGGGCGGGCCGTCGTGGACGACGCAGCCGTCGCGCAGGACGACGGCCCGGTCGATCAGCGGCTCCAGCGGGCCCAGTTCGTGCAGGACGAGGAGAACGGTGGTGCCGGCGGCGACCTGTTCGCGCACGGCGCCCGCGAGGACCTCCTGGTTGGCGAGGTCCACGCCGGCCATCGGCTCGTCCATGATCAGGAGTTCGGGTTCGACGGCGAGTGCCCGGGCGATGAGCACGCGCTGGTGCTGGCCGCCGGAAAGGGCGTTGACCGATGCGTCGGCGTACGACTCCATCCCCACGAGGACGAGGGCGCGCTCGACGGCGGCCTTGTCGGCCTTGCGCAGGAAGCCGAAGCGGGAGCGGGCGAGCCGGCCGGCGGAGACGACCTCGCGCACGGTGGCCGGGACCCCGCTGGCGGCGGTGGTGCGCTGCGGGACGTATCCGATGCGCGACCAGTCGCGGAAGCGTTTGAAGTCCGTGCCGAAGAGGGAGAGGTCTCCGCCGGAGAGCGGGACCTGGCCGACGACGGCGCGGACCGCGGTGGACTTGCCGGAGCCGTTGGCGCCGAGGAGTGCGACGACCTCGCCGCGGCGGACGGCGAGGTCGACGCCGCGCAGCACGGGGCGCGAGCCGAGCGAGGCGGTGGCCCCGCGCAGGGATATGACGGGCTGGTCGTCAGCCGGTCGGGGCGTGGACTGCATGGCTCGCGCCTCCGTTGCTGCTGCTGTCATCACTTGGCTCCGAGCGCCTTCTGGAGGTTCTTCAGGTTGGACCGCATGACCTCGAAGTAGTCAGCGCCCTGGGACTTCCCGGTGATTCCCTCGAGCGGGTCGAGGACGTCCGTCTTGAGACCGGTGTCGGTCGCGAGGCTCTGGGCCGTCTTGTCGCTGGCCAGGGTCTCGAAGAACACCGTGGAGACATTCTCCTGCTTCGCGAGGGCCTGGAGTTCCTTCATCCGGGCCGGGCTGGGCTCGGACTCGGGGTCGACGCCGGAGATGCCCTCCTGGTCCAGGCCGTAGCGCTCGGCGAGGTAGCCGAAGGCGGAGTGGGTGGTGATGAAGGTCTTGGAGGCCGTGTTCTTCAGGCCGTCCTCGAACTCGGTGTCCAGCGCGGTCAGCTTGCCGACGAGTTCGTCGGTGTTCTTCCGGTAGTCCGCGGCGTGGTCGGGGTCGGCCTTCTCCAGGGCCGCGCCGACGCCCTTGGCGACCTCCGCGTACTTGGCGGGGTCGAGCCAGATGTGCGGGTCCTCGCCGGCCTCGCCGTGGCCGTGGTCGTGACCGGCTTCGCCTTCGCCCTCGTGGGCGTGGCCGGAGGTGCCGTGGGCCTCGAGCTTGGTGAGCGTGCCCGCGTCGACGATGTTCTTCACGCCGGACTGGGCGACGGCCTTGTCGACGGCGGGCTGCAGGGTCTTGAGGTAGAGGACCACGTCGGCCTCGCCGAGCTGCCCGGTCTGCTTCGGCGTGATCTCCAGGTCGTGCGGCTCGACGCCCGGCTTGGTCAGCGTGGAGACCTTCACGTGGTCCTTGCCGATCTGCTCGGCGAGGAACTGCATCGGGTAGAACGACGCCATCACGTCGAGCTTGCCGTCCTTGCCGCTGCCTGCCGCGCTCGCGCCGGAGCAGGCCGTGAGGGCCGCGGCGCCGAGGGCTACGGAGGCGACGAGGGCGGTGGCGGGTATGAGGCGTCGTACGTTCATGACATCCATTTTCATCAAAGATGGAAACGATTGTCAAAAACCCTGGTGAGGGGCTCCGGGAGCGGTCGCGGAAGGGGGTCCCGATTTGAAAGGGGAGGTGCGGGCGCCGGTAACCTAAGGGCTTCGCCGTTCGTCCTCGTAATGAAGAGAGCACCGTGGCCGCCGACAAGATCGACACCATCGTCAGCCTGAGCAAGCGCCGTGGCTTCGTTTTCCCCTGCAGTGAGATCTACGGCGGCTCCAAGGCCGCCTGGGATTACGGTCCGCTGGGTGTCGAGCTCAAGGAGAACATCAAGCGCCAGTGGTGGAAGGCGATGGTCACCGGGCGTGAGGACATCGTCGGCATCGACTCCTCCGTGATCCTGGCCCCCGAGGTCTGGGTGGCCTCCGGGCACGTCGCGACCTTCTCGGACCCGCTGACCGAGTGCACCTCCTGTCACAAGCGCCACCGCGCCGACCACCTGGAAGAGGCGTACGAGGCCAAGCACGGCCGCCTGCCCGAGAACGGCCTCGCCGACATCAACTGCCCCAACTGCGGTGTGAAGGGCCAGTTCACCGAGCCGAAGCAGTTCTCCGGCATGCTGGAGACCCACCTCGGCCCGACCCAGGACACCGGCTCCAAGGCGTACCTGCGCCCCGAGACCGCCCAGGGCATCTTCACCAACTTCGGTGTCGTGCAGACCACCTCGCGCAAGAAGCCCCCGTTCGGCATCGCGCAGATGGGCAAGTCCTTCCGCAACGAGATCACCCCCGGCAACTTCATCTTCCGCACGCGCGAGTTCGAGCAGATGGAGATGGAGTTCTTCGTCAAGCCGGGCGAGGACGAGCAGTGGCAGGAGTACTGGATGCAGGAGCGGTGGAACTGGTACCGCGACCTCGGCATCCGCGAGGAGAACATCCGCTGGTACGAGCACCCGAAGGAGAAGCTGTCCCACTACTCGAAGCGCACCGCCGACATCGAGTACCGCTTCAACTTCGGCGGCAACGAGTTCTCCGAGCTCGAGGGCGTGGCCAACCGCACCGACTTCGACCTCAAGGCGCACTCCGCGGCCTCGGGCCAGAACCTGTCCTACCTGGACCAGGAGTCGGGTGAGCGCTACACCCCGTACGTCATCGAGCCGGCGGCCGGCGTCAACCGCGCCATGCTCGCCTTCATGCTCGACGCGTACGTCGAGGACGAGGCCCCCAACGCCAAGGGCGTCATGGAGAAGCGCACCGTGATGCGCTTCGACCCGCGCCTGGCCCCGGTCAAGGTCGCCGTCCTGCCGCTGTCCCGCAACGAGAAGCTGTCGCCGAAGGCCAAGGGCCTCGCCGCCGACCTGCGCAAGTTCTGGAACATCGAGTTCGACGACGCGGGCGCCATCGGCCGCCGCTACCGCCGCCAGGACGAGATCGGTACGCCGTTCTGCGTCACCGTCGACTTCGACACCCTCGAGGACAACGCGGTGACCGTGCGCGAGCGCGACACCATGAAGCAGGAGCGCGTCTCCCTGGACCAGATCCAGGCCTACCTCGGCAGCCGCCTGCTCGGCTGCTAGGTCCGCTCCGGCAGACGAAAGACCGGCGGCCCGGTGCGCAGTGCGCGCACCGGGCCACCGGTCTTTTCCGTGGTCCCGCTCAGGCGGTTCCGGCCGCCGAGGCCTCAGCCGCCGCAGCTTCGGCGGCCGCGGTTTCGGCCGCGCGGCGCTCGCCCTCGGCCTGCGACCGCTTCCCGTACATCGCGGTCCACACGCCGAGCGCGCCCAGGACGCCGTAGATCATGATCGGGCTGACGGCCACCATGGTCTTGGTGTCCAGCACGTAGGCCAGCACGACGCGGACGATCGCCTCGGCGACGTACGCCACGCCCCAGACGAGCGTCATCCGGGTCATGGTGGTGCGGAAGCCCTCGTACTGCCACAGGCCGTTCCACCAGGCGGTGCTCTCCGGGGTGCCGTCCGTGGCGAACTTGCGGCCGAAGTAGAACATCAGCGGGCGCGGCGCGAGCAGCGTGGCCAGGCAGAGCAGCCCGAACAGGCCGGTCACGCACGAGTCCTTGATGAGCAGGGCGCGGGCGGACGGGTCGCCGACGAGCGAGACCACGGCCGTGATCACGATGAACACCAGGGTGACGAGAGCGAATTCGTCGAACTTGCGGTGCCAGGCGAGGTTGATCGCGCTGTCCAGTACCGGCCAGGCGCTGGACAGGAGCAGTGCGGAGAACTCGCTCCAACCGTGGCCGTCCACGAGCGTGTTGTACGTGATGATCGGCGCGACCACGTTGAGGCCGATGGTCAGGATCCAGCCGATGGCGGTCGCTGCCCCGGAGCGGGCAGGTGGTTCGGGCCGAGCTACTTGGGCTGACAAGGTTCCCCCTGGAACGTACCTGATGAGTGCGGTAGGGGGACCGTAAGGAAATGGCCATGGCATGTACAAGGCGAACGGCCTAAAATGATCACCAAGCGGACCGGACGGAATGGTTCCGGACAGATCGGTGCCCAGGTCAGGCGCGCAGGCCCCGGATGATCAAGGCGGTGACCGCCTCGAATTCGGCGAGGATCCTGGGCGAGCGCCAGTCGGCCGCGTACTGCGGGTCGTGGAAGCGGCCGGTCGCGTCGAACACCGCGCGGGCCGCGGCCGGTACGTCGTCGGCGGCGATCGTCCCCGCGGCCACGCCCTCGGCGATGATCCGCGCCAGCTGGTCGATCAGCTCGTTCAGGTGCGAGTCGACCACTCCGCTGTTCTCGGCGAGCAGCACCGTGTAGGTGGCGAACAGCTCGGGATCGTCCCCGGCCTTGTGCCGCTTCGCCTCGAAGAGCGCCTCCAGCCAGGCCTCGAGCTTGGAGGGCGCGCTCTCGGCGGGCGCCGAGGTGATCCCCTCCAGCACGGCGACGCTCTTCGCGAGCCACCGGTCCGTGACGGCCTCGCGCAGCGCGGCCTTGGACGGGAAGTGCCGGTACACGCTGCCGTGGCTGACGCCCAGGGCACGTGCCACGTCGACCACGGTGGCCTTGGTCGGACCGAAGCGCCGCAGCACGTCCTCGGTGGTCTCGAGGATGCGCTCGGGTGTCAGGGGCTCAGCCGCGGCGGGGGACATGGGTACGACCGTACCGCCAGCTCAGTGCTCGCTGTCCAGGTGGGCCATCTGCGCCGCCGGGTAGCGCTCTCCGGCCGCGGCGCCCGCGGGCACGGCCTCCTCGATGGCGGCCAGGTCCCCGGCGCTGAGGGATATCTCCATGGCACCCAGTGCCTCGGCCAGCCGCTCGCGGCTCCGGGCGCCGACCAGCGGCACGATGTCCTCGCCGCGCGAGAGCACCCAGGCGATGGCGGTCTGGGCGACGCTCACGCCCTTGCCCTCGGCGACCTTGCGCAGGGCGTCGACCAGATCGAGGTTCCGGTCGAGGTTCTCGCCCTGGAAGCGGGGGCTCATCCCGCGGAAGTCGCCCGGGCCGAGCGCCCTGTCGCGAGTGAAGTGTCCGCTGATCAGGCCGCGGGAGAGGACCCCGTATGCCGTCACGCCTATGCCGAGCTCGCGGGCCGTCGGCAGGATCTCGGCCTCGATGCCGCGGGAGATCAGCGAGTACTCGATCTGGAGGTCGGCGATCGGAGCCACGGCAGCAGCCCGGCGCAGGGTGTCGGCGCCGACCTCGGAGAGGCCGATGTGGCGCACGTGCCCGGCTTCGACCGCCTCGGCGATGGCCCCGACGGTCTCCTCGATCGGCACGGCCGGATCCACGCGGGCGATCCGGTAGATGTCGATGTGGTCCCGGCCGAGCCGCTGGAGCGAGTAGGCCAGGAAGTTCTTCACGGCTTCGGGCCGGCCGTCATAGCCGGTGAAGCCGCCCTCGACGGTGCGCAGGGCGCCGAACTTGACGCTGGTCAGCGCCTGCTCGCGGGCTGCGGCGGGCGCGGTGCCCAGGGCTTCGTTGATCAGCAGCTCGTTGTGGCCCATGCCGTAGAAGTCGCCGGTGTCGAGCAGCGTGACGCCCGCGTCCAGCGCGGCATGGATGGTCGCGATGGACTCGGAGCGGTCCGCCGTGCCGTAGAGGGCGGACATCCCCATGCAGCCCAGACCCAGCGGGAAGACGGTGGGGCCGGTGCTGCCGAGGGTGCGCCGAGCGTGCTCCGGGTGGGCGCCGCCCCGGTGGTCGGTGGTCGCAAGGGTGTTCTCGTTCGTCTCCATGCAACGAGAATGGCATGACGAGTGACAGATTTCAATATCTGTCACTCGTCAGTGTCAGGCGAGGATCCGCAGCGCCAGGGCGGCCGCGGCGACCAGCGTGAGCACGGCCGCCGGCGCCAGCTCGTAGTCCTTGACGCGCAGGTGGGCGACGACCGCGCCGATGAAGTAGAGGGTCACGCCGGTCGCCGCGGCCACGCCGAGCGGCGTCACCCACAGGCCCGCCACCAGGCCGATCGCCCCGGCGGCCTTGAGGCCGGCCAGTCGCGGCAGCCAGGAGTCCGGGACCTGGACGCGCCGCATGTTCGCGACGATCTGGTCGTTGCGCTGGAGCGAGAAGGCGGCGGAGGCGGTGAGGGTCAGGGCGAGCAGGAGGCCGACGACGGCATAGGCGATGAACATGGAAGTCTCCAACGGTCGATGATTGCTAATCATTGAATAGCATCAACGATCTAACCAGTGCAATCATTTCTTCGTTGCTACGATGTGACACATGACGGCAGATCAGGACGGCTCGCACCCCCCGCAGCGGCTGGGCCTGCTGCTCGCCTGGCACGGATCGATCACCCAGACCCGTATGAAGAAGGCGCTCGGCGTGGCAGGGCTCACCCCCCGCCACGCCATGACGCTGATGCACCTGGAGGACGGCCCCCTCAGCCAGCGGGCGCTCGCCGACCGGCTGGAGGTGGACCCCAGCGTGCTCGTCGGCATCCTGAACGACCTGGAGGGCGACGGCCTCGCCGAACGCCGCCGGGACCCGGCCGACCGCCGCCGTCACAACGTGGTGATCACCGCCGCGGGCCGGGCCGCCCTGGACACGACCAACGCCGCCCTCGACGAGGTCGAGGGCGGCATCTTCGGCGCACTGTCCGTGCAGGAGCGCGAGGTCCTGCGCGGCCTCCTCGACCGGGTCAACACCTCGGCCGAGGACTTCACCTGCGGGGAGTAGTCACCCGCGTCCGGCGGCGGGCCCGCGCCTCACGCACGCGCCGGGCATGACGCGCGCCGCGCCCGACGCACGGCGCCCCGTCACGCGCGCGGCGCGCCGATCTCCGCCAGGGGCCCCGGCGGCTCCTCCAGGGCGCGGGCCGTACGGTCCGCGGTGCGCAGCGCCCATGCGCCGGTCGACGCCGCGCCCAGCACCAGGACGAGCGCACCGCAGACCGTGATGATCCACCACGCCGGGACGGCCGCCTCGGTGAAGTCCCGGCCGTCCGCCATCCCGGCCGCCAGCACCGCGCCCACGACGGCGACGCCCAGAGTGCTGCCGGTCTGGCGGCTGGTGGACGCGATCGCGGCCGCGACGCCCGCCTGGGAACGCGGCATCCCGGAGACGGCCGTATTGGTGACCGGCGCGTTGACCATGCCGAAGCCGAGCCCGAAGAGCACGTACCCGGTGAACAGCAGCGGGGTGGACGTCTCACCCCGGAAGACGGCGAACAGCAGCCCGCTCGCGCCCATCGCGGCGCCGGCGATCAGCAGCGGCAGCCGCGGCCCGCGGCTGCCCACCAGCCGCCCCGACAGCGGCGCGACGAACAGCGTCAGCGCGGCCATCGGCAGCATGTAGAGGCCGGCGTCCATCGCATCCAGCTTCCGTACGTCCTGGAGGTACAGGGTGTTCAGGAAGAGGAAGCCGGCCATAGAGGCGAAGGCGCTGACCGCGATCACGGTCGCCCCGCTGAAGGGCACGCTCCGGAAGAACCGGAAATCGATCAGCGGCTCCTCGCGCCGGGGCTCGTAGACCAGCAGCGCCACCAGCGCGACGACGGACACCAGGGCGCACCCCACGATCACCGGCGAGCGCCAGCCGGCGGACGGCGCCTCGATGATCCCGTACGTCACACAGCCGAGCAGGACCATGATCAGCACCTGGCCCACCGGGTCGGGCCGCCGAGGCCGGGCCGCCCGGGACTCGGGGATGTGGCGCAGGGTCAGCACGAGGGCCAGGAGGCCGATCGGCAGGTTGACCCAGAAGATCGAGCGCCAGCCCACGGAATCGACCAGGAGACCGCCGATCAGGGGCCCCGCGGCCATGGAGATGCCCGCGACCGCACCCCACACGCCGATGGCCCGCGCCCGCTGGGCCGGATCGGTGAAGGTGTTGGTGATGATCGACATCGCCACCGGGTTGAGCATCGCGCCGCCGACCGCCTGGACCATCCGGAAGGCGATGAGCCATTCGAGACCGGGCGCGAGGGAGCACAGCAGGGAGCCGGCGGTGAAGAGGACCAGGCCGGTGACGAACACCTTGCGGCGCCCGATCCGGTCGGCCGTGGACCCCATGAGCATCAGCAGCGAGGCCAGCACGAGCGTGTAGGCGTCGATGGTCCACTGCATGCCCGCGACGGAGGCGTCCAGATCGGTGCGCATCGTGGGGAGCGCGACGTTCAGGACGGTGTTGTCGAGGCTGACGATCAACAGGCTCATGCAGCAGATCGCCAGGACGAGCGTGCGCTGCCGGGAACTCGTCTCGATCATGCCGCCGATCGTACGTCCGCACCCATGGCCGCGGCATGCGGGACAATGGGCGGATGACCACGCTCCCCCCGCCTCTCGCGATCGGCCCGCACACCGTGCAGCCCCCCGTGGTGCTCGCCCCCATGGCCGGCATCACCAATGCCCCGTTCCGTACCCTCTGCCGGGAGTTCTCGGGCGGCAAGGGGCTGTTCGTGAGCGAGATGATCACGACCCGCGCCCTGGTCGAGCGCAACGAGAAGACCATGCAGCTGATCCACTTCGACGAGACCGAGAAGCCCCGGTCGATTCAGCTGTACGGGGTCGACCCCGTGACGGTCGGCAAGGCGGTCCGCATGATCGTCGAAGAGGACCGCGCCGACCACATCGACCTGAACTTCGGCTGCCCGGTCCCCAAGGTGACCCGCAAGGGCGGCGGCTCGGCCCTGCCCTACAAGCGGAACCTGCTGCGCGCCATCCTGCGCGAGGCCGTCGCGGGCGCCGGCGACCTGCCGGTGACCATGAAGATGCGCAAGGGCATCACCGACGAGCACCTCACCTACCTCGACGCCGGCCGGATAGCCGTCGAGGAGGGGATCACCGCCATCGCCCTGCACGGCCGCACCACCGCCCAGCACTACGGCGGCACCGCCGACTGGGAGGCCATCGCGCGGCTCAAGGAGCACGTGCCGGAGATCCCCGTGCTCGGCAACGGCGACATCTGGTGCGCCGAGGACGCGCTGCGCATGGTCCGCGAGACCGGCTGCGACGGCGTGGTCGTCGGGCGCGGCTGCCTGGGGCGGCCGTGGCTCTTCAACGACCTCGTGGCGGCCTTCGAGGGGCGCCCCGAGGACTTCCACAAGCCGACGCTGCGCGAGGTCGCGGCGACCATGCACCGCCACGCGCAGCTGCTGGGTGAGTGGATCGGGGACGAGGCGCGCGGGGTGATCGACTTCCGTAAGCACGTGGCCTGGTACCTCAAGGGCTTCTCGGTGGGCTCCGAGATGCGGGGCAAGCTCGCGGTGACCTCGTCGCTGGCCGAGTTGGACGCTCATCTGAGCGAGCTGGACCTGGACCAGGGCTGGCCCGAGAGCGCGGACGGTCCGCGGGGCCGGACGTCCGGAAACAACCGGGTTGTCCTGCCGGACGGCTGGCTGAAGGACCCGTACGACTGCGCCGGCGTGAGCGAGGACGCCGAACTGGACACCTCCGGAGGCTGACAAATCGCCCTGCGTGGCGCGTGATATACGCCACGCATGGGTAGGGGTTTGCTCAGATGAGCGCATAAGTCACGGGTAAGACTTCCAAAGGGTGGCACTGGGTGCCACCCTTTGTGTGTTCAAGTCTTGAACGCAAATGTATCGATGATCGCTCATCCGAGCGGAAACGCCGCCCGAACGGCCCCTTCCCCTTCGGCTTGTGAACGCTCTTCGTACTTTCCCATTACCCGTGAGTTACTTTCGATCTGCTGGCGCACGGGTGGTTACGGCCATATGACGGCCAAGTGGACGTACCCATAAGCCTTCGATCTGGGTATGTTCCTGGCCGTCAGGGCAGCCACCGAGCCTCGAGGAGTCGAGACCCGTGTCGGAAAACAAAGATCAGAAGTTCGTCTACGACTTCACCGAGGGCAACCGCGACCTCAAGGACCTTCTCGGCGGCAAGGGAGCCAACCTCGCCGAGATGACCAACCTGGGTCTGCCGGTCCCTCCCGGCTTCACCATCACCACCGAGGCCTGCAAGGTCTACCTCGAGAGCGGCTCGGCCCCGGCCGCGCTGCGCGACGAGGTCAGCGCCCACCTTGCCGCCCTCGAGTCGAAGATGGGCAAGAAGCTCGGCCAGTCGGACGACCCGCTGCTGGTCTCCGTGCGTTCCGGCGCCAAGTTCTCGATGCCCGGCATGATGGACACCGTCCTCAACATCGGCCTCTCCGACGAGTCCGTGACCGGCCTCGCCACCCAGGCCGGCAACGAGCGCTTCGCGTGGGACTCGTACCGCCGCCTGATCCAGATGTTCGGCAAGACCGTCCTCGGGGTCGAGGGCGAGCTCTTCGAGGACGCCCTCGACGAGGCCAAGGCCGCCAAGAAGGTCACCGTCGACACCGACCTCGACGCCGCCGACCTGAAGAAGCTGGTCAAGGTCTTCAAGAAGATCGTGGCGAAGGAGGCCGGCCGCGAGTTCCCGCAGGACGCCCGCGAGCAGCTGGACCTCGCCGTCGAGGCGGTCTTCAACTCGTGGAACACCGACCGCGCCAAGCTCTACCGCCGCCAGGAGCGCATCCCGAGCGACCTGGGCACCGCCGTCAACATCTGCTCCATGGTCTTCGGCAACCTCGGCCCGGACTCCGGCACCGGCGTCGCCTTCACCCGCGACCCGGCCAGCGGCCACGCGGGCGTCTACGGCGACTACCTCCAGAACGCGCAGGGCGAGGACGTCGTCGCGGGCATCCGCAACACCGTGCCGCTCGCGGACCTCGAGGCCATCGACAAGACCTCGTACGACCAGCTCATGACGATCATGACGACGCTGGAGACCCACTACAAGGATCTCTGCGACATCGAGTTCACCATCGAGCGCGGCCAGCTGTGGATGCTCCAGACCCGTGTCGGCAAGCGCACCGCCGGCGCCGCCTTCCGCATCGCCACCCAGCTCGTGGACCAGGGCCTCATCGACGAGGCCGAGGCCCTCCAGCGCGTCACGGGCCACCAGCTCGCGCAGCTGATGTTCCCCCGCTTCGACGAGGGCGCGAAGACCACCCTGCTCGGCCGCGGCATCGCCGCCTCCCCGGGCGCCGCGGTCGGCAAGGCCGTCTTCGACTCGTACACGGCCGTCAAGTGGTCCCGCTCCGGCGAGAAGGTCATCCTGATCCGCCGCGAGACCAACCCCGACGACCTCGACGGCATGATCGCCTCCGAGGGCATCCTGACCTCCCGCGGCGGCAAGACCTCGCACGCCGCCGTCGTCGCCCGCGGCATGGGCAAGACCTGCGTCTGCGGCGCCGAGGAGCTCGACGTCGACACCAAGCGCCGCCGCATGACGGTCGGCGAGACGGTCATCGAAGAGGGCGACGTCGTCTCCATCGACGGCTCCACCGGCAAGGTCTACCTCGGTGAGGTACCCGTCGTACCCTCCCCGGTCGTCGAGTACTTCGAGGGCCGCATGCACGCCGGCGCCGACGACGCCGACGAGCTCGTCGCCGCCGTGCACCGGATCATGGCGTACGCGGACCGCGTCCGCCGCCTGCGGGTGCGCGCCAACGCCGACAACGCCGAGGACGCGCTGCGGGCCCGCCGCTTCGGCGCCCAGGGCATCGGCCTGTGCCGCACCGAGCACATGTTCCTCGGCGAGCGCCGCGAACTGGTGGAGCGACTGATCCTCGCGGACACCGACGGCGAGCGCGAGGAGGCACTCAGTGCCCTCCTGCCGCTGCAGAAGAAGGACTTCGTCGAGCTCTTCGAGGCGATGGACGGGCTGCCCGTCACCGTCCGCCTCCTCGACCCGCCGCTGCACGAGTTCCTGCCCGACATCACCGAGCTGTCGGTGCGCGTCGCCCTCGCCGAGTCCCGCCAGGACCACAACGAGAACGACCTGCGCCTGCTCCAGGCCGTGCACAAGCTGCACGAGCAGAACCCGATGCTGGGTCTGCGCGGCGTCCGCCTCGGCCTGGTCATCCCCGGCCTGTTCAAGATGCAGGTCCGGGCGATCGCCGAGGCCGCGGCCGAGCGCAAGAACGCCAAGGGCGACCCGCGCGCCGAGATCATGGTCCCGCTCGTCGGCACCGTCCAGGAGCTGGAGATCGTCCGCGAGGAGGCCGACGCGGTCATCGCCGAGGTCGAGGCCGCCACCGGCACCAGCCTCAAGCTGACCATCGGCACGATGATCGAGCTGCCGCGCGCCGCCCTGACGGCCGCCCAGATCGCCGAGGCCGCGCAGTTCTTCTCCTTCGGCACGAACGACCTGACCCAGACGGTGTGGGGCTTCTCCCGCGACGACGTCGAGGCCAGCTTCTTCACCGCCTACCTGGAGAAGGGCATCTTCGGGGTCTCGCCCTTCGAGACCATCGACAAGGACGGCGTCGGCTCGCTGGTCCGCCACGCGGCCGAGCAGGGCCGGGCCACCCGCCCCGACCTCAAGCTCGGCGTCTGCGGCGAGCACGGCGGTGACCCCGAGTCCGTCCACTTCTTCCACGAGGTCGGCCTCGACTACGTCTCCTGCTCGCCCTTCCGGATCCCGGTGGCGCGCCTGGAGGCCGGTCGTGCGGCCGCCGAGGCGAAGGGCAGCGACAGCCGCTGACCCACGGCCCTGAGAAGGGCCCCGCAAGACGGCGCGTCTGCCCCCGGGTTCCCTGACCCCCGAGGGCAGACGCGCCCATTTTTTTTCTTGTTCAACAAATCTTTACGCCAGCAGGCGGTGGACGGATCCCCACCCGTCCACCGCCGCTGTCATTCTGCCGGGCACGTCGGCGCTTCCCGTGCGACCGACCGCCAGGCTCCGCAAAGCCCCCCACGGCCTTCGCGGAGCGTTTCGGTCGCATCGGAGTGTGCCCGGCGGAGTACAGGATTTCGGTTGTCACGCCTCTGCCGAAAGGGGTTTCAACTGTGGCCGAAAGGGCGTGGTGACCACGTGTGACTGCATGCATACTCATGGGGCGGGGGGATTGCGGTTGCACAGGTGGGGGTTCGGTGCTGCGTATCCATTTCACTGGAGTGGACCTGGCACGCGTACGGATGGCAGGGCGTCCCGATGCGTTGTGGGAAACGATTCTCAGCTTTCATCGGCTAAGAGACCGGCGAGATGTCCGGTTGTTCGGTGAATGGCGGACGGAATCGCGAATCAGGTTGAACAGTGAAACACGCACGCTCGGTATGCTTATACCGAGCAAGGGTTATTTCCCTGATTTCCTGACGCCCGTCGAGGGGCAGTACGGGTGGGACGTGGGCCTCGACGCCCTGCGCGGGATCCGTCCCGAGCGGGTGCAGCGGGAGCTGGCGCTGCTGGGCGGCGGTGCGGCGCTGCCGCCGAGGCTGCGGGAGTTCATGGACGACTCCGCCAAGCACCTGCCGAGGCTGCTGGGCGAGCTGCGCGCGTACCACCGGGCGGCCGTGGAGCCGTACTGGACCCACATCCAGGCCCAGATCGAGGCCGAGCGGGCCGCGCGCGGCCGGGCCCTGCTGGACGGGGGCGCGGACGAGCTGCTGGCCTCGCTGCCGCCGATGCTGCGCTGGCGGGCTCCTGTGCTGGAGTGCGACTATCCCGTGGACCGGGACGTACGGCTGCGGGGGCGCGGGCTGCTGCTCCAGCCGTCCTTCTTCTGCCGCCGCACCGCGGTGACCCTGCACGACCCGCAGCTGCCGCCGGTCCTGGTCTACCCGGCCGCCGCGCAGCTCGCCTCGGCGCCGGCGGGGGGCGAGGCGGCGCGGCCGGCGGTGGAGGAGCAGCGGGTGCGCACCCTGGGCAAGCTCGTCGGGCACACCCGCTCGGTGGTGCTGCGGGCCATAGGGGACGGGGCGACCACCAGCGAGCTGGCGCGGCGGGCCGGGGTCTCGCTGGCCTCGGCGAGCCAGCACGCGTGCGTGATGCGGGAGGCGGGGCTGGTGACGACGCTGCGGCACGGGAACGCGGTGCTGCACACCGTGACGCCGTTGGGGGCCGCGCTGCTGAAGGGTGGGGCCGTGGCCTCGTGACGTGCCGCTGCCCCGGCGGGGTCGACCCGTCGGGGCAGCGGCCGGTGGCGCGGTGCGGCGCCGTTTGCGGGGGCGCTGCCCCCGGGCCTCCGTGCCTCAAACGCCGGCGGGGCTGGGTTCTGTCCGGCTCAGGTGCGGAAGGGGCCCGTCACCTCGTATGTGATGCCGCCCGTCGAGCTGCCCGTGGTGCCGCGCTGGCTGGAGAAGTACAGCCGGGTGCCGTCGGGGGAGAAGGCGGGGCCGGTGATCTCCGAGGAGGACTGGCCGCCCACGCGGAGGAAGACGGCCACCACGTCGTCCGGGGTGATCAGGCAGATCTCCATGTTGCCGCCGTCCTCCGCGACGTACAGGTCCCCGTACGAGGACCCGGTGACGTTGTCCACGCCCGTCAGCGGGGCCGCGCCGCCGGGGACGAGCGAGTCGTCGTAGGCCAGCTCGTACGTGCTGCTCGCGAGGTTCAGCTGCCAGACCCGGTTGTCGCCCTTCGTCGTGAACCAGACCGTGTCGTTGGCGTAGTGGCAGCCCTCGCCGCCGTTGAACTTCTTCGAGCCGGAGACCTGGGTGCGGGTGGTGGTCGGGGAGCCGTCCGGGTCCGGGACGTTCTGCCAGGTGAAGGAGCCCGAGGCGGCGGTTCCGGCGACGAGCACCTGGAGGGTGCCGGAGGAGAGGTCGCCCCAGGTGGTGGGGATGAAGCGGTAGAAGCAGCCGCTGGTCTCGTCCTCGGTCAGGTAGATCACCTGGCGCACCGGGTCGGCGGCCGCCGCCTCGTGTTTGAAGCGGCCCATCGCGGGGCGCTGCACCGCCGCGGTCACGCCGTACGGGTCGGTCTCGTAGACGTATCCGAGGCTGACCTCCTCGCACGACAGCCAGGTGTTCCACGGGGTCTTGCCGCCCGCGCAGTTCTGCCGGGTGCCCGAGAGGATCCGGTAGGAGCCGGTGATCGTGCCCGAGGAGTCGAACTTCACCGCGCTCGCGCCGCCCGACGGGTTGATCTCCGAGTTCGACACGTAGATCCAGCCCGTGCCGTCGGCGAAGCACGCGCCGCCGTCGGGCGCGCTGTGCCACTTGTAGGAGGTGGGGCCGACGTTCTGGCCGGAGCGGGCGATCACCCGGCTGCTGAACCCGGCCGGCAGCATGATGCCGTTCGCGTCCGCGGAGCCGAGCGCCCCGTAGGGCCCGGCGCCGGGCTGGGCGGGCGCCGCGTAGGCGGCCCCGTGCATCAGCGTGCCGCCGAAGGCGGCGGCCGAGGAGCCGATGACGGCGCCGCGCAGGAAGGTACGACGTTCCACGGTCACTCCTGGGGGAGTCGGGGCCCCGCGCCCGGTCGGATGCGGGGTCGCACGCGTCGAGGAACCTAGGAGTGCCGAGTTGACGACGCTCCAATTCCGCATGACGCGCGAGCGACCGCTTCGCGTTCAATCCGCCTACGGGGTCCGGACGCCCCGGGAGCACGGGACCTTCTGCCCTGGGGAAGCCGGGCCTGCGGGAGGATGGTGGTCTCATGTGCCACTCCGCCGCCGCCGACATCACGGGCCGCGCCGACCTCGACGCCGTGCTGCGCCGCTTCTACACGGCGGCCTTCGCCGACGCCCGGATCGGCCCCTTCTTCACCGAGATCGCGGGCACGGACCTGGAGGTCCACCTGCCCCGCATCACCGACTTCTGGGAACGCGCCCTGTTCCGCAGCGCCGGCTACCGGCGCAACGCCTTCGCCCCGCACGCCGCGCTGAACTCCGTACGGGCGATGACCGCCGCCGACTTCGGACGCTGGGTGCAGCTGTGGCACGCGACCATCGACGGCCTGCACCGCGGGCCGAACGCGGAGCGGGCCAAGGCGCAGGGCGAGCGGATCGCGCTGACCCTGCACAAGCGGCTCGCGGGCGGCGACGCGTCCATGGAGGGCGGGGAGGGCATCGGCTTCATCCCTCTGGCGGCACTGGAACTGCGCACGGCGGCCAGGCTCTGACCTGGGGTTTCGTCCCGCCGGGAAGAAAATTCGAAAAACTTCCCGCGGGAGCGATGAGTTCGGCGCGGGCTCCCGGTCAACCTCTCGAAAGCAGCGCACAGCAGCGCACACCATGCGAGAGAAGAGAGACCGAGATGTCCCAGCCCCAGATGATCTTCGTCAACCTGTCGGTCAAGGACCTGGACGCCGCCAAGGACTTCTGGGCGAAGCTCGGCTACTCCACCAACCCGCAGTTCACCGACGAGAACGCGGCCTGCCTGGTCATCAGCGACACGATCTTCGCGATGCTGCTGACCGAGGCCCACTTCAAGACCTTCGCGACCAAGCCGATCGCCGACGCCGGCGCCGTCACCGAGGTGATGCTCGCCCTGAGCGCCGACAGCCGCGAGAAGGTCGACGAGATCGTCGACGCCGCCCTGGCGGCGGGCGGCACCGAACCCCGCCCGGCCATGGACATGGGCTTCATGTACGGCCGGGCCTTCGAGGACCTGGACCACCACGTCTGGGAGATCGTGTGGATGGACCCGGCCGCCGTCCAGGGCTGACACGGACGGCTACGAGGTCGCGGCGGTCCGCACCGGATACGTCCGGACCGCCACCTCCTCGTCGTCCAGGCAGCGCCCCGACTCCAGGTCGAAGCGCTGCTTGAGCAGCGGCGAGGCCACGAAGGGCCGGCCCGCCGAGGCTCCCAGCAGGCCCCGCGAGAGCACGTGCGCCCCGGTGAAGGGGTCCCGGTTGGCGATGGCGTACGTGCGGCCCGCGCGGTCGACGAACACCGCGGCCTGGCTCCCGTCGGGCAGCAGCGCCGCCACCCCGCGCCCGGGCGTGAGCGAGGACAGCTCGCACACCGTCAGCCAGCCCTCCGCCACCTGCAGTTCCACGGTCATCGGACTCCTCCGATCGTCAGGACGGCCAGGTCGGGCTTGACCTGGTCGCGCTCGGGCACGAACTTCACCGTCGGGTCCGGGGCGCCGGGCGCGTTGACGAACGACACGAACCGGCGCAGCCGCTCCGGGTCCTGGAGCGTCTCGGCCCACTCGTCGCGGTAGTGCGCCACGTGGTCGGCCATCAGGGCCTCCAGCTCGTCGCACAGCCCGAGCGAGTCGTGCACGATCACGTCCCGCAGGTGCCCCAGGCCCCCCTCCAGCCGCTCCAGCCAGGTGGAGGTCCGCTCCAGCCGGTCCGCGGTGCGGATGTAGAACATCAGGAACCGGTCGATGAGCCGGACCAGCTCGGCGTCCGAGAGGTCCTGGGCGAGGAGATCGGCATGGCGCGGGGTGGCCCCGCCGTTGCCGCCGACGTACAGGTTCCACCCGGAGGCCGTCGCGATGACCCCGAAGTCCTTGCTCTGCGCCTCCGCGCACTCGCGGGCGCAGCCGGAGACCGCCGACTTCAGCTTGTGCGGGGCGCGCAGCCCCCGGTAGCGCAGCTCCAGGTCGATGGCCATCTTCACGCTGTCCTGGACCCCGTAGCGGCACCAGGTCTGCCCCACGCAGGACTTCACCGTGCGCAGGGCCTTCCCGTACGCGTGCCCGGACTCGAAGCCGGCGTCGACGAGCCGGGCCCAGATCCGGGGGAGCTGGTCGACGCTCGCACCGAAGAGGTCGATCCGCTGACCGCCGGTGATCTTCGTGTAGAGGCCGAAGTCGCGGGCCACCTCCCCGATCACGATCAGCTTGTCGGGGGTGATCTCACCGCCCGGGATGCGCGGGACGACCGAGTAGGAGCCGTTGCGCTGCATGTTCGCGAGGAAGTGGTCGTTGGTGTCCTGGAGCGAGGCCTGCTCGCCGTCGAGGACGTAGCCGCTCGCGCCCAGGGTCGGGGCGAGCGAGGCGATGATCGAGCCGACGGCGGGCTTGCAGACCTCGCAGCCCTCGCTGCCGCGCGCCTCCGGGCGGCCGTGCCCGTCCAGGATCTCCCGGTACGAGGTCAGGCGGCGGGTGCGGACGATCTCGTAGAGCTCGGCGCGGGTGAAGGGGAAGCAGCCGCACAGCCCCTTGTCGGCGGGGGCCGGCAGCAGCTGCCCGATCACCTTCACGCAGCTGCCGCAGCCGGTGCCCGCCTTGGTGCACTTCTTGACCTCGGGGAGGGTGGCGCAGGCGGTGATGGCCTTCTTGGTGACGTTGTGGCAGGAGCAGATCACCGCGTGGTCGGGGAGCGAGGAGGGGCCGAGCGCGACGGGCGCGCCGACGCCGGCGGGCAGGACCAGCTGCTCGGGGGCGACGGGCGGCACGCTGCCGGTGAGCGGGCGCAGCAGCCCGTACGAGTCCGCGTCACCGACCAGGACCCCGCCGAGCAGGACCCCGTCGGGGGAGACGACGAGCTTCTTGTAGACGCCGGAGCGGGAGTCGGACCAGACGACGTCGAGGCTGTCGGGGGTGTTGCCGTGGGCGTCGCCGAAGGAGGCCACGTCCACGCCGAGCAGCTTGAGCTTGGTGGAGAGGTCGGCCCCCGTGAACTCCTTCTCACGGCCCAGCAGGTCGTCGGCGGCGGTCTCGGCCATCTCGTAGCCGGGGGCGACGAGGCCGTAGACGCGGCCGTCCACGGCGAGGGCGCACTCTCCGATGGCGTAGACGTGCGGGTCGGAGGTGAGGCAGCGGGCGTCGACCGCGATGCCCCCGCGCTCGCCGACGTCCAGTCCGCAGTCGCGGGCGAGCTGGTCGCGGGGGCGGACGCCGGCGGAGAAGACGACGAGGTCGGTGTCGACGGTGGAGCCGTCGGACAGACGCATCCCGCTGACGCGGCCGTCCTCGCCGGTCAGCACCTCCTGGGTGCCGACGCCGGTGTGGACGGTGAGGCCCATGCCCTCGATGGTGCGCAGCAGGGCCGCGCCGCCGCCCTCGTCGACCTGTACGGGCATCAGACGCGGGGCGAACTCGACGACGCGGGTGGCGAGCCCGAGCCCCTGCAGGGCGCCGGCAGCCTCCAGCCCGAGCAGCCCGCCGCCGACGACCGCGCCGCAGGTGCGGTCCTTGGCGTACTCCTCGATGGCGAGGAGGTCCTCGATCGTGCGGTAGACGAAGCAGCCGGGCGCGTCCTTGCCGGGGACGGGCGGCACGAACGGGTAGCTGCCGGTGGCCAGGACCAGGACGTCGTACGGGAACACCTCTCCGGAGCGGGAGGTGACGGTGCGGGCGGCCCGGTCGATGTGTTCGGCGGGGTCGTCGAGGTGCAGGGCGATGCCGTGCTCCGCCATGAAGCCGGAGGGCGTCAGGGACAGGTCCTCGGGAGTGCTGCCGGAGAAGTACGAGGTCAGGTGCACGCGGTCGTAGGCGGGCCGGGGCTCCTCGCAGAGCACGGTGATCCGGTGGGTGGCGGTGACCCCGCGCTCGGCGAGCGCCTCGAGGTAGCGCTGGCCGACCATGCCGTGCCCGATGAGCACGATCGTGGGCAAGGGCTCGGTCACGGTCATGTCAGTGGCCTCCGTCGTCGGTGAGCAGGTGGAACAGGTCGTGCGGTGTTTCGCCGCCCTCCCACGTGCGGGCGAGCGCCCCCACGGTCGAGAGCTCGCCGAGCAGGACCCCGCCGACGAGGCGGTCGCCGCGGACGACGACCTTGCGGTAGGTCCGGCGGGTGGCGTCGGCGAGGCGGACCACGTCGTCGCCGGGGCGGGGAGTGGTCTCGCCGAAGGCGGCGAGGTCGAGGGAGCCGTCCGCGCCGGGGAGGGTGAGGCGGGTGAGGGCGCGGGTTCCGGTGTAGGCGGTGGGCCGGCCGGTGAGGGTGGCGGCCAGGGCGTCGGCCTGCTCCAGGGCGGGGCCCGCCAGGCCGTACACCTGGCCGGCGTGCTCGGCGCAGTCGCCGATGGCGTGGATGCGGGGGTCGCTCGTGCGGAGGTGGTCGTCGACCACGATGCCGGTGCGGATCTCCAGCCCGGCCGCCTGGGCGAGGCCCGTGCGGGGGCGTACGCCGCAGGCGAGCACCACGATGTCGGCCGCCATCCGGTACCCGTCGGCGAGCTCGACCCCGGTGACGCGGCGGTTGCGGCGCGGCGCCGTTGCGGGGGGCAGAGCCCCCGGCAGCGGCGCCGGGGGCGACGTCGTCACCCCCCGCACCCGGCACTCCGTGTGGATCTCCACGCCGAGGGCGGTCAGGTGGGCGTGCAGCAGCGCAGCGGCATCGGCGTCCAGCTGGCGTTCCATCAGGCGTTCGCCCTGCTGTGCCAGGACCACCTGCGCGCCCCGTGCGGCCAGCGCGCGGGCGGCCGAGACGCCCAGCAGGCCCCCGCCGATCACCACCGCCCGGACCCCGGGGCCCACGGCCGCCGAAAGGGCCAGGCAGTCGTCCATCGTGCGGAAGGCGTGCACCCCTTCCGGGAGGTCCCGGCCCTCCGGCTCGAACAGGCCCCGCAGCGGCGGGAGCACCGCGTTCGAGCCCGTCGCCAGTACCAGGGAGTCGTAGGGCAGCGCCTCGCCGTCGTCGCAGTGGACCGTCCGGTCGGCCCGGTCGACGCGGACCGCCCGCACCCCGCGCCGCAGCACCGGTCCGATCGCCGGGAGGGCGGCCACCTCCGGTGCGTACCGGCCCGCGAGGACCTCGGCGAGCAGCACCCGGTTGTACGGGACGTGGCTCTCCTCGCCGAGGACGGTGACCGCCGCCGCACCGTTCAGCCGCGCGGCGAGTCGCAGGCCCGCGAGGCCGCCGCCGATCACCACCACACGCTGCTTCGATGTCATGGGACGAGCGTGCGGGGCAGCTGTTTCCCCTCGGCATCGCTCCTGTTACCCGGACGGAACGCCGGCCTCAGCACAGGGGTTAAGGGTCGGTGAGGCCTCCCTCAACGCCGCCTTAAGGATCAACTGCGCCCCCTCCGGGGCCCTTAGCGTGCTCCGTATGCGAGATGCGGCGGTGCGGGTCAGGGGCGGGATCGCGGCCGGGGCGGGGGTGGTGGCCCTGCTCTGGGCGGCTCAGGTGCGGCCCTCGGCCCGCCCCGACGCGCTGTTCGCGACCGCCGCGCACCTGACGGGGCTGCTCGCCGGGTACGGGGTGCTCGTGCTGCTGTTCCTGATGGCCCGGGTGCCCGCGGTCGAACACGGGGTCGGCGCCGACCGGCTCGCGCGCTGGCACGCCTTCGGTGGCCGGCACGTGCTGCTGCTCTGCTTCGGGCACGGGCTGTTCGCCCTGCTCGGATATGCCGTGCACGAGGAAGTCGACGTGGTCTGCGCCGTCCGGGAACTGCTCGGCTACCGCGCGCTCGCCGCCGCCGCGGCCGGGACCGTCCTCCTGGCCGCGGTCGGCGTGACCTCCGCCCGGGCGGTACGCCGCCGGGTCTCGCACGAAACCTGGCGGGGGGTCCACCTGCTCGTCCACCTCGCCGCAGCCCTCGCCTTCGCGCACCAGATCGCCGGGCCCGATCTCGCCCCGGTCGCCTGGTTCTGGGCGCTCGCCCACACCGCGGTCGCGGTCCTGCTGGTCTGGTACCGCGCGGTGGTCCCCGTACGGCAGG
Source organism: Streptomyces sp. NPDC085524 (assembly GCF_044541755.1). Lineage (NCBI taxonomy): Bacteria > Bacillati > Actinomycetota > Actinomycetes > Kitasatosporales > Streptomycetaceae > Streptomyces > Streptomyces sp. NPDC085524. The sequence goes on from NZ_JBITTH010000014.1 coordinate 220,664, forward strand.
CCCTGCGGCACGGGCTGCGGGTCGCGGAGGTACGGGCGGAAGGGCCCGGGGTGGTCTCCGTCGTGATCCGCGGGGAGCACCTGGCGGAACTGCGCGCGGAGCCGGGTCAGTTCCTGCGCTGGCGGTTCCTGGAGCGGCGGCTGTGGCACACGGCCCTGCCGTTCTCGCTGTCCGCGCCCGTGTACGGGGACGCGCTGCGGATCACCGTCAAGGGGCTCGGCGGCCACTCCCGGCGGATCCGCCGGCTGCGCCCCGGCACGCGGGTGCTGGCGACCGGCCCGTTCGGTGCGCTCACCGCCGCCCGGCGGACCCGGCCCAAGGTGCTCCTGATCGCGGGCGGGGTCGGAATCACCCCGATGCGGGCCCTGTTCGAGACCCTCCCCGGGGGCCCCGGGGACATCACCCTCCTGTACCGGGCCGGGGCCGAGGAGCACCTCGTACTGCGCCGCGAACTGGAGGCCATCGCCGCCGAGCGGCAGGCGGGCCTGCACTACCTGCTCGGGCCGTCGGGCGCCGCCTTCGATCCGCTGGCCCCGCAGGCGCTGGCCGAGCTGGTGCCGGACCTGGCCGAGCACGACGTGTACCTGTGCGGGCCGCCGGGGATGGCCGACGCGACCCGGGGCGCGCTGCTGCGGGCCGGGGTGCCGGCCGGACGCATCCATTCCGAGTGCTTCAGCTTCTGAGCCCCCTTCCGATCAGAGAGGTGTGCCGTTCCGTGCGCCATCCGCTCCACGTCACCCTGTCCGTGCCCGTCGCCGCGGCGCCGGAGGCCCGGCACCGCAAGCCGCGGCGGCCGGTCGTACCGGTTTCCCTGCGGCCCGGGCAGCGGCTGGCGGTCGGGCTGGGGCTGGCCAGCGTGCTGGCCGCGACCGTGCTGACGGCGGCCCTCGATCCGGCGGCGCCGGAGGCCCCGGACCGGGCCGCGGACCGGAGAAGCTCAACCTTTGCGCAACTTTCCGGGGATTGATGGCCACTGCACGCGACAGGTTCATAGGGTCGGGTCGTGCCTGACATATCAATGACCATGATCATCGTGCTGTGCGTGGCCGCCGCGGCGGCCGGCTGGATCGACGCGGTGGTGGGCGGCGGCGGCCTGCTGCTCCTGCCCGCGCTCCTCCTCGGCCTGCCGAACGCCCACCCCGCCACCGTCCTCGGCACCAACAAGGCGGTGGCCATCGTCGGCACCACGGGCGCCGCGATCACCTACGCGCGCAAGGCCCCGCTGAACGTGAAGCTCGCCGTCCGGATCGGCCTGGCCGCGCTCGCGGGCTCGATGGGCGGAGCCGCGCTCGCCGGCGGGATCAGCAAGGACGCGCTCCGACCGCTGATCATGGTGGTGCTGGTGGTCGTCGCCGGGTTCGTGATCTTCCGTCCCGGCTTCGGCGCCGCCCCGGCGGCCTCGCCCGTCAGCCGCAGCCGGGTCCTGCTGGCCATCGGCCTGGCCGGCCTGGGCATCGGCTTCTACGACGGCCTCATCGGCCCCGGCACGGGCACCTTCCTGGTGCTCGCGCTGACCGCGCTGCTCCACCTCGACCTGGTCACCGCCTCCGCGACCGCCAAGATCGTCAACTGCTGCACCAACGCGGGCGCGCTCGCGATGTTCGCCTACCAGGGCATGGTGCTCTGGCAACTGGCCGGACTGATGGCCGTGTTCAACCTGGCCGGAGGCATGATCGGGGCGAGCATGGCCCTCAAGAAGGGCAGCGGCTTCGTCCGCGCGGTGCTGCTGACCGTCGTGAGCGCGCTCGTGGTGAAGCTCGGCCTCGAACAGTGGGGTTAGCCACCCGACGGGCCGTCGGGTCAGTACGTCCCGGTCAGGTGGGCGAAGACGACCACGTTGCCGCGGTAGCCGGTGCGCGGGGAGAAGCCGCCCCCGCAGGTGATCACCCGGAGCTCGGCGCGCTGCGAAGGCCCGTACACGCGGGTGTCGGGGAAGGCCCCGGCGTCGTAGACCTCGACGGCGTGGACCGTGAACACGGCGGTGCGCCCGTCCTCGCGCGGGACCTCGATGGCCGCCCCCCGGTGCAGCGCGCCCAGGTGGTAGAAGACGGCCGGCCCGGCCGCGTCGTCCACGTGCCCGGCGATGACGGCGGTGCCGGTGGCGCCCGGGGTGGTGCCGTCGCGGTACCAGCCGGCCAGGTCGCGCCGGGCCGGCGGGGGCACCTCCAGGCTGCCGCCCGGCTCCAGGCCGAGCCCGGTCAGCGGCGCGTCGACCCGGATCGAGGGGATCCGGATCCGGGTGGGCCGGGAGCCGGGGAGCGGCGCGATGGGGGGTCCGGTGGCTCCGGCCGAGCTCAGGGCGTCGGCGGGGGAGGGCAGCGGCGGCCCGACCGGCTCACGGGAGCCGCTGGAGACGAGCCAGATGCCGATGCAGGCGGCGAGCGCGACGAGTCCACCGTGGCGGGGGGTCGGGGTGCGGACGGTCCGCCCCGGCGGGCGCCCACCCGTCCCGGGGTGGCCGGCCGAGGGCCGGGGCTGCCGGCCGCGGCCACGGCCGCCGCCGAAATCGCCACCCATGCGTACCCCCTCGCGTCCGTGGCGGGGTGAATGGCCGTCGCCCGCCCGCGAACGGGGGGACCTCGCGGAGCGGGCGACGGGGGACGGTACCGGTCGGACCGCGGCCGGAGCCGCGGTGGGCATCCGTCAGCTCCGCGTGCCGCTCGCCCGGCGACGCAGGAGCCAGGTACCGCCGACGGCGGTCGCGGCCAGCACTGCCGCTCCCGCCGCGATCTTGGCGGGGTCGGTGGTGGTGGTCGTGCCACCGCCCACCCCGGTGTGGACGTGGCCCTGGGGGCCGCGTTCCGTGACGGCCAGGTCGCCGGTCGCGAACTTGCCGTCCGCGCAGGTCACCCCGATGCCGTAGCTCCCCGGCCGGGTGCCGCGGGCGACCTGGAACTGACCCACGACCACCTCCTTGTGGGTGGTGGGGACCAGCTTGAACCGGCCGCCGCCCACCGTGGTCGCATCGCCCTCGGCGTGGCTGCCCGGGCCGCAGGCGGTGGTGTTCACGGTGACCGTGGCCCCGGGGGCGGCGGACTTGGGCCACACCTCCAGCGGCGCGAAGTCCCCGGGCGCGAAGGCCACCATGCCGAGGTCCGCGGCCGCGACCGCACCCGCCACCGGGCCGGTGAACGCGGCGGCGGTCAGCGCGGTCGCGGTCAGCACGTGGGCGGTACGTCGGCGCATGGGGCTCTCCTGGAGACACGGGGTCGTGTCTCCGAGGTAACCCGGTCCTCCTGGCAGCCGCCTGCTGATGTTTCGTCAGATATCGTCCAACTCGCCCCTCCGCCACGCGTTTGTGCACGTCAGCAGGGCAGCGAGGCCATTCGTGCACCCCCACCCCGTCCGGGTGACCGGCCGCCCCGCGGGCGGTTCGCGCCGGGGGCAGCACCACCGCCGCACGGGCGCCCGAGGGCTCCTCGTTCGACAGGAGGAGACGATCCTGCCGCCGGACACCGCGCAGACGCTCAGCGCCGAACGGCCGGTCGGCAGGTCCTTGAAGACGGGCGGGCGGATACCGGCCCGGCCCGGCCTCCGGAGCGGCTCCGCCTTCCCGAGGTGCGGCCGCATCACCCCGAGGAGCCCTTTCGCGCCCAGCGCGGGGGCGGCCTTGAGCGGCACCGGCGCGGGCTCCCGCCGGCCCACCTTGGCGCCGGGCGCCTCGGTCCGGCGGGCCAGAGGGGCTCGGGGCGCGGCTGCATGGACACGGGCGGCGCGGGCGATGCGGCGCCGAGGCCACCGGGGGCGGAGCAGCCCGTGGCGACGGCTGCGCAGAGGCCCAGCAGGGCGGTGGCGAGGCGGCGGGAGGAAGAGGTCATGGCGGGCCGACGCTAGACGGCGGGGGTCACGGGCGCCGGGAAGTTGTGCAACAGCGGTGCGTACGGTGGAGTGACGCGGGACAGTCGGGACTTTCGGCCCGGCCCGAGGGCCACCGCGCCACACCCGAAGGAGATCCGCGTGACATCGCTCCCGTTCTTCGTCTACGGGACCCTGAGGCCGGGGGAGGTCAACCACGACCTGTTCCTGCGCGGACGCACCGCCTCCGAGGAGCCCGCGAGCCTCCCGGACGCGGCGCTGTACGACGGCCCCGGGTATCCGTACGCCGTCCAGCGGCGCGGCTCGGCCGTCGTGGGGGAGCTGATCACCGCGGCGCCGGGCGCGTACGGGGAGCTCCTCTCCGCGCTGGACCACCTCGAGGAGTACCGGGGCCCGGGCCTCCCGGGGAACGTGTACGACCGGATCGCCTGCGAGGCCCTGCGGCCCGACGGCACCGCCGTCCGCGCCTGGGTCTACCTGGCGGCCCCTGCGCTGGCCCGCCGGCTGGCGGAGTCGGGCACGGAGATACCCACGGGCGACTGGCGCCACCGCCGCTAGCTCCCGGCGGGCCGTGCGTGCCCCGGCGACAAAGCGCCCCCGCAGCCCGTACCCCGCGCCGGCGGGGTCGGGTGTGGGGTGGGGCGCCCCCGCAGGGCGTCGAACGCAACCGCCCTCTCCCTCTCCGGCCCCTGGAAACGTTCGACGGCCGAGGAGGTGCCCCGCCGCGCGCCCGGGCCCGGTGGCCCGTCGCGTGCGGGCCGCCCCGGGGGTGCCGCTGCGCGGAGCTGCTCCCCGCTCCGCCCTTCCACCGTTCCCCGGGGCTCCGCCCCGGACCCCGCGCCTCAAACGCCGGCGAGGCTGAAAGACCCGGGCTCCGCCCCCGGACCCCCGGTCCTCAAGCGCCGGACGGGCTGGAGGTTTCAGCCTCGCCGGCGTTTGAGGCGCGGGCGCGGAGCGCCGTCGGGGGGACGGGCGGTGCACGGCGGACAGGGGCCGGACGGACCGGACCGGTGGTGCGGGCTCTCAGAGCCCTTCCGCGCCGCGGTTGCGCAGGCGTTGGCCGTACTGCTGGAGCACCCACAGCTCCTCCTGGACGGCGGCCAGTTGCTCCGGCGGCGCCTGCGGGCCCAGCCGGGACAGCGTGCCCTGGATCTCGTGCACCCGGCGGTCCACCGCGCGCAGCCGTACCTGGACCAGCTGGACGCCCGCGTACATCTCGTCCACCGTCTTCGCGTGGATGGCCTCCACCGCCAGCTCGGTGACCAGCGCGCGCACGGTGTCGTTCGGCGCGGCCTCGCGGACCCGGGCCAGGTAGTCCTCGGCGCCGAGCGAGGCGCCGCCCGCGTCCTGGATGGCCTGGCGCACGGACGCGTAGGGCGGGGCGGTGAACTCGTCGATCCCGTAGGCGTCGAAGGCCGGGGAGACCAGGGCCGGGCGCTGCAGCGCCAGCTTCAGCAGCTCGCGCTCGGTGCGGTGGGCCGGGCTGCGCAGGTTCAGCGCGGGCCCGGAGGCCTGCTGGGCGGCGGGCTCGGGGGCGGCCCCGTACGACGGGCGGCGGCCGCCGCCCCGGCCGCCCTGCTGCTGGGGCTGGTTCCCGCGCTCCCGCGCCCACCGCGCCAGCTGCGCCACCCGCTTGACCACGAACTGCTCGTCGCGGATGCCCAGCATGCCCGCCAGCTGGACCGCCGACTCGTGCTGGATCGCGATGTTCTTGATGTTGGCGACGACCGGAGCCGCCTCGTCCAGGGCGGCCGCACGCCCCGCCGGGTTCTCCAGGTTGTGCCGGGCGACGATGTGCCGCAGGGCGAACTCGAACAGCGGCGTACGGGAATCCACCAGCGCGGCGACCGCCGCGTCGCCCTGGGCGAGCCGCAGGTCGCAGGGGTCCATCCCGCCCGGGGTGATCGCGATCGAGGTCTCGGCGGCGAACTTCTGGTCGTCCTCGAAGGCCCGCAGGGCGGCCTTCTGGCCCGCAGCGTCACCGTCGAAGGTGAAGATCACCTCGGCGGTGGCGTTGTCCATCAGCAGCCGGCGCAGGATCTTGATGTGGTCGCCGCCGAAGGCCGTGCCACAGGTGGCGATCGCGGTGGTGACCCCGGCCAGGTGGCAGGCCATCACGTCCGTGTAGCCCTCGACGACCACCGCGCGGGAGCCCTTGGCGATCTCCTTCTTGGCGAGGTCGATGCCGTAGAGGACCTGGGACTTCTTGTAGATCGCCGTCTCGGGGGTGTTCAGGTACTTGGGGCCGTTGTCGTCGTCGCGCAGCTTGCGCGCGCCGAAGCCGACCACCTCGCCGCTGATGTCGCGGATCGGCCACATCAGCCGGCCGCGGAAGCGGTCGATGGGCTTGCCGCTGCGGCTGTCCTGGGCGAGCCCGGAGGTGATCAGCTCCTTGTCGGTGAAGCCCTTGCCGCGCAGGAAGCGGGTCAGGTGGTCCCAGCCGGCCGGGCTGTAGCCCACGCTGAAGTGCGCGGCTGCGGCCTGGTCGAAGCCGCGCTCCGCCAGGAACTTGCGGCCGATCTCCGCCTCGGGGCTGCCGAGCTGGTCCACGTAGAACTGGGCGGCGGCCTTGTGGGCCTCGACGAGGCGGATGCGCTCGCCGCGGCCGCTGGTGCCGGCGGTGTACCCGCCCTCCTCGTAGCGCAGGGTGATGCCCGCCTGGCCGGCGAGCCGCTCGACGGCCTCCGAGAAGGAGAGGTGGTCGATCTTCATGATGAAGTCGAGGGTGTCCCCGCCGGCCTGGCAGCCGAAGCAGTGGTAGAGGCCCTTGCTGGGGCTGACCTGGAAGGACGGGGACTTCTCGTCGTGGAAGGGGCAGAGGCCCTTGAGGTTGCCGCCGCCCGCGTTGCGCAACTGGAGGTAGTCGGAGACCACGGCGTCGATCGGGACCGCGTCCCGTACCGCCTTCACGTCGTCGTCATTGATCCGTCCTGCCACCCGTGAAGTCTACGGCCGGGTTACGACAATCCCGTCAGGCCCCCTCGGCCGGAATCAGCGACTCGAGCGGAACGGACGGGTCCGCCAGGGCTTCGCGGTCCAGCGGAGCCTTTGACCTGATCAGGGCCTGGATGTGCTCGGTGACGTCCCACACGTTCACGTTCATCCCGGCCAGTACGCGTCCCTCCGCGAGCCAGAACGCGATGAACTCCCTCTTGCCCGCGTCCCCGCGCACCAGCACCTGGTCGTAGCTGCCGGCCGGGGCGTACCCGGAGTACTCCAGACCCACGTCGTACTGGTCCGAGAAGAAGTAGGGCACCCGGTCGTACGCGACCTCCTGGCCCAGCATCGCCCGCGCGGCCGCCGGACCGCCGTTCAGGGCGTTCGCCCAGTGCTCCACCCGCAGCCGGGTCCCGAGCACCGGGTGGTGCGCCGCCGCCACGTCGCCGACCGCGTAGACGTCCGGGTCCGAGGTGCGCAGCGAGGCGTCCACCGCGATCCCGCCGCCGTGCTCCCGGTCGACCAGGGCCAGCCCGGAGGTCTCGGCGAGCGCGGTGCGCGGCGCCGCCCCGATCGCGGCGAGCACCGCGTGCGCCGGGTGCTCCTCCCCGTCGTCCGTACGGGCCGCCAGCACCATGCCGTCCTGGCCGACGATCTCCGTCAGCTTCGCCCCGAAGTGGAAGCGGACCCCGTGCTCGGTGTGCAGGTCGTCGAAGAACTGGCCGATCTCCGGGCCGAGCACCGCGTGCAGCGGGGTGGCCAGCGGCTCGACCACGGTCACCTCGGCGCCGTAGGAGCGGGCGGCCGCCGCCACCTCCAGCCCGATCCAGCCCGCGCCCGCGATCAGCAGGTGGCCGTTGTCCCGGCCCAGGGAGGCCAGCGCCTTGCGCAGCAGGTCGGCGTGGGTGAGCCGGCGCAGGTGGTGCACCCCGGCCAGGCCCGTGCCCGGGATGTCCAGGCGGCGCGGTTCGGAGCCGGTGGCCAGCAGCAGCTTGTCGTAGTGCAGCAGGGTGCCGTCGCCCAGGCGCACGGTCTTCGCCTCGCGGTCCAGGTGCACCGCGGGCTGGCCCAGGTGCAGCTCGACGTCGGCGCTCGCGTACCAGGACTGCTCGTGCACGAAGACGCTGTCGCGCTCCTCCTTGCCGAGCAGGTAGCCCTTGGACAGCGGGGGCCGTTCGTAGGGACGGTCGCGCTCGTCGCCGATCAGGATCACCCGGCCCGTGAACCCCTCCGACCTCAGCGTTTCGGCGGCCTTGGCCCCGGCGAGCCCTGCGCCGACGATGATGAACGTCTGATGTGCGTCGACCACCTGATGCCTCCTCATAACCTCTGCGCCACATGCGACCACATGCGAGCGTCCCGCACTGAGCCTGCCGCGTGAAGGGGGAGTGGCCCGATCAACTCACCCTTCGGCGCGTCGCGTGCGCCGGGTGAGACGGGCGTGCAGCGAGCGGGCGGACGCGTCGGTGAGACACGCGATCTGGTCGATGACCGCCCGTTTCCTGGCCTTCTCGTCCGGGGCCGCGTCGAAGATCGCCCGGAACTGCGGGTCCAGTCCCTCGGGCGCGCGGGCCTGGAGCGCCTCGGCGAGTTCGGCCAGGACGATGCGCTGGTCGGCGCGGATCCGTTCCTGCTCGTCGCGCTGCATGACGTACAGGTCCGCGACCGCCTTCAGCACCGCGCACTCGTTGCGCGCGGCCCGGGGCACCACCAGCTCCGCGCCGTACCGGGTCAGCCGCCCGCTGCCGTACGCCTCCCGCGTCGCGCCCTCGGCGGCCAGGCAGAAGCGCCCGATGAGCTGGCTCGTGGCGTCCTTCAGCCGGGCCTGGGCCACGGCCGAGCCGTCGTAGCCGTGCGGCCACCACTCCTGCTCCATCAGCCGGTCGAGGGCCTCGCGCAGCTCCTCCGGCGGGGTGTCCGCGGGGACGTAGCGCCCGATGGCCACCTGCCAGATCGTCGCCCGCTCGGGCTCGGAGAAGAGCAGGTTGGGGTCGAGGTGGCCGGCGTGCAGACCGTCCTCGAAGTCGTGGACGGAGTACGCGACGTCGTCGGCCCAGTCCATCACCTGGGCCTCGAAGCACTTGCGGTCCGCGGGCGCGCCGCGGCGCAGCCACTCGAAGACCGGCAGGTCGTCCTCGTACGCACCGAACTTCACCGAGGCGGGATCGGTGGGGTGCCCGCCGCGGGCCCACGGGTACTTGGTGGCGGCGTCCAGGCAGGCGCGGGTGAGATTGAGGCCGACGCTGACGGACCCGCCGTCGGCAGCGGTGACGAACCGCTTGGGCTCCAGCCGGGTCAGCAGCCGCAGCGACTGGGCGTTCCCCTCGAAGCCGCCGCAGTCCTTGGCGAACTCGTTCAGGGCCTCCTCGCCGTTGTGGCCGAAGGGCGGGTGGCCCATGTCGTGGGAGAGGCAGGCGGCTTCGACCAGATCGGGATCGCAGCCGAGCGCGGCGCCCAGCTCCCGGCCGACCTGCGCGCACTCCAGCGAGTGCGTCAGCCGGGTGCGGGGGCTCGCGTCCCAGTCGTACGAACGGGTGCCCGGGGTGACCACCTGGGTCTTCCCGGCGAGCCGGCGCAGCGCGGCGGAGTGCAGGACCCGCGCCCGGTCGCGCTGGAAGGCGGTCCGCCCGGGGCGTTTGTCGGGCTCGGCGGCCCAGCGTTCGGTGGCGGAGGCGTCGTAGGGGTCGTCCTGGTCGTCTGCGGGGGCGTGCGCGGTGCCTTCCATGGATCGACGGTAACCGGAACGTCCGACAAACCGGGATCAGGCGGAGACGAGTTCCGGCCGGAGGGCGGTGACGGGCAGCGCGCGGGCCTCGTCGTAGCGGTGCAGCAGCAGGCGCGCGAGGGCCGGGTGGTCGCCCAGCGGCGCGGAGGCCACGGCCGGCGCGGCCGCCGCGCACTGGGTGGCGAACCGGCCGGGCGCGGCGAAGTACGAGGCCACGGCGATGCGGTGGTGGCCGCGGGCGGCCAGCGCCCGGACCGCGTCGGGCACGGTGGGCGCGGCGGCCGAGGCGTAGGCGGGCACCACCGGGGCCCCGTCGAGGCGTTCGGAGAGCAGGGCGGCGGTGCGGCGGGTGTCGGCGGCCGAGTCCGGGTCGCGGGAGCCGGCCGCGGCGAGCACGACGGCGGCTGCGGGGTGCGGGGTCCAGCCGGCCTCCGCGAGGCGTTCGTACAGGGCCTCGACCAGCAGCGGATGCGGGCCGAGGGGGGCGGCGACGCGGGTGCGCAGGTGCGCGGCCCGGGCGGCGGCTGCGGGCAGGTCGTGCTTCACGTGGTGGCCCCGGCCGAGCAGCAGCGGTACGAGCACCGCCGCGCCGGACGCCTCGCGGAGCGTGTCGTCGAGCAGCGGCCGGTTCAGCTCGACGTGGCCGAGCCGGACGTCGAGGCGGGGCCGGAGCTCGCGGACCCGGTCGAGGAGGGCGAGGGCGGTGTGCAGGGCGCGCGGGTCACGGCTGCCGTGGGCCACGGCGACGAGGATGGGCTGCTGCATGGGCGGTCTCCGTGGGGGCGGGCGCGGGGCGGTCGCAGTCCGCTGAGCTGCGTGCCGAGCTGCGCGGTGATCCGGGTCAGCAGTTCGGCCGTGCTGCCGAAGGGGAGGGGCGGGATGGCGGGAGGGTGCACCGGCTCCGTCATGGACCGATCCTGCGCGCCGCAGGTTGCCGATGCGTTGCGCCGGGGTGACGGGTGTTTTCCGGCTGCTCACAGGGCGGCCGCGGGGCCGGTCGGGGGCCGCGGACCGGTGCGGTCCGGCCGCGCCCTTGCGAAACCGTGCGATCACCGGAGGCGTCCTGACCAGCGGAACGACTGCCGAGGAACCTGGGGGATGGACGATGCGCGGACCGCGCCTGCCGAAAGTCGCGTGGAACCGGGCGGCCGCGCGGCTGCGTACCGTACGGGCCCGGCGGCGGGCCGTGCAGGCGGTGATGGCGGGCTGCGTGCTGGCGCTGCTGCCGTCGGCGTGGACGCACGCGGCCGCAGCCGACCGGCTGGGGACCACGGCGCAGGCCCCGGTCCGCGAGGTGGCCGTGGTGTTCGGGGCGGGCCTGTGGAACGGCAGGCCGACGCCCTACCTGGCCAACCGGCTCGATGCCGCCGCCGAGTTGTACCGGGCCGGCAAGGTCAAGGTGGTCCTGGTCACCGGGGACAACAGCCGCACCGAGTACGACGAGCCGAACGCGATGCGCACCTACCTGACCGGGCACGGCGTGCCGGCCGACCGGATCGTGAGCGACTTCGCGGGATTCGACACCTGGGACTCGTGCGTACGGGCCAAGAAGATCTTCGGGGTCGACCGGGCGGTGCTGATCAGCCAGGGCTTCCACATCCGGCGGGCCGTCGCCCTGTGCGAGACCGCGGGCGTGGACTCGTACGGGATCGGCGTGGACGACGAGCACGACTCCACCTGGTACTACGGCGGGACCCGGGAGGTCTTCGCGGCCGGAAAGGCGGCGCTGGACGCGGTCTTCAAGCCGGAGCCGCGCTTCCTGGGCCCGAAGGAGCAGGGGGTGTCGCAGGCCCTGGCCGCTCTGGCAGACTGACGACGACATCGGCTATGCCGATTAGTCATATACCGATCAGTCTCATGCGATCAGAGGTGCGGAACCGTGGCTGTTGTGGATCTGAGCGGCAAGACCGTCGTCATCACCGGTGGGGCCCGCGGCCTGGGCGCCGCGGCGGCGCAGGCCGTCGTGGACGGCGGCGGCAAGGTGCTGATCACCGACGTGCTGGAGGCGGAGGGCGCCGAGACGGCCGCCGAACTCGGCGACGCGGCCCGCTTCATCCGGCACGACGTGACGAGCGAGGCCGACTGGGCGGCGGCGCTGGAGTACGCGGTCGCCGAGTTCGGCCGGATCGACGGCCTGGTCAACAACGCCGGGATATCCGCCGGCCAGTTCCTGGAGCACGAGAGCGTCGAGCACTTCCGCCGGGTGATCGAGATCAACCTGGTCGGCGTGTTCATCGGCATCAAGGCCGCGATCCCGCTGCTGCGCGCGACCGGCGGCGGCTCCATCGTCAACATCTCCTCCGCCGCCGGCCTGACCGGACTCGCGCTGACCGCCGGGTACGGGGCCTCCAAGTGGGGCGTGCGCGGCCTGTCGAAGATCGGCGCGGTCGAGCTGGCCGAGGCGAAGATCCGCGTCAACTCCGTGCACCCCGGCATGACGCTGACCCCGATGACCGCGCCGATCGGCATCCAGAGCGGCGACGGCAACTACCCCGGCGCCCCGCTGGGCCGCGTCGGCGTTCCCGAGGAGATCGCAGCCGCGGTCGCCTTCCTGCTCTCGGACGCCGCCGGGTACATGACGGGGGCCGAACTCGCGGTCGACGGCGGCTGGACGGCCGGCCTGACGGTGAAGTACCTGACCGGGCAGTAGCCGGGTCCGGGCCCGCTGCGCGGAGCGGGGTCCCCTACCCGCCCTTCCTCCGTTCCCCGGGGCTCCGCCCCCGACCCCGGCCCTCAATCGCCGGACGGGCCGAAAGGCTTCGTGGCTCCGCCCCGGACCCGCGCGGAGTTCGGGCCCCGGCCCTCACGGCTCGGGTCCGCCCGCGCTGAGCCCCCGCACCCCCGCCCGTAACGCGGCGGCGCGCCCCGCCGTAACACCCCCCGCGCACCCTGGTCCGTATGCACAGCAGCCAGGAAGCCACCGCCACGCACTGCCCGTACTGCGCCCTGCAGTGCGGCATGAACCTCCGCCCCGAGCCGGGCGGCGCGGGCGTGACGGTGGAGGAGCGGGCCGACTTCCCCGTCAACCGGGGTGCGCTCTGCGGCAAGGGCCGTACCGCCCCCGCCGTGCTCTCCTCCCGGGTGCGCCTGACCGAGCCGCTCGTCCGCACCCACGCCGGGCAGCTCGAACCGGCCACCTGGGAGGAGGCCCTCACCGCCGTCGCCGAGGGCCTCGCCCGCACGGGCCGCACGCACGGGCCCGACGCCGTCGGCGTCTTCGGCGGCGGCGGGCTCACCAACGAGAAGGCGTACGCGCTCGGCAAGTTCGCCCGCGTGGCCCTGCGCACCTCGCAGATCGACTACAACGGCCGCTTCTGCATGTCCTCGGCCGCCGCCGCGCACCAGCGGGCCTTCGGGCTCGACCGCGGGCTGCCCTTCCCGCTCGAGGACATCCCCCGCACCGGCTGCGTGATCCTCGTCGGCTCCAACCTGGCCGAGACCATGCCGCCCGCCCTGCGCTACCTCACCGAGCTCAAGGCCAACGGCGGCACCCTGATCGTCATCGACCCCCGCCGCACCCGCACCGCCGAGCAGGCCGACCTGCACCTGGCCCCCCGCCCCGGCACCGACCTCGCGCTCGCCCTGGGCCTGCTGCACCTGATCGTCGCCGAGGGCCGCACCGACGAGGAGTTCATCGCCGGCCGCACCACCGGCTGGGAGGAGGCCCGGGCCGCCGCGATGGCCCACTGGCCCGAGCTGGTCGAACGCATCACGGGGGTGGCGGTCCCGAAGCTCCGCGAGGCGGTGGAGCTCTTCTGCGCCCCGGAATCCGCCATGGTCCTCACCGCCCGCGGCCCGGAACAGCAGTCCAAGGGCACCGACACCGTCGGCGCCTGGATCAACCTGTGCCTGGCCACCGGCCGGGCCGGCCGCCCGCTGTCCGGCTACGGCTGCCTCACCGGCCAGGGCAACGGCCAGGGCGGCCGCGAGCACGGCCAGAAGGCCGACCAGCTCCCCGGCTACCGCAAGCTGACCGACCCGGCGGCCCGCGAGCACGTCGCCGGGGTCTGGGGCATCGACCCCGCCGACCTCCCCGGCCCGGGCCGCAGCGCGTACGAACTCCTCGACGCCCTCGGCACGGACGTGAAGGCCCTGCTCCTCATGGGGTCCAACCCGGTGGTCTCCGCCCCCCGCGCCGCCCACATCGAGGACCGCATCCGCTCCCTCGGCTTCCTCGCCGTCGCCGACGTGGTCCTCTCCGAGACGGCCGCCCTCGCGGACGTGGTCCTCCCCGTCACCCAGTGGGCGGAGGAGACCGGTACCACCACCAACCTGGAAGGCCGCGTGCTGCTCCGGCGCCGCGCCCTCACCCCGCCGCCGGGAGTCCGCACCGACCTGTACGTCCTGCACGAACTCGCCGCCCGGCTGGGCGTGGAGAAGGGGTTCCCGACCGAACCCGAGGAGGTGTTCGACGAACTGCGCCGCGCCTCGGCGGGCGGCCCGGCGGACTACTCGGGCATCGACTACGCACGCATCGAGGCCGAACAGGGCGTCTTCTGGCCCTGCCCCGACGGCACTTCGGGCACGCCCCGCCTCTTCCTGGACCGGTTCGCCACCGAGGACGG